>JAEEJI010000223.1 GCA_016281825.1 Muribaculaceae bacterium | reverse complement strand
TATCAAGGCTGCTTGTACAATAAGGCTCTCAAGACGTTGTATCGCGTGCCCGAAGGCAAGACAGGTTCTCCTTCTTTTAGCTCTACTACCGAGGTGATCTATAATTATGCTTTCTTCTGTTGCAAGCTAAGTAGCGCCTACTTGCCCTACGGCTTGAAGACGATTAAAGACAATGCATTCACTTCCTGCTCTAACATGACCATGGTGCGTATTCCCAGCTCAGTGACTTCGCTTGGTGCCGGTGTGTTCCCTTCTTGCACCAGCTTAACCACTATTTATATCAATATGAGCACCCCTCCCACAATCACTTTGGATGATATGTTTGACGGGACCAACGAGGGAAATATCTACTTGTATGTTCCCTATGGCAAAATCGATGCTTACAAGAGTGCTGGCTGGACGGGCTTCAAGGATTACAACAACTATAACAACCAGGCTTACGACTTCAATCCCAATGGCTATACCGCCAGCGGAGCCTCGGTCAGCGGCAGTTACTACTGCACTGTGACCTCGACCAATTCTACGACCCTCTTAGGCACCACCTTCGACGGTACTGTAAAGCTTGTGCGCAACGGTAATTACGCCGGTGAAGAATATACCGTCCCCGACTATGTGACCTTCAACAACAAGAAATATGTGGTTTATGAGATTGGTGAATACGCTTTCTATAACCAGACAAGCTTGAAGAAAATCAACCTGCCACCACACCTGTACCGCATCGGTTATGAGGCATTCTGGAAGTCGCCTATCGAGGGCACCCTGGCCTTGCCTTACGGCTTGTACAGCATTGGCAATTACGCGTTCGAGGAGACCAATATCAAACGCCTGATTGTTCCCAGCTCGGTAGGTTCAATTAATACCTCGGCATTCTACAAAATGAGCAGCCTTACCGACTTGGTGCTCAACGGCGGCATCAGCGACCTGACCAACAGCGGCCGGTCTTACAGCCTGACCGACGTCCCGAGCAACTGCCGCATCCTGGTGCCCACCGGCAAGGTTCAGCAGTTCAAGAACCACGCGTCGTGGAGTTCGCGCAGCAGTTACATCAAGGCTGGCGCTTACGACTTTGTGTACTATAGTACCTCAACCAGAGATGCTCGCACTCCACAGAGTGAATATGAAGACGGACAGAACCGTTACCACATCACCATCACCAGCAAGGCTTCGACCACTTATAACGGCACAACTTACGATGGCACCTGCATGTATGTGTACCATCCGACAATTTCAAATATGTCCTCTTTCAGTCCCGAGCTTGCCGAAGTTGACCACACCTGTGGCGGCACTCGCAAGTATCTGGTAACGGCCTACGGCGACTCGTGCTTCGCCAGCTCGAAGGTTACCAACCTGGAGTTGAAAGCCCCGGTGAAGACGCTGGGCGCTTACTGCTTCTATAACAGTAAGTTTGCCGGCAGTTCGGGCGCCTTCGTCATCCCGACCACAGTGACGAGCATCGGCGAGCACGCCTTCACTTGGTGTGCCGACCTGAAGTCGCTGCGCTTCAACCACTCCACCATTCCGTTCAGCAAACAGATTTACGGCGGTAACAACACCAACTTCGAGTGCTTAGTGCCACTGACCACTATCCACAACTACTACAGCACCATGGCGAACTGGAGCAACTATGGCAGCCGTCCCAAGACACCGCAACAACAGCTCGTGCCTTACTTCACAGCAGCGGCCGCTACCCGCACTCTGGGCACCGTGGTGCCCGTGAGCTTCACCAAGGCCGGCGTGCCCGAAGCTTATATCGCCACATCATACAACAAGAATACCAACGAGTTGGCCATGCAATCGGTAACCCAGATTGCAGCGAATACTGGCGCACTGATGTGTGGCCTGACTGTAGGTAATGAGTACATCCTTCACCAGCCCGATGGCACTGTGTCGTCACCAAGCGTCAACTACCTGATTGCCAATTCAACCCAGTCGACCAATCTTGGAAACGTCAACGTGGCATTCTCTTGGAATAACACTTATAAGTATTTCCATAAGAGTACAGGCAGCATGAATCCCGGCTTAGCCTACTTGAAACTGTCGAGTTCGCAGGTCGGCAGCAACGAGTATGTTTACACCGACCTCTTCGGACAGCCCGCCAAGACTGGCGACGTGGATGGCAATGGCAATGTCGATGGTACCGACCTGAACATCCTTATCAACATTATCTTAGGCAAGGATCAGGCCAGCAATTATGACGGCCGCGCCAACGTTGACGGCACGGGCGGTGTCGACGGTAACGACCTGAACGCTCTGATCAACATCCTCTTAGGCAAGTAACTTGCCAGATTAGAGATTATAGATTATAGATTATAGATTGGCGGCCCCGTTTTGTGGGCCGCCTTTTCTATTATCTTCTAGATTTTCTAGATAATCTAGAGGTACTAGATTCTCTAGAAAAATATTAGCCCCGCTGCTGGAGGGCGGCGGGGCTGCTTGTGAGGCTCTAAAGGAGCCTTATTGCTTTAGTGTTTAAATCCACTTGAGGTAAGCGAAGTCCTGGCGGTGAGGCAGATTGTCATTCCACGGGAAGACACGGAAGGCATAGCGATAGATGCCTGAGTGCTTGAAGGTTTCGTTGAGACGATAGGTGAACACGTCGCCCTTCTTCTCCACAACCTTAAACGGATACACCTTTAAGAACTTGCTCTCGCCGTCGACTTCCTTGTAAATCACCATCTCCACGCCCAGGCTGTCGCCAATGCCGGCGGTGTTGAGTTTGAGGGAAACCTCGACGGGCTCGTTGTTAATCGATGCGCTGTGCATGTTGTCGCTCAGTTGCACGTCGCCCACGAGACTCACGTCGTCCCAATTCTTTACCACGTTCTCCTTCCACTCGACGATTTCACGAGCCAGCCTGAAGTTGTCGGCGCTGAGTTTCGATGAGCGGGCAGCCTCGGGAATGTAGAAGCGCTGGAAGTAGTCATACATCATGCGCGACATGGTGTAGTTGGGCGCGATGTGACCGATGGAGTTCTTGATGTACTGAATCCACTCAGGCGAATATCCCTTGGAGTTCTTGGCGAAGTACAGCGGAATGATTTCGTTCTCGAGCATCGAATAGATGGTTGCCGAGTCGAGTTTG
>JAEEJI010000222.1 GCA_016281825.1 Muribaculaceae bacterium | reverse complement strand
TGAACTGCACCCCAAAAGTTAGACAAAAAACTTTTGGGGTGCATTATGTATCGAAAACATTCATTTGAAGAGAAACTTAATCTCGTTAACCAAGTATTATCTGGTACGTCATTGAAGGGCCTATGCAGAGGTTATGGCATAGACAAAGAATTAGTCAAGCAATGGGTGCTTAGGTGTAAGAGGTATGGAGAGGTGGGGTTGCGGACAAAAACCGCAGGTTATGGGATGACCCCCGCAGAAAAAGAGCAAATAGTGCGCGAATATCTTGAAATTGGCGTACCTTTGCATGGGTTGTGCCTAAAATATGACGTAAACCGGTCATCAATAAAGAGATGGGTTAGAGATGTCAGGGAACATGGCTATGCATCTTTAGGTATCGCCAGGCAACGAGGCAGACCTTCAAATGGCATGGGAAGACCGAAGAAGAAAGAACCTCAGACAGAACTTGAGAGGCTTCAGGCGGAGAATCTCCGCTTGAGGGCGGAAAACGCGTTGCTAAAAAAAGTGAAGGCCTTAGTCGAGGAAGAACAGAAAGCCCGAGCACGTCTCAATGGGCAAAAGCCATCGATGAACTAAGGCCGGAATATCCGCTTGACTTATTGTTGCAGTTGAGGAAGATGGCTCGTTCCGTATTCTATTATCACCTGAAGCGGCTAAGGAACGGCGACAAATATGCTCAGGAAAAAGAGAGTATAAGACTGATCTTTCATGAGCATAAAGGCCGTTATGGCTATCGCCGCGTCACTGCTGAAATGCGGAATCGGGGGTTCGTTATAAACCACAAAACAGTGCAGCGCTTAATGGGTGGAATGGGTCTTAAGAGCAGGATCCGTCAAGTCCGTTACCGCTCGTACAAAGGTGATGTCGGCGTGACTGCTCCCAATATAATCGACAGAGACTTCTCGGCCGATGCACCCAATCGCAAATGGGCGACGGATGTGACACAGATAAATATCGGCGCCGTCAAACTGTATCTGTCCCCGATATTGGATATGTTCAACGGAGAGATCATCTCTTACAACATCTCCAGAAGCCCAAATCTGGAACAGGTATATGATATGCTGGACAAGGCATTTGCCAGGTTCGACAATCTTGACGGCCTCATCCTGCACTCGGATCAAGGCTGGCAATACCAGCACTTTGGCTATCGACAGCGGCTGGCGAAACATCATATTACGCAAAGCATGTCCCGCAAAGGGAATTGCCTCGATAACGCCATGGCCGAGAACTTTTTCGGAATCATGAAATCCGAACTCCTGTATGCCGAGACTTTTGAATCGGCCGAAGCCTTCATGAAGGCTTTAGATGAATATATAGACTACTATAACAATAAAAGAATTAAATCCAGGTTAAAAGGAAAGAGCCCGGTGCAATACCGAACTCTTTCTCTTAGACAATAATATTTAACCCGTCCAACTTTTTGGGGTCACTTCATTGTGGGGCGGCTTTTTCGGCATCTATTAACATGGGTTACCTTGGAGTGAATGTTTTATATAGGGTCAAAGAACCCAATAAATTTGAATATGAAAAAAACACATTTTTTATTTCTGCTTGTCTTGATGCTCGTGGCTGCATGTAACTTACTGCAACTGGCAGCATTGCCCAAAGGACGACCCAAAGTGTATCATGCAGGACGGACATGGTAAACCAAACTTCGCTATCAAAGAGGGTTTGTGCGAGTATTGTGGTGGAGTTCTGAATAATAGTTCGAATGTGTAAGTCGCACATTGTGCGATAGAATGATTGATGTCTTTAATATTTGAATTGCCCATAAGCCGCTTGCCTTGACACAAAAAAGCACCGAGTTCTGTTATAGACTCGGTGCTTTTTATGTCATTGGTGCAAGGAATTATTTCTTCTTCTTGCGGTCGCCATAGCGGCTCAGGAACTTGTCAACGCGACCAGCGGTGTCAACCAGCTTCTGCTTGCCTGTGAAGTAGGGGTGCGAAGAACTGGTAATCTCAAGCTTAACCAAAGGATAGGTCTTGCCGTCGATTTCGATGGTCTCTTTCGAGTTGACGGTCGAGCGGGTGATGAATACCTCATCGTTCGACATGTCCTTAAATGCAACCTCGCGATAGTTGCTAGGATGGAGATCTTTCTTCATTGTTATATGCCTCTTAAATAGTTAACTAATTGAGTTTTGTGGGCGGTGGTAAACGCCCTCTTTCGTAATGGCGTGCAAAATTACATAAACTTTTTGGATTGACAAAAATAATTTGACTTTTTCACGTTAAATTTAATAAAAAGGACTTTTTCATGGCTCTCTTTCAACGCTTTTTTTGTAACTTTGCACATTCATTAGGTCTAAAACGTTACTATGTTCAATATATTCAAGAAAAACAAACAAGACGCAACGCTTTTCTACTCAACAGATGTTCACTGCCATATCTTGCCAGGCGTAGACCATGGGGCGCAGACTGTTGAAGACTCATTAGCCATGCTACGAGCACAAAAGGACATGGGCATCAGCCGAGTCGTGCTCACCTCGCACGTCACTGCCGAGACTTTTGAGAATACACCTGAAACACTGAAGTCTGCCTTTGAGTTGCTCAAGCAGGCCGTCAGTGAGGCCGAGGACCTGTGCCACATGCAACTCTTCCTCTCGGCAGAATACCGCATTGACGAGTTTTGGGACAAGCAGTACAAACTAGGCAATCAGATTGCCATGCCAGGGAACTACATTCTCATGGAAAACTCGTTCCATCAAGAGTTGCTAGAACTCGACAACCTACTCTTTGACCTGCGTGTGAAAGGATATAGGCCCATTTTGGCGCATCCCGAAAGATATGGGTATTATGCGCAGAGACATCAGCGACTCGAGCAATTGCACAACATGGGAATCAAGTTCCAGGTCAATCTGTTATCACTGGCAGGATACTTCGGACAACACTGCCGAGAAACTGCCCTATGGATGGCTAAGAATGGAATGGTCGACATGCTGGGAAGCGACATGCACGGAATGGATCATGCTAAGGTCATCAAGGCCTATATCAACTCAAAGGAGTGGAGAAAACTCGTGCCAATAGTGCAATTACAGATCATCAATGACCTGGTGCGTGACTGAACGAACATAATTGGCAATCAGCCGCGCACTACCTGCTGGGCCTAGCACCGAAGAGTCAAGGGTGAGGTCATAGCTTGACGCATCGCCCCAATGCTTGTCGGTGTAGTAGTTATAATACTCGGCACGAAGTCGATTTTTCTTTTCAATCAGGGTACGAGCCTCGGCCTCGGTAGTGCATTCGCCACGACTTAACAGACGCGCCACGCACACCTCTATAGGCGCATGAATGAACATGCTGATTACTAGACAATGCTCGCGCAACACATAGTCGGCAGTGCGACCCACCATCACGCATGGACCGCGGTCAGCGAGCGTCATCATCACTTCACCCTGGGCACGATAGATGTGGTCGTCGCTTAAAGGTGTGTCACCCATAAAATAAGAACCGCTGTTCAGCCCTAGGTTGAATGACCAAATGTTGGCGAAAAACCGCGGACTGCGCTCGTCGGCGGCCTCAAAGATATGCTCGCTCATCCCGCTGTGACGCGCAGCCTCGATGAGCAATTCCTTGTCATAGTAATCGATTCCCAACTCGTCGGCAACAAGACGGCCTATCTCACGGCCACCGCTGCCATACTGCCGACCAATCGCCAGCACCCATTTTTCTGAAACGCTATTCATCATTCAATTTAAAATGTGCATTGTGCATTAAATCAGTATCCCAACTCCTCGCCTACAAGCACAACCACATGACGGTTGGCACCGTTGTTGTTGCGCAGCAGGTGGATGTAGTTGCAGATGCATTGCACCGAGTTGCAGTTGTGGCACACTCCGTCGGTTTGACACGGAGTCTTGATGTCAAAGCGAGTGGCATTGACGGGTGCGGCCGTCGAACGAGCCCGTTTCAAGGCCGCCTTAACATCCTGCGCCACCTTGTTCATACCAATGACGTGAATCACGCGACGAGGACCCCAGGTGATGGCAGCGACACGATTGCCATTACCATCAATGTTCACAAGCACACCATCCTCGCTAATAGCGTTCGCCGAGGTCAAGAACACGTCGCAGGCGAATGCCTCGCGATACATCGCTTCAATCTCCTCGCGGTCGGTCAGACCCTCGCGGTCTAGCAGCATCAGCGACGGGCGCTTGCGCAGACTGTCAAGCAGACCCATGTCGCGGATAGTCATCGAACCGCCCCAAGTAACCGAACTGCCGTCAGCAATCAGCGTGTTGATCAACTCTATTGCCTCGTGGCGGGTAGGGCAGTAGTGTGCCTCAAAGTGGCGACGCTCAAGGTTCTTCACCATTGTTGCCCCAAGGCGGGCATTTCTTGTCTCTCTTACTTCCATAGTCTCTGATATTAATGTTAGGAAGGCAAAATTACGAATTATTCTCGGATATACAAAAGAACGACCGCAATTTATGGTTGCAGTCGTTCTTTATTGTTGGCTGATTAGCCAAAGTTGTCATAGTGGATGCTCGACGGGTCAACACCAAGCGAGTCAAGCAGGTCGTTGACAGTCTTGCTCATCATTGCCGGACCGCACATGTAGTACTCGCAGTCCTCGGGAGCCTCATGCTGACCCAGATAGGTGTCACGCATCACCGGGGCGACAAAGCCCGCGGTGTACTTCACACCGGCAGCGTCAGCGGCTGGGTCAGGACGGTCCAATGCCAAATGGAAGTGGAAGTTGGGGAATTCCTTCTCAATCTCCAAGAAATCCTCCAGATAGAACACCTCGCTCAGGGACCGAGCACCATAGAAGTAGTGCATCTCGCGGTCACGCGTGTTCAGCGTGCGGGTCATGTGCATGATCTGCGCGCGCAAGGGAGCCATGCCGGCACCACCGCCAACCCAGATCATCTCTTTCTTCGAGTCGAAGATGGGGTGGAAGTCACCGTAAGGACCACTCATGATGACCTTGTCACCGGGCTTGAGCGTGAAGATGTAGCTCGATGCGATTCCGGGCATCACATCCATGAAGCCACCGCCTTGCTCTTTGGGCTTGAAGGGTGGCGTAGCGATACGCACCGTGAGCATGAACCGGTCACCCTCGGCGGGATAGTTCGCCATCGAGTAAGCGCGGATCGTGGGCTCGGTGTTGCGGCACTTCAGCGAGAACATGTCATATTTCTCCCATGTGGCCTTGTACTCGCCCAGCGACTCCTTGTCAATGTCCTTGTCATAGTCCATCGCGTACTCGGGGATGCGGATCTGAGCGTAAGAGCCGGGAATGAAGTCCATGTGCTCACCCTTGGGCAACGCCACGATAAACTCCTTGATGAACGACGACACGAGATTGTTGCTCACCACCGTACATTCATACTCCTTGACACTGAGCACCGAGTCAGGCACCTGAATCTCCAGATTGTCCTTCACTTTGACCTGGCAGCCCAGACGCCAGTGGTCTTGCTGCTCCTTGCGCGAGAAGTGCACGGTCTCTGTGGGCAGGATCTGTCCGCCGCCCTCAACAACCTGAACCTTGCACTGACCGCAACTGCCCTTGCCGCCGCAGGCGCTCGAGAGCATCACGCCCTGACTCTGCAACGTGCTCAACAAGGTCGAGCCAGTCTCTACCTCAAGTTCTTTGGTGCCACCATTGATATTGATTGTCACTTTGCCGGTCGGCACCAGGTAATGGCGTGCCGTCAGAAGAACTATCACCAGCAACAGAATGATAATCAGGAAGATTGCCGCGCTGGCGAAGACTGTGGTTGTAATATCCAGTAGTATCATAGCCGATTATCCGAGTTTAATGCCCAGGAAGCTCATGAAAGCGATGCCCATGAGTCCAGTAATGATGAATGCGATGCCAACACCACGCAAGGGAGCGGGAATGTTGCTATAGGCTATCTTCTCGCGAATGGCAGCCAAACCCACGATGGCTAGCAACCACCCGATGCCCGAACCGAAACCATAGACGGTCGCCGTCCATGCATTGGGGAAGTCTTTCTGCTGCATAAACAACGCACCGCCCAGGATGGCGCAGTTAACGGCGATCAGAGGTAGAAAGATGCCCAACGAAGCGTAAAGTGAAGGAGAGAATTTCTCGACTGCCATCTCGACCAGCTGAGTGCCACTGGCTATCACTGCGATGAAAAGGATTAGCCCGAGAAAACTCAAATCCACATCGGCCAGTGACGGGCTTAACCAGCTCAACGCACCAGGCTGAAGCACATATCGGTCAAGCAAGAAGTTGATGGGGATGGTAACCACGAGCATGAACGTCACGGCAACACCCAGGCCCAACGCGGTCTTCACATTCTTGGACACGGCAAGGAAAGAGCACATGCCCAAGAAGTAAGCAAATATCATGTTGTCTATAAAAATCGACTTGACAAACAAATTAAGTTCTTCCATAACGATAATTATGAATTATGAATTATGCATTATGCATTGATTAATTCTCTTGCAACTCGGTGTTGCGGGCGCGGTGCACCCAGATGATACAAGCGCAGGTGATGAGTGCCATCGGAGGCAGAATCATCAGGCCGTTGTTCTCATAGCCATGGTCGTAACACCACTGCGGAATTACCTGGTAGCCCAGGAGGGTGCCACTGCCCAGCAACTCACGGAAGAAACCCACAATCACCAGAATCATGCCATAGCCTAAGCCATTGCCGATGCCATCGAGGAATGAGGGCCAAGGACGGTTGTTCAACGCAAAGGCCTCAAGACGGCCCATCAAGATGCAGTTAGTGATAATCAGGCCGATAAACACTGACAATTGCTTACTTACATCATAGTTGTACGCCACTAGAATCTGCTGTACGATAATCACCAAGGCGGCGACGACAACCAACTGAACAATGATGCGGATAGTCGTCGGAATAGTGTTGCGAATCAGCGAGATAATCACATTGCTGAAAGCCAGCACAGCGATGACCGATATGCTCATCACGATGGCGGGCTTCAGACTGACGGTCACTGCCAGTGTTGAACAGATACCCAATATCTGAACCAATACCGGATTGTCCTTGGACAATGGATTGAACAGGGCTTCTTTATTCTTTTTGTTCATAGTCTTCGCGCTTTATTCGGTTACACTTTGCAGTTTCTTGAAGAACGGGTCATAGGGTGCCATGCACTGCTGCATCATCGTGCCAACGCCACGGCTGGTGATAGTCGCACCGCTGATGGCGTCGACATAGTCGCTGCCGTCGGTCGGCGTCTGACCTTTCTTCATTACACTCACACACTTGAATACACCTTCTTTATATAGGTGCTTCTGCTCATACTGTTTCTGGAAGGATTCCTCGGTGATGCGGGCACCCAGTCCAGGAGTCTCGCCCTGATGCGAGAAGTTGGCACCATAGATGGTCTCGCCGTCGGCATTCACAGCCACATACCCCCAGATGGGACCCCACAAGCCGGCACCATAGACGGGGATGACATACTTAACACTGCCATCGTCGAGCGTGCACTTGAGCACGGGCAACTGGCGGTCGGCATCGGCTAGTTTGATGTTCTTGCTCATCTCGACATCAAACGCGCAGTTCTTTGCCGAGTCTACCACATTGCCCTCACGGTCCACAAGAAGGTCTTGCGTGACATATTTCTCGTAGGTCGCAGGAATCTCGGCCTCGCTGGGAGCGACAATGTGCAGCGCACTCAAAATCTGGTTGCGCGTGTCATTGGCGATATTCTCGTCCTGCTTGGGTTTCAGGCTCATGTAAATGAGCGCGAGCACCGCTCCCACAAGTACGACCATGATGGCCGAGTAAAGAATCTGATAGGAATTGCTGTTTTTGTTCATACTACATTCCTCCATTATTTTGCGGCGACGCGACGCAGGCGACGCTTGATGTTGAACGATACCACACAATGGTCAATCAGTGGAGCGAATGCGTTCATCAGCAGAACGGCAAGCATCGCGCCCTCAGGATAACCACCATTGTACACACGAATCAGGATGGCGAACACGCCAATCAAGAAACCATAGATATATTGCCCGATGTGCGTGCGAGCACCCGTCACAGGGTCGGTAGCCATAAACACGGCGGCAAAGGCGAAACCGCCATAGCACAACTGGCTCAGCGGGTCGAGCATCGAAGCGGCGTAGGTGGGTGTGGCAAATGCGTGCACCAGCGCGCCCATTGCCAGACCACCTATAAACACCGAGCACATGATGCGCCACGAGGCGATGCCAGTTACCAATAATAGGGCGGCACCAAGCAAAATGGCTATCATCGACGTCTCGCCAGGCGAACCGGCGATGAGACCCATAAAGGCATCATACGTGCCGATGGGCTCGCCCACCACATTATTTAATTGCAACGTGTCACCCACATGCGTGGCAATCTGCCCCAGCGGAGTGGCGCCGGTAAACGCGTCGCTTACCGTACCGTCGCCTAGACCAAAAGCGGTGTCAGTCTTGACAAATGCGGTGTCACCGCTCATGCGAGACGGATAGGCAAAGAACAGGAAGGCGCGTGTCACCAGCGCGACGTTGAAGATGTTCATGCCCGTGCCGCCAAAGACTTCCTTGGCAAAGATGACCGCAAAGGCGGTGGCGACGGCGACCATCCACAACGGGGTGTTGATGGGAACTATCAACGGAATCAGGATACCTGATACCAGGAAACCCTCTTGAATCTCCTTGTGGTGAATCTGGGCTCCGATAAACTCGATGCCCAAGCCAACGGCATAGCTCACCACGATGCAGGGCAGCAGGGCGACCAGACCGTAAACAAACATCGCCCAGAATGACGCGTCGCCCTGACCGATGGCTAAATAGTGCTGGTAGCCAATGTTGTACATACCGAACAACAAGCAAGGCAACAACGCCACCACAACAGTAATCATGGTGCGTTTCAGGTCGTTGCCGTCATGGATGTGCGTGCCCGAATGCGAGGTCGCATTGGGCGTGAACAAGAACGTTTCCATACCGTCATACACCGACTGCAGCTTCTCAAGCTTGCCGCCAGGCATGAACGCAGGCTTAATCTTGTCCATATATTTTCTTAATGCTTTCATCTCAAGTCTAACTATATACTCTTAACTATAAACTATTCACTATTAAGACATTTCGCTGCGCAGACGGTCTAGACCCTCACGGACGATGCGCTGAAGCTCTAGCTTGCTTGTGCACGCATACTCGGCAAGGGCAAAATCCTCAGGGGCAACTTCGTAAATGCCCAATTGCTCCATCTTGTCAATGTCAAACGTGATGATGGCCTTGATCAGGAACTCTGCGTAGATGTCCATCGGCAACATGTCGTCATACTCGTCGGTACGCACGATGGCACGTTCGCCGCCCTTGATGCGGGCGTCCATGCTCACTTCTTTCTTGCCCAGGAGCCAACTGGTGAAAGTGCGGTAGATGCTGAATCGGCTGGGGCAGAGCGATGCCCATCCCATGAACTCGTCAGGCTTGGACATCTCGGGAATTACAGTCACATGACGGTAGGGCGCACGCAGGAAACCGTCAGGCTCAACACGAAAACCTGTCAATGCGTTGCCACTGATGATGCGCGTGTTTGACGCGTCCATCCTGTCCAGCAGGCTACTTATCTGGCAGCCCATCGTGGCATGCACATAGCGGGGTTGGCCAATGCACTCGCCAGTAACGGCGACAACAGTTTCGTGGCTCATCACGCCGGTGGCGAACAGCCGGCCGATGCGTGCCAACGTAATCACATCGAGTGTCCATACCACCTCGCCCTTGTTCACGGGCTTGACATTGGCAAGCTGTACACCAACGTTGCCGGCAGGGTGGGGACCCTTGAACGTGTTGACGATGGCACCAGGCACCTCAATTTCCTCACCAGGACGGAAGCCCAGGTACACATCACCGTCGGTCAGCGTTTTCAACACCTCGACACCTTTGGCGAGGTACTGCTTGTCATCTCCCAGCACTACGCTGAGTTTGGGAGCAAGAGGAGCCGAGTCAAAGCAGGTGACAAAGATGTCACGAGGAGCAACTTCGGGTGATGGAACAATGTCGTAGGGACGCTGGCGAAGCATCGCCCACAGTCCAGAGGTTAGCAACACCTCTTTAATATCACCATTCGTGTCGTGCCTCAGTTTGTCGCTGATGTCGTCACGCTCGATGATGATGGCATCGATGTGACGGCGCGTACCACGGCGAACTTCCTTCACCACACCGCTTACGGGCGATACGACCTGGATTTGTTCGTAGCTCTTGTCATGATAGAGTGGCTCGCCTGCCATCACACGGTCGCCCTCACGCACGTCCATGCGCGGCGTTAATCCGACAAAGTCGTCGGGAACGATGGCAAATAGCTCACTCTTCATGGCTTCGGCTATCGATGGGTCGACGATACGCCCTTTAAGGTTCAGGTCATAACCTTTCTTAAGTCTAATTGTTGCCATGCAATATTGCGTTTTTTGTGTAGTCTGAGAAACAATTTGCAAAGTTACGAAAAAAAACACACCAAGCACACGCTTTGACACATTATTTTATTATAACTGTAAAATCGGTTGTACAATTCAGCACTTGGCGCGAGGACAAAAAACACCCAAAATGAGCAAAAGGTCAAAAAAAAGTTGAATTTTTTGCCCAAGTGTTTGCCATTCTCAAATATTTGTAATACTTTTGCGTTAATTTTGTGAGCGAAATAGGCTTCTTGACAAGCATGAAGAACCGTTTCACGCACCCAAACTTGTGAGCCACAACTAGATATGGCTGGCAGATGAGGGCTTTTCGTGTTGCAGGGAACAACTGGGTACAACATTTGATTTTTTAGGAACTAAACAAAAACAAATAACTTTATTAATTAATCTTTTTTTAACAACTTAATTTTATCTTAAAATTATGGCTGAACAAACAAACATCCAGAAGCCTCAGGCTCCCGCGCCTAAGACTGCTAAC
>JAEEJI010000221.1 GCA_016281825.1 Muribaculaceae bacterium | reverse complement strand
CTGATTAACGTGGCCACCTCGGTGATGGAGTACGGACTATTACAAGCCGCCTTGATTTTCGCTATTATCAGATAGGCGATGACCGCCCCCCAAAGATGTGTTCGCACTGCATTTTCGGAATACCCCCAAAGGGTTTTCACGACGACATTCTGCTTGGCCCACTTGAAGAACACTTCAATGTCCCATCGGTGCCTGTATAAGCATGCTGTCTCCAGTGCGCTGATATCGAAGTTGTTTGCGATGAACACTATTTCATCATTGCTATCCTCGTCATAGCAACAAACAGCCCTTATCGGCTCGGGATACAGCCGTTTCGACTTGGGCGTGGTCAAACGGATTGTGAAGTCTCCAAGGATATTGTCCCCTCGTGAGAAGCCCTCTCGGTGACCAATGATCTCGTAACGCATGTTGTCCTTTGGTCTGCTCACCCAATAGGCTCCGGCCTTATGAAAGCGGAACAAGGCTTTGAAGTCAACATAGGCCTTGTCCATGACATAGAACGCGCCAGGTTCTGGCGTGATGCAGTCAAGCTCATTGCTGTCATGCCATCTTCCATCCGTTATGTGGATGTTGGCAGGGATGCTACCACGCAGGTCAAGCAATGTATGAATCTTCACAGCTCCCTTGCTGTATTTGCCTAAAGCCCACGCAGCCAACTTTATACTGGTTGAGATTGTGGTAGAATCGAGGGCATACAGGACATTATCTATCGTTATCTCCGGAATGGATGTCTTTGAGTACATGGGCCTTACCTCACTAATAAGATATGTGCCCAACCCCTCATAAATACGGTAGTCCCGATTCTCGTTTGCACGTGAGAGCGACGACGGATTGACCGTTTTGCGGAATCCGAGATGATAAAGAATATCCTTATGCGCCTCAAGGCAAAGGCAGATGTCACGCAGGGGGTCGCAGCCCGTAATCTGGCCAAAAAGCAGATGAAGTAACTGATTGTAGCAGGTCAAACCCCTGGCATGCCAGTTGCCGCGATACTTAGTGACGAGCTTATTGAACTGATAACGGGGAATGAAGTCCACAACCTGAGAGAAGATATAGCGACCAGTGTTCATAATCCTGCGGTTTAAAGCCGCAAAATTACTCTGTCAATTTCAAATCAAAAAATCAAAGAACGCTCTGAAACCCTTGTCAATAAAGGGATTTATATCGATTAATAAAAATTTAATGCATCACTAGTAATTCAACAACTCTTAATCTCAAACAATATGTATAAAAAGACAATTGGCATCATTGCAGTAGGACTGCTGATGGGTATGTTCCTCACTGTATCTATCATGCAGTCGAGCTGCTGCGCAAGAAACAAAACACACAAAAAGACCAAAATCGACGACTACACCATCATCGACTTCCCTACGCCCAACATTGAATCTGGCACCAACCTTGTGCAAGGCGTTGTCCTGCACCACACCGCCACGCTCAATGTTGAGCGTGCACTGGGTGCGCTCTGTAACCCCGAGAGAGGCATCAGCTGCCATGCTGTGATTGACCGTGACGGTACACGCTACATCCTCGCCTCACCCGACAAGATAACCCATCATGCCGGATACTCGATGTTACTGGGCAAGAGCAGCTGCAACAAGTTCACCATTGGCATCGAATTCCAGGGAAACACTTGCGTGCAGCCCCTCACCGAGGCACAAATCAACAGCGCCATCAACTATCTGTTGCCCATTCTCAAGAAATACAAAATCCCAATCAGCAATATTGTCACACACCAACAAGTGCGAGACAATTGGCTCAAAAAGCATCCCGACCGCAAGGATGTCCCCACCAAAGTCGATATCACGCCAACAGAATACAATCGCTTCATCAAAGCGCTTAAAGCACGATATCCTTTAACATGATGGACAAAAGCATGGCACGGAACAGGGTTATTCCATGCCATGCTATGCTATTTCGATCAATGCATCAGAAAAACATCTTGGGTGTTGCTTGGGTGCCGTCGGATGCTACGGAAAATTGAGCTTTTTATTTGACAAGACAAAAAGACACCCCCTCGTGGCGGTCGTCTTGCCTGCCACGAGGAGGTGTTGTAGAGAAAGGTCGCTGATTAGCGGAGGATGGCGTTCTCGCCGATGAGGATGTTCTCGTCGGTGATGACACCTGCCAGGGCCAATTCAGCCTTGCTGCCGACCATAATTGACTGGTATTCGCGCAGACCAGTACCGGCGGGTATGAGGTGACCGCAGATGACGTTCTCCTTCATGCCCTCGAGGGTGTCGACCTTGCCGTTGATGGCAGCCTCGTTGAGGACCTTGGTGGTCTCCTGGAACGAAGCAGCACTCATGAAGCTGGAGGTCTGCAGAGCGGCGCGTGTGATACCTTGCAGTATCTGCTCGCTGGTAGCGGGCACGGCATCGCGCACAACGACCAACTTGAGGTCACGGCGCTTAAGTGTCGAATTCAAGTCACGCAGCTTGCGGGCGGTGATAATCTGTCCAGCCATCACATCGGGGCAGTCTCCGGGGTCGGTGACCACCTTCTTGCCCCAGATGCGATCGTTCTCGTCCATAAAGTCGCGTTTGTCGACGACTTGCTGCTCGAGGAAGCGAGTATCTCCCGGGTCAAGGATGTTGACCTTGCGCATCATCTGACGCACAATCACCTCGAAGTGCTTGTCGTTGATCTTCACACCTTGCAGACGATAGCCGTCCTGTACCTCGTTGACGATATAGTCCTGCACTGCCGTGGGACCCTTG
>JAEEJI010000020.1 GCA_016281825.1 Muribaculaceae bacterium | reverse complement strand
GTCATAGACGCTGAAGGGCAACGTGATCTTCTCAAGGTTCTTCTGATTGTAGAACGCATACTGATGGATGCCGACGATGCTGTCGCGAAGCTCAAGATGATAGTGTTCGGGCATAGTTCCCTTGTAGTCATAGGCGACATACCCAGCGTAGGTCACTCCCTCGGGTTGGGCTTCGTACCAGCCAGTGCCGCGTAAAGCGTTGTGCCGAACGTCGCTGCAAGTGATGGGAAGGTCAAAGTTGGTGAGCAGGGCGCAGTTGTAGAAGGCATTAGTACCGATGGCGCGTAGACCGGGTGGAATGTTCAGCTCGGCCAATTTCTTGCAGCCACTGAATGCGGATGAACCGATAATCTCCACTTGGTCGCCCAACGTGACCGACGTGAGAGCTGTGCAACTTTTGAACGACTCACGAGTGACGGTCTTTAGATTCGGCGGTAGCACGATGCTGATCAGACTAGAACAACCACTGAACACCTGCGGGCCAATAGTGTCAAGCGAGGCGGGAAGCAACACGGTCACCAACTTGTTGCAGCCTTGGAAGGCAGAGGAGTCAATCTTAGTGACGTTGCCTGTAATCTCGACACTTGTCAGATTGGCGCAGTTGTAGAAGGCGTGGCGGTCAATTGAAGGCGCATCAGCGTTTATCACTAGCTTGGTCAGGCTCTTGCAGCGCACGAAGGCAAAGTTGTTGATGACGGTGATGCCCTTGGGGATGGTGAGCTCTGACACCAACTCATCGTTAAGGTAAAGAGGGATGCGAGGATACAACGGGTTGGCACCGTCGTTGGCAAACTCGATGGCACACCACCGCGCCAGGTCATTGATGTAGATGTTGTTCTTCGACCCGCTGGAACCGAATGCATCCTTCTCCATGCGCGTGATGGTGGGCGGAATCACGGTGCGGGTGATGCTCTTGTTGCTGTAGAACGCGCTCTCACCAATGGTGGTCACCGTGTAGGTTCTGCCTGTTCCGGGGTCGGTCACCTGGCTGGGAATTACAGCTTCAGTGAGCATGTTGTAGTTAGTTGACACGCGGCGCTCCAGGTAGGTCACCGTTGCGGTGGTCCCATCAGCATTGATCAGATAGGCCAGGCCGTCAGCCATGAAGTCATAGCCCGACGCACAAAACGCGCTAGCCGCTGCCAACGCGGCAAGCAAGGCTGTTTTTAAGTACTGTTTCATAATCATATCGTATTTTTGAAGCAAGAAGCAAGAAACAAGAAGCAAGAAAACAAGAAGCCCCACATCGGTCAACTATGCCGAGCCCACGGCTCGGCCATTCCCCATCCTCAATTAAAAGAAATCCTCAATTAAAAGAAATCCTTAATTCTTATTTCTTAATTCTTAATTAAAACGGTTTCCTATATTTGTCATTCGGATCGTCCTCGATGATGCTCAGATAACTCGCATAGCGAGACTGACTGATGAGGCTCCGCTCCACGGCATCAACCACCGCGCAGCCGGGCTCATGCGTGTGCGTGCAGTTGTCAAAACGGCAAGACTTGCCGGTCTCGAATATCTCGGGGAAGTAGTGAGCCACTTCGGCCTTCTCAAAGTCGATGGTGCCGAAACCCTTCACACCTGGAGTGTCGATCAGACAGCCCCCACCAGGAAGGTCAAGCAACTCGCTGAACGTGGTGGTGTGCATACCCGTGTGGTGCGCTTCCGACACATCGCCCACACGCAGGTCAGCGCCGGGTACCAGCAAGTTAATCAGACTGCTCTTGCCCACGCCCGAGTTCCCCGAGAATAACGAGGTCTTGTAGGCCAATGATGAACGCAACGTCTCGATGCCCTCGCCGGTCAGGGTCGATGTACGAACCACCGGGTAACCGATGTGCTCGTACAGACCGGCCACCGCGTCAAGCAACGCGAGGTCATCATCTTCGGTGAGCAAGTCCACCTTATTGATAACGAGTAACGCAGGAACACGGTAGGCCATCGCAGTCGCCAGAAAACGGTCGATGAACGTGGTGTTGGTCACGGGGTGAGACAGGGTGACGACAAGCACAGCCTGGTCAAGGTTCGAGGCGATAATCTGGAACTCCTTGCTCAGGTTGCTCGCGCGGCGGATGATATAGTTGCGGCGGGCAGCGATAGCGGTAATCCAGGCGGTGCCGTCGGGACGAGGCTCGAAGTCGACCACATCACCCACGGCAACAGGGTTGGTGCAACGGAAACCTTTCAGACGAAGATTCCCCTTAATCTTGCATTGCGTCAACGTGCCGTCATCGCCACGAGCAACATACCAACTGCCTGTATTTTTCACCACCAGTCCTTTCATGCCGCAAAAATACAAAAATAAATTAAGAAACCTATTGGATGAATTAACAAAACGATAAAATGCTGAAAAATGTGCCATTTGCATCGAAGAGGCAAAATTTCAATAACCCCATGCAAGTACCTCGAAGAGGTTGAACAACAGTAGGATAAGGAAATGAGTTGCTTAAACAAATAGGGAACTATATACCTGTTGTCCCCTAGCTAAGCTTTGTCGCTGAAAGCGACTGATTTGAGTAACCGGGGGTGGAGCGTTAGCGACACCCCCGGTTACTCAAATTGTCACCTTCGGTGACGCTGCAAACTCATTAAATAAACACAAACTAAATGGGGACAACAGGTATATAGTTAACAACAAATAATTCATCCAACGGGTTTAAGAATGAAGAATTAAGAAACTTGAATCAGACAAAAGAACACAAGAACAAAAGAGTTTTGTCTGCTTCGCTTTGTTTCGCTTGTTTCGCGTTTAGATTCAGACATAAGAACATAAAATATCTGCGTAATCTGCGTGAGGTATGTGGTAAATCACCACCGAAAACCATTATTTTTATGTTTTACAACAACTTTTTCGCTGAAAAATTTGCATGGTTCAAAATATAGATGTAATTTTGCGCCCGATTTTTGATGTATTATTAAAATTTTTGAAAATGAACGTTGAAACTATCGGACTTTGGGCGGGCGCTACTTGGAACGCGCTGAACGACGCCAACGGTACCCTCAACATGAAGGGACTCAAGAAAGCTACTAAACTGAAAGAAAAAGAGGTTTACGCCGCTATTGGTTGGCTGGCCCGCGAAGGAAAAGTGAATGTGAACGAAACCGAAACTGAGGTCGAGGTCACACTGCTCTAAACATTTTCCTGTTTAAAACTATTGCGCGTGCGTGTCCAGTGACTGGATGAACACGCGAACAAAGATAGCCCAAGACACACGCTTAGACTATCTTTTTTTGTACCTATAAAAAAGCAAAGGGTTCTGGCCACCACGGCTGGAACCCTTCTCGCATGTACAAACCATTATTATATATTTACCTTGAGTATTAGAATGTTCGTCTAAAGTGTACCACCTTTCAGGCGGTAGAGCTGCAGCGTGTTGTAGAAGTCCTCAAACTGGCTGTCCGAAATCATCTTCACATGCTGCATGCCGTCAGCACCGATGATCTTCAACTGGCACCATTCACAGTGGGTCAGCGCATAAATCAGATCCTTGTCCTGAGAAGTCAGGGCGTCGTCGCTGTTCTCCCAAATCATGATACCCTTACCCTTGCCGCGCTGGATGTTGGTCGGGGTGAAGTAGTAATCAAAACCGTCAATGATGAAGTGCAACTTCTCAAAACGCAGCGGGTCGTCGGCATAGTACTGAACGCGAAGACGCAGGGGCTCGGGTGTGCCGTCGACTCCCTCGTTGAAGTAGAAATAGATGCCGTTCTCGGTGTTGTCGGTGGTCACGTCACGAGGCATCACGCGGCCGCTGTTCAACTTGAACAGAGGCATTAAATCGTTCGTCGTCTCGGTGACACTGTCGTCTTTCCATACAAGACGCTTGCGCTCTTCGGGCATGTATTGAACCAAAGCATAGTCTTTGCTCAACAACTCTTGAATCAAAGAGTCGACAGAATTGTCTTGTTGTTGAGGAGCCAATTGACGTAGCGCATACTCATATTCAGCCTGTGTCATGTGCTCACAAATGCACGGACCAGTATGAGTACAATGATGACTGTATTGGTTGCCTGTCAAAGAAGCGCAACTCGTCATTCCCAATGTGAGAACAACGGAGGCCATCAAAGGCAAATAATTGCGAATAAAAGCGAATTTTTCCATCATATTACCTATTAGAAGATTTCACGCCACAAAATTACAACGAAGTTTTGAATTTACAAAATAAAACTCGAAAAATTTGCGAAAAAAAATTGTTTGGCTTTGTAAATCGGCCAAAAAGGACAAAAATTACCCCGTCAAGACTCTTGACGGGGCATTAATTAAGGCGTTTGGACAAAATCAGACAATGCGGCCTCCCAACAAACGGTAGAGTTGCAAAACCAAATAAAAGTCACGAATTTGCGTTTCTGTTAACAATTTCACATGCTTCGTGCCGTCAGAACCCACCAGATACATCTTCACCCAGTGGGCGTGAGATAGGGCGTAAAGCAAGTCCTTCTCTGAGGCGCTCACCTCCTGGTCGCTCAACTCCCAAATCATTCGACCGGTACCCTTGCCACGTTGGGGCGACACGGCGCGGTAACGGTACTCAAAGCCGTCAATCGTGAACAGGATGTCATTGAATTGCAGCGGGTCGTCGGCATAGTACTGGACGCGAAGACGCAAGGGCTCGACACGAGCGCCGTCGGTGATGAAGTAGGCAAAAAAAGCGTTCTCGGTCTTGGACATCGTAACGCCCTTGGGCAGATAACGCACCACACCGGCCTGGACACGCTCTTTGTTCAACTGCATCAACAACTCGTTCTCGCTCTCGGTTACAGCTTCATCGCGCCAAACCATACGAACGGGAGCTGCAGGGACATACTGCACTAGCGAGTAGTCCTTGTTCAACAAGGCATTGAGTGCCGACTTGTCGGCGGTGGACTTTGGTGCGGGGGAGGAACCTACCACACGGCGAGTGTCCTTCTTCTTGCCGCTGTTCTGACTGGCGTCCTCCCAGTCTTCGACATCCTGATGACTCTTGTTCTTCGAGTCAAGCTCCTGCTGGAGCTTCTTGCGAGCTTTCTCACGCTCACGCTCAGGATGCAGACGACGAACAGGCATGCGGATGCTCTCGTCGTAGTCGTTCTCGCTCTGTGCCATTGCAGGCAACGAACAACCGACAACCATCGCCATTAATATATAAACAAAGTATATACGCATCTTCTTTTTGTTTTGTTGAGAATTTGGGCTACTTTGAAAGGGGGAAAGAATTCCCCTCTCTACTGGAGAGGGGCAATGGGTGAGGCTCTTAAAATGCCACCTGGATCTGCGTCAGGATGCCGTTCTCGCCCTCAAACCCCTTGACCTTGGTGTAACTGTAACCGGCCTGAAGACGGCACTTCTTGTAGAACCAGTACTGCAACCCAGCCTGGTAGCGGTCGGTGGTGAAGGAGGTCTCCAGATGGTCGAACGACGCCACAAAGTCCAGACCATTTACACCAATGTTCTTGACCTGGGTGGTCACATAGCCACCGTTGGAGTCATACTCGCCGTCCTTGCCCCACATCCACTCGGCACGCACATCGATGGGCGAGGTCTTCAGATAGGCACCCACGGCAAAGCGGTTGCGAGTGTAGTCCTTCTCAACCAATTTGTCCTCCCACACTAAACCAAGATGGGTCTCGTCCAGCGACTTGGTCGCTCCTTTGCCCAAGATGGTTGATGCGCTGATGTCCAGGAATTTGGTGGGATGGAACGTGAGACGAGCAACAAAGTCTTTCCAAGAGTTGTCGTCACTCTTGCCACGACCGGCACCGTTCATCACAGCCAAGTTGTAACTCACATATTGACCGGCATCGCCATATACCGTCAAGCCGATGTCACGACCCGCGCCACTGGGCATCATCAAACCTTTGCCCATCACAAAGTAACTCGTCGCCAAAGACGGCTGACCAATGGTCTCAAGGATGCTGGGAGAAAGGGGATTCTCGATGGTGAAAGGCGTCTTGAACTGGCCCACCTTGACGTTCAGCCAAGGCTGAACCTTGTAGTTCATCCACAACTCTTGCAAGGTGAAGCCGCGGAAGTCGAACATCGCGAACGCGTTCCACTTGTCGGTGATGCGCATGTCACCCATGATGATGAGTTTGCTCAACTTGAACTCGTTGTTGGGGTCACTCTGGTCATGATACTCCCAGCCCAATTGGGCATAACCGCGGAACGAGAAGCGGTCCGACAGTTTGTCCACCACTTGCTGAACCTTGTTCTGAGATAGCGCGCATAGTGACAATGCTGCAAACACAGCAATACAAAAAATCTTTTTCATTGATGTACTTAATTTTTTGCAAAAGTAATGTTTTTCAGTCCAACTTCCAAATTTTTTGCGGTGGCGCGGCGATTTTTCCCACAAAAAGCAGTAAATTTGCAAACATGAAAACAGTGTCACTCATTGAGAAAGTGAAGCAGAGCCTACTTGCAGCAGGATTGTCCCCCGAAGACAACCCGCGCTTGTTGGTCGCCGTTAGCGGTGGGGCAGACTCGGTTTGCCTGCTGCGCGTGCTGCTCGAGTTGGGATATAACTGCGTGGTGGCACACTGCAACTTCCACCTGCGCGGCGAGGAGTCAAACCGCGATGAACAATTTGTTCGCCGACTGTGCCTACAGTTGGGGGTTGAACTGCATGTGCGTGACTTTGATGTGAAGGCCTATGAGCTGAAATATGGTGTGTCGACCGAGATGGCATGCCGAGAACTGCGATACGCTTGGTTCGCTATGTTAAGGAGAGAGCTGCACTGCCCATGCATGGCTGTTGCGCATCATGCTGACGATCAGGTCGAGACATTCTTCATCAATCTAATGCGTGGTACTGGCATCCGTGGCCTGGACGGCATGGAATCCTATAAGAGGGGCATTGCACGACCCATGTTGGACATTACACGTGAGCAGGTGTTGCAATATCTTGAGGACATAGGCCAAGAATATGTCACCGACAGTACAAACCTCGCCAACGACTATCGCCGCAACTGCCTGCGAAACGTGGTGCTGCCAGTGCTGGAGGAGCAGTTCCCTGGAGCAAAACTGCGTGTGCGCGACACCATGAGCCATCTTGCCGACGAGCGACAACTGCTAGACTATCTGTTGAGGCGTTACGAGGAAGGCGTGTTGGAGTATGATGAAGTTAGCGATAACTCGAGGATTTGGAAGGAAAAATTGCTCAAAGCGCCGCAGCCGGGAATGATGCTATATGCCATGATTGGCTATATGGGATTTAATCGCGCGCAATGCGACCAGGCGGTGAAGGCGGCTGTTGGAGCCAAGTTCTACGCCTGTAGCAAGACTTTAACTATTGAGCGTGATTTTATTGTTATAAGTGCAGTTGGAGATAAAACGAATGAGGAGTACTTGATACACTGGAACGGATTGGAGGATTTGCCGGTAGCGCTAGAGTTGAGAACTGACAACCTGCCCTTCAATCCATCAATGGTCGATGGAAAGAACGTCGTGGCGTTCAACCGCGATTTGATGAAATGCTGCCAGTTTGTGTTGAGACACTGGAGGCGGGGTGACCGCTTCAAGCCCTTCGGAATGAAGGGTAGCAAGCTGTTGAGCGACTTGTTTGTTGACCTTAAACTCACACAGGCACAAAAAAGCGCCGTCTGGCTCCTGGAGGCAGACGGCAAAATACTGTGGGCGTTAGGTTATCGCGCCGCGCACGAATTTGTCGTGACGCCCGGCGCAACCGATTATGTGTTGTTGAGATTCGGGTCTAATTGAACAACAAGGTGACAAGAGACTGAGGTGTCTTGTCGGCGCTGAGCATAACTTTGTCTAGCGCACTCTCAATGCGCTTGAGGCTCGGCTCGTTCTTCAGCAGTACGGTTTTGTCAGGAGCGAGCAAATAGAACACGGGCAACGAAGTAGGCATCACATAGGTGCCTTCGTTCTCAATCTGCTGCTTTTTGTCCCAACCGTTGACAATCCAAGAAGGGAATGTGGATTTCTTCCACAACTTCTCGTTGCTCTCGGGGTAGATGCCGATGACCTTCAGCAAGCCTTGGTCAACATAGCTCTTAAGCGTCTGCGACTGCTCCATGCGAGATTTTACTCTTTCGCAAGCATCGCAGTCGGGGTCGTTGAAGTAAACCAGCGTGTACTGATCGCATGCTTCAGTCAGGTGGTGCGTTTGACCGTCGGGAGTCACGTATACCAAGTCGCTCGCAGCGGTGCCGATGCGGTTCTTCTTGGCCGACTCAAGCAGCAGACGCGGACGGTCCTTCTCACTCTTTCCCAACACATACGACTGGGTTGCATGTTCCAGACAAGTGATGTACAGCTCCTCGTTGTGAAGCGAGTCGGCGGGGTTGCCCAGGTGAGACTCGGCAAACTCCAGCGCCTTGCGGTAACCCATCGGGTTATCTGACAGGGCGGTCATTGTACTCTTCATCACAAGAATGGCATTGTCCATGGGCAACGTGGAGGCTTGCTTGACAAGCAGGGACAGTTTGTCTACATCAATTCCTTGGAACTGCGCATGACTAATCAGGCACGACGCACAAGCCAACATGACGCAAAAAATCAACTTTCTCATCGTTTTATCTTATTTTTTTGGCAAAGGTAGAGAACTTATTTGTAACTTTGCCAAAATTTCACGATTTTTAAAACTATGGCGAAGAAAATTAATAAAACCAATGCGGCACGACTTCTTGACCAGGCGCATGTCGCCTACGAACTGGTGCCTTATGAGGTGGACGAGAACAACCTCGCAGCCGAACATGTCGCTGCGTCGTTGGGCGAGGACATACACCAGGTGTTCAAGACATTGGTACTGCACGGCGACCGAACGGGACACTTCGTGTGTGTCGTGCCAGGATGTGAAGAGGTGGACCTGAAAAAGGCGGCGCGCGTGTCAGGGAACAAGAAGGTGGAGATGATTGCGATGAAGCAGCTATTGCCCACCACGGGCTATATCCGCGGAGGATGCTCGCCCATTGGCATGAAGAAGCCGTTACCGACGTTCTTCCACCAGACGTGCAACGACTTTGACTATATCTTCGTCAGTGCGGGGATGCGCGGCTTGCAACTGAAGATGGTACCAGCCGACCTGGTGGCGTTCGTTGGAGCGACAGTGTCCGACATTATAGTTGACAAAAAATGACAAGTATGGCAGGAAACACTTTCGGTAACATCTATCGACTGACTTCGTTCGGTGAGTCGCACGGATCGGCGATGGGAGGCATCATCGACGGCATGCCGGCGGGCATCGACATCGACCTGGACGAGGTGCAGCGGGTGGTAGACCGTAGACGACCCGGTCAAACCGAGGGTGCGTCGGCACGGCAAGAGATGGATAGGGTAGAGGTGCTCTCGGGTATCTTCAACGGTAAGACGTTGGGCACACCCATCGGATTCGTCGTGCGCAACGAGGACTGCCGCAGCGAGGATTACGACCACTTGAAGGATGTCTTTCGACCCTCGCACGCCGATTACACCTGGCAGATGAAATACGGCGTTCGTGACCATCGTGGTGGAGGACGAGCCTCGGCACGAGAGACGCTCTGCCGCGTGGTGGCAGGGGCATTCGCCATGCAGGCACTCAAGACCATTGGCATTGAGGTGATTGCAGCGGCCAGGCAGATGGAGGAGCAAATCAAGCAAGCAAAAGCCGAGGGCGACACGGTGGGAGGATGTGTATCATGCTCCATCACTGGCGTCCCGGTAGGACTGGGCGAACCGGTGTTTGGCAAACTCAATGCCCAGCTGGCGGCGGCGATGATGAGCATTCCTGCAGCCAAGTCGTTCGACATGGGCGCGGGACGAGCTTTGACTTCAATGCGAGGCAGCGAGTCGCTCGACACGATGCGAATGGTGGACGGGGAGGTGCGGTTTGAGCGCAATTTCTCAGGAGGAATCCAAGGCGGTATCAGCAATGGCAACGAGATATATTTCGAGGTGGGCTTCAAACCCATCGCCACCCTGATGCGCGACATCCCGTCCATTGACACCCAGGGTCGAGAGGTAACAATACACCCTCGTGGCCGACACGACGTGAGCGCAGTGCCGCGCGCCGTACCCGTCGTCCAAGCCATGGCGGCTATAGTCATCCTCGACAACTACCTCCTCAACAAGACAACACATCTTTAGAAACAAGAAGCAAGAAGTCTCGCATCGGTCAACCATGCCACACCCACGGCGTGGCCAGCATCAGAACCAAGAACCAAATGAAAGAATTCAGCCGAAAATACTACCTGAGCGCCGGCGAGTGCAACCCGCAGGCCGAACTACCCATGCCGCTGCTGCTCACACGCATCATCGACATCGCCACACATCATGCCAACGCTTGGGGTGTGGGATATGCACACCTCATACGCAACCGTCACGCATGGGTGCTCTCACGCCTCACCGTCGAAATGACCCAGTGGCCGCGAGTCGACGAGGACTACACCCTCATCACATGGATTGAGGACTACAACAACCACTTCTCGCAGCGCGTCTTTGAAGTGCAGAACCACGACGGAACACCCATTGGTTACGCGCGTACCATCTGGATGGTCATCGACTTGGACAAACGCACGGCGGTAGACATGGCTAGCTTGGCTTACATTCGTGAGAACGTACATGACCGCCCATGTCCCATCGAACCTCAGAGTCGATTGCGATATATGGATGAGGGCCGAGAGGTGAATCATACATTCGGTTATGTGGAGTGCGACTTCAACCGACATGTCAACACAGTACGCTATCTCGAACTAATCATGAATCAACTGGAATTGTCTTATTACGACAACAGGTGGCTGAAGCGTTTGGAAATGGCATTTGTCAAAGAAACGCATTACGGCGAGCATGCCACACTGCGCATCGCCGAACAGGCACCTGACGACTGGCGCATCAACATCCTCGTCGATGATGCCGACCATGTCCGCACCCGACTGGTCTTCGATAGACGATAAAAAGTGCCTGGTGTGTCAAACACCAGGTGAAAGTTACAGGTATATAGCTCCCTACTATTATTTCTTGCTCTTTTTCAATTTCTTGATCGCATGCTCCAGACTCTCGGTAGGCTCAATGATGTTGTAGTCCTTCCAGAAGTCGGGGTCGCTGAAGTTACCCACCATCTGAGAGAACGAGTCGCGCTGACCGAACGAGGCCTTGCGGTCAATCGGGTTCTTGGGGCACTCTTGACGGTCAGTCACCACCATCTCGTTTGTCGCCGTGAAGCTCGTGGAGAACAATCGGCGCTTCCAGTCGCAGTTGAAACGGTAGGTCGAACGGATATAACTGATGTGTGACAAACCGTCCTCATCTGTTCGATAGTTGACAACAAATGACAACTCCCTCGGCTTGAAGCGAACGCCATTCGGCTTCTTCACAAGCATCAGACGCGTCGCCTTATCACTGTCACTCATGTCTAGCGAGAGTTCGGCGCGCGTGAAAGCCAACGTCTCCATGTCAATGTAGAACATGGCATGGTAGAGCGCATACTCGAGCATGTCGTTGTTGGGACTGGCGCTGATGACCCATTGAAGACGGTCATCAATGGTTACGGGAGGTTCTATTTTCAGAATATAGTTGGTCAAGTCCTCATGGTTCAAGATCAGGCCACGGTTCTTCACCACGTCGAGGAAGATGACTTCGGTCGGGCCGCCCTGCATCCTGAGGCCCAACGTGTCACCGGACTTCTGGCTCACTAACTTGCGACCCTTGACAATCGCCACGCGGTCGCTGTAGGGACCGTTCTCGTACGATGACTTATATAGGTCGACAACGGCCTCCGATACCTGGATGAACTTGTTGCGCTTCTTGGCGGTCTCGCGGTAGAAGCATGTCATCAGTTCAGACTGGGTGCCGTAGTTGTCGGGGATACGACTGATGGCTTCGGCGAGCAGGACGTGTGGATCCTGGTTGGTGACGACAACATCGCCCAACACGATGTTAAGCGGAACAAGCCGAACCTTCAGACCCGTGGTGGAACCGCGAAGCGGCACACGTTGCGTCTTGTAGCCAACATGCGACACGGTGATGTAGTCGGGTCGAGACACCGTCTTGAGCGTGAAGCGACCGTCGGCATTGGTCACCGTGGCAAGGTGGCGTTGAGGGGCGGTGATGTTCACGTTCTCCAGGCGTTTGCCGCTCGCATTGTCACGTACCTCGCCGCTGATGACAAACGACAACGCCTCACTCTCCTGCCCAAACACAAACAACGGCAGCAAGCAGAGAAAGAACAAGAAATATCTACATTTTTTGAACATGGTGATGACATTTTAGAAGAAGCAAGAAACAAGAAACGAGAAACAAGAAGCCCCGCATCGGTCAACTATGCCACGCCCACGGCGTGGCCATTCTCCATTCTCCATTCTCAATTCTCAATTAAAAGAAATTCTCCATTCTCAATTAAGAAGCGATGTCCCGTCAATCTTTGAGATGCGCTGCCGAAGCGAGGGCATCGCGTCAGCGTCACACTCGACCGTCATCGAGCACACGTTGTCAAAGGCCTGCTCGATGATGCGAACGTCGCACTTCTTCAGAAGCCGCATCACGTCATTCATCGACAGGTAAGGGAAGGTGAACCGGCACTGGGCCTGTTCGTGGCACTCGAGGATTTCGCCGGTCTCGATGGCTAGGCGGGCAGCCTCGCGATAAGCGACAATCAAACCACTGGTACCCAGTTTGATGCCACCGAAGTAGCGCACCACGGCAATCACCACGTTGGTCAGACCGAACGAGTTGATCTGACCCAGGATGGGCTTGCCGGCAGTACCGCTGGGCTCGCCGTTGTCGCTGCTCAGGTACTCCTCGCGAGCAGTGCCAATCATATACGCCCAGCAAACGTGACGAGCATCGTGATACTCGTTCTGGATACGCTTGACTACGGCCTTGGCCTCATCGGCACTCTGCACAGGCTCGGCAAAGGAGATGAACTTGCTCATCTTCTCCTTATACAACCCCTGCGACTGGCCCTTCAGTGTCTTGTAAAAATCGCTCATCAATTCTTTGGTTTCATTTTGCAAAATTAGCGATTCTTGTGTAACTTTGCAAGAAATTTGTGCGATAAAATGAAAAAAATAATCATCTTACTTGTTTTGGTTGCTGCGACCCACTATGTGTCATGGACTCAAAACCATGTCAATTGGTTATGGCAGCGCACCATCGTCGCCGCTATCGACAAGTTTCCGACGCGTGGAGGCTATTACACGGGAGGGCACCCCAATGACACCTTTGCTAAGACCACGTGGAGAGGACTTCACGACGCGTTCCAGATGCAGCCGGGCGATAAAAGACCACTGTTCGATCCGATGCAGGCGCAACCCTCGTTCTGCTCCAGCGCAACTTATGCCGTACTCATTCAGGCATTGCTGGATTTTGACAAAAAAGGCGTGATATCGCCTGAAGCGTGGCAGAATATGAAGCCCTATGTAGGCATCCGTGACGAGATGAATCCCGAGGCCTTGGGACAGGACGATGGGGTAGGATTCTGGGGACGATGCAACGCCAACGGGCCCTCGCTGGGCGTACTGGTCAACGAACTCGATGCCGGATTCAGCATCACCGCGTTTCGCGGAGCGAAAAACGATACAGTGAAAGAGTCACCTGCCGAGCGTTACCTAACCGACGATGAGTGGCGCGCGCATCCCGTTTGGCGTCAGGCGGTGCGAGGCGACCTGATGAAAATCTTCTGGAACCGCAACGAAACACGAGGACACGACGGAGGCGCTATCATCGGATATGATGGCATCAAAGGGCATTTGCAGGAAGCGGGGCATAGCGTCATCTTCCTGGGAATGAGCACCGACGGACGAGTGGTCTATTGGAGCAGCAACGGGCCGGGTAGCGACCCGGCTCATATGGGGTATAGCGTCAGTTCGTGCGACCCTATTGCCATCCAACGCGTGGTGTTCACACGCATCCTCCACCCCGAGCGATTTGACCGGGTGCGCGATATGGCGCCAACTGACATCAACCAGTACCTCTACGACCTCAACGGACACCGGCACAGCACAACGGCCCAACTGCTGCAGGCCATTGGCATCAAGGCTAGTTCTATAAACTGATTTCATAACATTGTTTGTTATCTTCTTGTTTGTTAAAAAAATATACTTTTTCGGTAGTTTTTCTATTTTTGTTTTGTCATTTGGGAATAAAACAATACTTTTGTGCAAATTATAACCATAAAAAATAATTATGATGAAAAAACTAACTCTCTTTTTTGCCGTGAGTGTCCTATTGGCTTTCCAGGCAATGGCTGCCATCGAGCTTGACGTCAACCTCGAAACCTACACATTCACAGGCACCAACACAGCTAACAATTATAAGTATGTGCTGTCGCCATACGAGATTACCAACGGACCGCAATTCCAACTGGTGATTACTCCGATTGACCCGACCATGCCGGCGTTCTTCACCTCCGACGACCTCCAGGACCAGAACTACTGGGAGCCGATGTTCAAGTAC
>JAEEJI010000220.1 GCA_016281825.1 Muribaculaceae bacterium | reverse complement strand
TATCAGAAATTAAAGAAAAAGCTGTTACTTTGCACTCGTTAATTTTTGGCAGCTATTCACGTGTTGTCCCCAATCGAAAAATTATAGCTATTCTGTAAGGTTGGGCACAACTGATATATATCTACCTATTTTTTGTACTAGAGCGGCTCTTTCTCTGCCGAGGCGAAAAAGTACCAATGTTACAAGGGATGAATTCAATAATTACCGAGAGGATGGAAGCCGAACTGGATGTTCGGGATTATGTCGCTGATTTCCGTGATGTGGAGCGGTTCGAGAAGTGTTGCAGGCAATGCCCAAACTATGGCCGCCGACATGGCTGCCCGCCATTTGACAATGATTCCACCGCCCGCATCTTGCGTTACCATCGTGTGAGGGTTCTGGGTATGAAGGTTATCCCTCAAGGCGAGCGACAACCCTTGAGCGCGGCGAACGACCTGATTGAGCCAGTCATACTGGAATTGAACCGCGAGTTATTGCTCCTAGAACAGGAACTGGGCGGCATGGCGTGCGGATTTGTGGGGAAATGCCCCTACTGCAGCGGGCCTTGCGCGCGCCTCAACGGCGCGCCCTGCCGACATCCCGACAAGATGCGTCCGTCGCTCGAGGCACTGGGCTTCGATGTGACCAAGACCGCCAGCGAACTGCTGGGCGTGGAGATGCAATGGGGTACTGACGGCATGATGCCCGACTATCTAGTCCTCATCTGCGCCGTGTTCTACAACGCATAAAAGAGGGTGTGTCATAATTCGACTGTATTTTAAACAACTGAAATATCTGAATTTTCTGACAGTCTATAAATTGATTGTCAAAATGTTGCGATTATTTCTTTTATCAGGATTTTCAGAACAATCAGTTGTTTTATATTTTTGACACACCCTCTTTTTGTGAGAATGATGGTCAGAACTCAGTGAAGAATGGGATAAGAGATACCGTCTTGGTTGTGCTGCGAGAATTGGTCTTTACCGTTACAGCACGACTCTCACGACTCTTCACACCCGTGAAGGTTGCTGTTACCGCCTTCGACGAATGGGGTCTCACGGTCACCTGATGGATTCCGCAGACTACCCCTTTTCCACTCACGGTGAGCGGTGTGGTGACTGCGGCATCACCATTGTTGCTCACCGTGATGGTAAATGAGGCGCAGTCTTTAGCATTGGCGCGCAATGATGATGCGCCTACGAAGAGATTTACCGCTCCGGAACTCACCGTACTTGCCGTGACCGTACCACGCTTGGTTGCAGTGGTTTCAACATTGGTCGTCGTGGTAGTGGTGGTCTTTTTCTTGGTTGGCTTAGGCTTGGGTTTAGGCGTCGCCTTTATGGTTGTTGCATAAAGCAGCAGATCGCCTGCCAACACATTTACCTGATAGTTGCCACGCGGGAGCATGGCTGGTATGATGCGTTCCGAGCCACCCATGAAACTTTTTTCCTCAATCACCGCTCCTGACGATGGCACGCAGTCAAGGGTAATCACCTCATTGTCAAATTCGATGGGGACATGCACCTTGAAGTCAATGGACTCGTGTTCATAGTCGGGTGCCTCACGTGCGCCCGTAGACTTGGCTACGGTAACATCATCTTTAAGCAGACGCAGCAGGCCGTAACGACCCGTAGAATCGGTGGCGATAGCATAACCCGCTGAAAACGGATAGGCTTCCATGAACTGAGCGGGCAAAAGCACATCATAGTTGGTGCGGTAGCCGTACTTGCCGCCAACCTCGAAGGGTACAGGCCCGTCGGTAACAAATTCCAGCTCGTCCACCGTTTGCCCTTCGGGATGGGTGATGGATGGCGCCTTGCGCAATTTATTACCTTCAAGGTCAATGAACACCTCCTTGCCTTTTTTGTTGAAAGTTAGCAATGCATTGTCGCACACAAAGGGATTCTTGTCAACATACACCTCCTCGCGCACAGGATATATTTCACCTGTGGCATGAAGGACCGACAATAGGCGGTTGCGATCTTTTTCTGTGCGTAGAACCACGGCTATATCGTTCACAAAATCGGTGATGGAATCGGCCATGAAAGGTACTACTTGTTTGCCCTCATTGTTGAAAACACCACATTTTTCGCTGTTCCACGCCTTGAAGTGGCTATTGTTCATGCGGGCAATGGCACTGTTTACCGGGCGGATAATCCACTTGGCGACTTGTGCCTGGGCCGTGGGACACACAGCACAGGCACAAATCAAGCACATTATGATCGACAGACGTTTCATGGCAAATCGTCGTATAGTTTCTTCAGATTCTTGGCCTGAATAGCCCGAGAATAGGTGGCTGCGGCAATTTTGCCAGAATTGACCACACCATAGAGTTGTCCCGTCTGCGAATTGTAGATGGGGGATCCGCTGGCACCACCCACGACCTCGCTGTCGAACTCAAACGCATCACCTGTAGGAATCTTGGCGCACTTGGTCTCGCGGATTTGGGGCTCAAGGGTGTTGTTTTCCATGTTCCAATTCCGTCCACGGGGATAACCTATCCAAGTGAGGGGGTCTTTGTTAGGCTCGATAGTGCCGGTATAGAACTTGTCGGGGCTGAAGACGAATGTCACGTCATCGGGTGTCTTCTTGTTGTTGAGTTGAAGGATAGCGATGTCATTGTTTACATTGTCGCCTGCAGCACGTACGTAACAACGGTCATACTCGTCCTGATGCGTGTAGTTGCGTCCAGGGTATCCTACAGAGATGAAGTCAATCTTTCCGCTGAGGGATACCTTGCTACGCTTAATCTGACGGATGATGGCATTGAGTTCCTGAATCGAGTTGTTGCCGCTTTGTGCAGCCTGCTGTTTAATGATATTCCACAACATGGCTCCCTCGCTGCGCTCGTTGTAGGCGAAGTCGCTTTGCGGCTTGCTGCCTATCTCACGGATATCCATCAGACGCTCAATCTGTGTTTGGTAATAAACGCGCTCGTCCTCATATCCGTACCCTTCTTCATAATACATCTTCCAGGGTGTAGCCACATGCATGTTTGTGGCCAGATTCCCCTCGCGGTCAAGGAAGAATGCGGTTGCTGAATAACGCGTGCCGTTCTTCACCATTCGGGCAGGGATAGGCAATTCGCCTGAGCTGTAACGTGAACCGAAGGTGTTTTTCCACAATTCCACATTGATGGGGCAATCCTCAATTTTTGCCACTAGTGTGTACTGGGCATCAACATAGACTACGGCCTTGCGAATTTCCTCAATGTTGGGGGCAGTCGCAGTAGGAGCGTTTGTCCCTGTTGAATCGACAACTGTCACTTGAGGTTGTTGAGCTGGCTCATTCTTGCCGTTAAAGAGCTTGGGCAGGAAGATGATGCCGGCAGCCACCACAGCGGCGGCCAGCAAACCTAGTCCACCATAGAGCAAAGCTTTGTTGCCACCAGGTAGCAAAGCTTTGATTTGTTGGGTGATATCCTCATCGGCACAGACCACCTGATAACCTTTTTTCAAAGGCACAGGACGCTCTGACGGGATGCGGGTGCCATTAACCTCGGTGCCGTTCTTGCTGCAATTGTCCACTAGCGTAGCTTTGCCCTGCTGGTCGATGAACAAAGTCGCATGATAACGGCTCGCAAACTGACTCGTGAGCTGAATGTCGTTACGCAAACTGCTGCCGATGTTATAGATGGCCTTGTACCCCTTGTTCTTTAGCACTGGCACTTGTTGCCACAACAATTCAGAGTCACCCAGTTTGATGAGATCGCCACGGGTCACTTTGGTTTCAACATTGGGACGCAAACGTTGGCCTCCCACAAAAGTGCCATTTGTGCTGCCCTTGTCCTCGATAAAGATGTCACCATTGTCCAAGAGTACCATCTCGGCATGTAATCCACTCACATAATTGCTGTGCATTACAATGTTGCAGCCATTTCCGCTGCCAATTTTCAGTAGTATCATAGCTAGTTGTTTTATGATATGATTATGATTAATTCCATTAGTTCACGCGCTGTCGCGTTTCTCAGTTGGTGGATTCGGCTTGGCATCCGTCTTCTCGGCAGGTTTTTCTGCTGGGGAGTCTTCTGTTGGCTTTTCCTCCTTCTTCGTTGGCGAGGCAACTTTCTTCGTGGCTGTTTTTTTAGCGGCGGGTTTCGGCGTTGTGATGCCGAAATGCGATGCATCGAGCTTCTCGGGTGCGGGAGCATTGGTCGAGGTCGAGGTGGAGGGGGGGGGTACCATATCAAGCCGCGTGGCTGTGTCGCCTTTCACCTCGGTGGAGATGGGAATTGACGTTGGTGTTGCTGCGGGCACTGAATCGGTGATAACAGGATCGGGTGTGCCATTGCCGCAGGAACGGATTCCCCATACCAACAGTGCGATTATTGCCAATGCTGCCAAGATCCCACCCGTGATTTTCGCTGGGCGCAAGACGTCGGGCACTTGTTTCCAGTCGAGTTGCTTCACATGAGCAAACGACACTACGTCCTTCCTTGATACTGGCGTGGGCACATTGGGCTTGAGTTGTACGTTATTTATAAAGGTGCCGTTTCGTCCTACGTCCACAATCTCTATTTTGCCATTTCCATAGAGCTTGAGCAACGCATGGCGGCGGCTCACCAATTCATGGTTCACCACTACATCGCATTCAGGGCCACGCCCGATTGTTACCACTTTCATGCCACTTTTATTTAAGGAACAACATATAGCACATCCACGCATTGGCGGCGAGGCTCAACACACACACCGCGGCCAGCACAGTGAATATGATTTTTGATTTCTTGCTCATTGTCTCTTTCTTTAACGATTTCTTGTTTACTTCAACCATGGCAACTGTGAGATTGTCGTGGTGTGCGCCTGTGGCCATTCCCTCCTCATCCACCTTGATGACCAGGCTCTCCACCGCACCAGGCAACGAAGCGGTTTTGGCAGCAATCTTCACGATTTCTTTTTCGGGGAACATGCCCCAAATCCCATCGGTGCAAAGCATGAACCGGTCACCCTTTTCATAGGGGAGTTCCACAACATCAACCATCAGGTCGGTGCTATGCCCCAAGGCACGAGTAATGATATTACTGTTGGCCGACAAACGGGCCTGTTCTTCTGAAAGAGAACCTTGACGCACTAGTTCGAACACCATGGAGTGGTCAAACGTACGGAATATCTTCTTCCCGCCCCTTAACTGGTACACGCGAGAGTCACCTACATGAGCAACAACAGCCGACCACTCGTTGATGAGAAGGGCTGTGACCGTAGTGCCCATCCCCTTCAATGATGGGTCGGTTTCCATTGCTTGGAATATGGAATAGTTGGCATTGAGAACAGCGTTGCGTAGTATTTCCACCCTATCTTCAGTGCCTTCACAGGCTGCTACTGTAGTGATGATGGCACGGGCAGCAAGCGTAGAAGCCAATTTCCCCGATGGCCCACCTCCCATACCATCGCACACGAGTACCAACAATCCTAAAGCGGTGTCGCTGGTTGCACAGGTGTCCTGATTCTCGACGCGGCCGCCCTGGCGGGTGTCGGCACAACCCGAGAAGGGATATGTCGTATTGATTGTTAGCATAACAACACGATTAACAATATGATTATCAACAATACTCCTCCCACTGCTATAGCTGGCCATGCCCACTTGGGCAGTGCAGGTTGAGGGGAAAGTAGGGCCTTTTCTAGGTCTTGCTTGAACTCCTCGGTAGTGGAGTAACGGTAGGCTTTGTCCTTGGCCAATGAGCGACCAATCACTTTCATCAAAGGCTCAGAGACACCTAGGATGGGTTGCAAGTGATCGCTTCCTCGGCCATAGGGCTTTTTGCCTGCCAACAACTCGTAGAGCGTGGCGCCCGCCTCATAGACATCGGTAGACGCATCAATATCAAGAACTCTTTGCCCACGGGTCAAATATTGTTCAGGTGCGGCATAGCCCGGGGTTCCCAACAGCCCTGACGAGGTCATGTCGATGCGGTCCTTCGTGAAGGCGATACCAAGGTCCATCAGACGGATGTTCCTTGACTCCTCAACCATGATATTGGATGGCTTCACATCGAGGTGGATAATGCCTTTGGAATGAATGTAATGCAATGCATCAAGTACAGGCAGGATGCACCGCACGATGCGATGAACACGGTCGGGCACTTGGGCAAAGATCTTCACAAACTCGTCCAATGTCGTGCCTGGCACCAGGCGGCTGATGATGAACATGGGGCCTTGAGCAGTGCCGTCATCACAATAGCCAAGCATCTCTACCAAATTCTCATGGCGGAATGCTAGCGAAGCCTCTTTGCGGGCACGCTCACGAATGCTGGGCACATTTGACAGCTTCTCATTCACCAATTTGATGGCCACATGATCGTGATGGTCTTCGCTAGCGCAACCCAGAAATACGGTGCCCATGGCACCCTCGCCCAATGGTTGCTGTGTGGAGTTGTATTGATACCACACTCCATCGCTGGCGTAAAGATACACCATGTCACCATCTATTTGTATGTGGGTTTGAACCACGGCCATCAGTCTTTCGTTTATTAGGTGGGTTCTTATTCATTTGCAGAATCCACCATGCGTGAAAGAAAACTAATCCAAAGCCGCCAAGCGTATGTTGAAACGTTCCACAAACTCGGCATCTTTTTTCTCTTCGGCAATTTTCGCACCTTGGGAGAAATAAGTCCTTGCCTTGTCCAAATCTCTGTCAACAGCTCCACGCTGGTCACCGGCCATATAGTCGCAGCCTAACTCATAAAGAGCCTGATAGTGGTCAGGCTGCGCCTTGACTACTTTTTCATTGAGCTCATGCGCCTTCTTGTTGTCCTTGGGAACAACATTCTCAATGGCGGCTTTGATGGCATCGTCAAGATTCACGCCATGGGCATAGACTTGAGCCAACAAATACATAGCGTCGGTGTCGCCGTTCTGGGCCGCTTCATTGAGTTTGTCAACTCCCTTTTGGGCTGTGGATGCGTCCTTGAGCAAGGCGGTGGCCTGTTCCACGGCATTTTCTTCGGTCGGGGATGATGTTGGAGTGACGGTCTCGACCGATGACCGCTCTGTCACTTGTTCGGAAGAGTCCTGTTGGGGATTGTCCGATGTGTTTTTATTGCCACCCAACAAGAGCGCAAGTAACACACCGGCAATTACAACCACACCAGCTACAGCACCCAGAATGATAGGCAACTTGCTTTTGCTGCCACTGGTGGAACGAGAGATTTCGATAGGTCTGGGAGGCATGGTCGCTGGAGGCCCAGAAGGAGTATTGGCGACAGCTGGGGGCAATGGGGGAGCGGATTCTTGTGGTGGCAATGAGTTACGACTCAATTGCTCCAGTGCCACGCGGAACTCGGCTGCCGAGGCATAACGCTCTTGTTGTCGTTTGTCTGTGGCTTTGGCAATGATACTGCGCAGGTATTTATTCCCGACATCTTTCAAAGGGAGTTTCATGCGCAGTTGCATGTCCAACACCTCATGTGTCGGCCCATCGAAAGGTAGATGACCTGTTGCCAACTCATAGAGCATGATGCCGATAGCATAGATGTCGGTAGTCTCGTTCTGATGGGCTACGTCACCCATCACAAGTTCAGGCGCAGCATAAGCAGCCTTGCCCATAAACTGACCAGCGGTGGTCAATTGTCGATCATTCTGTCCGAGTGCCGACAATTGCTTGGCAATGCCAAAATCGATGAGTTTCACCTTGCCGTTGCGGGTAATCATGATATTGCTAGGGTCGATGTCACGATGAACATAACCCTTGTCATGCAGCGCCATGATGCCCGACAGCACATTTTTGGTGATATAAATGGAAAAAGCGAGACGGTCGTTTATGTATTGGCGATACAAATCTTGGGCAAATGGGATTACTTGGCCATTGATGTCGGTAATTTTGCCTCGAAGCAGATCGTAGAGTACCACACCGTCCAGCAATTCGCTTGCCACATGATAACGATGTGTCACACGACCCGCAGCATCGGTCTCGTCTACCTCGATGAAACCAAACATTTCCACCAGATTCTCACTTGAAATCATGATGGACGCTTCGCGTCGTGAACGTTCAATGGCATTTTGAGGGAGGTCATCGAACAAGAACTTAATGGCGGCATCTCGCCTTATGCCTGAACGCTCGTCCACACGAAATCCGCGGAACACTTGTCCCATGCCCCCCACGCCTAGAGGTGCCTGGTCGATATCCACTTCATAGTGAATGCCCTGCGCCTTTTCGGCAGCCCCTTGGATATGAATTACAGCCATAGGAGGGCTTATTGTAGAAATTGAGTGTTACCACCGGGCATTTCCACAGAGCCATCCATGGAAACCGTGCCATTCTTTGCTCGTTTCGATGCATCGTAGAGCGAACTATTGCCTTGAGCAGGCATGGTACCTTGCTGAATGGGTTGTCCCATAGGGATGGGGGGGATTTGTGGTGCCTGGGGTTGGCCCATTGGAGGGTAGGGTTGTTGCATAGGCTGGGAAGCGGGCATGTTAATGGGTTCGCTGTTGTCAAGGGGCTGGAAATTCTGTGCCACGCTCAGTCCCATTTCGTCGGCATCAATGAGGATTAGCAATAGACGATAATTGTTGCCCACCGTAATGATGTCGCGGTTGTGGCACTCATGTGCATCGTAGGTGAGTTCCTCGTCGTTAACAAAGATGCCATTCTTGGAGCCCTCGTCACGGATGGATGCTATAATCTTACGTGATGACTTCATCTGACGGATGAAAAGGTTGGCATGACGCTCGCTGACAGTGCGTTCCATCAAACGGATGTCGTTGTTCTCGCCACGACCAATCGTGTTGGTTCCCACATGCAATGGCCAGTATTCACCGAAGCCCTGGCGTGAGATGGAGTAAAGAAACCCCACCACAGGAATGGTTGGTTGAATTCTTTGTTGTTGTTGCTCGGGTTGTGGCATGGCGGCCTCTACTGCAGGCGCTTGCTGGTTCATACCAGGCACTACCGTGCCAGCGTGTTGTGAACCTTGTTGGCGGGCATATAAATTGCCCTGTCCTTGCTCCTGACCAGGAACGTTTGTTGTACCTCTATTATTCATAGGTTGTCAATTTTATATGTTATTAATTCTTCGCTTTAATTATTAGTTTAATTATCAATGGAATAGGAAGTAAGATGCCTTAATCTCATCTCAATCAAAGCCTGATGTGTCAAGCCTAGATGCAAATATAATTCATCAAACGAGAATCTATGATATTACAGTAATAGTTGCTAGTTCATAACAAATATTTGAGTTGCAATTACAACTTATCGGCAAAGGTAGGAAATATTTTGGAATTCTGCAAGGTTTTCTCGCTTGAAGAACTTATTTTTTTGTTATTAAACTATGAATATGCAGTGTATGTCGCTGGCTTGTAACTGTTTAGAGGCAGGAAATAAGTATATGGGAGATAATTAAGATGTCCACATTTTTCATTGAACATGTCTATAAGAAGCCCCACATTGTCCCGAAATTGTGGGCAATGTGGGGCTTGCTTAACTTATGCTCTTATGTCTTAGTGGTATAAAAAGCGTTTGATGCTCATCTTCGGGGTCTTTTCGAAGGGCTTGTCAACCAATTCCACCTTGGAGATTTTGCTATAGCCGGGCAGTGACTTGTTCGCCTCGGCGCGAATCTGGTCGGGGATGCGCAGTCGCGTCTCGGCATCCATGTCCTCGGGTAGCTCGGCATAGACGAGAGCTACAATTTTCCCTTCACGATCCACAACCAGGCATTCGGTCACATAGGCACAGTTTGCGAGAACAGCTTCCACTTCTTCGGGATAGATGTTCTGACCCGATGAGTTCAAGATCATTGACTTGATGCGCCCACGGATGAAGATATTGTTGTCCTTGTCCATCAGTCCCAGGTCTCCAGTGCGGAACCAGCCATCCTGAGTAAATGCCGCTGCAGTGGCCTCGGGGTTCTTATAATAGCCGATGGTGACATTGGCACCGCGTGCTTGGATCTCGCCGACCACACTGCGCGGGTCATGGGAGTCAATCCGTACCTCATGAACTGGTTTCCCGCAAGAGCCTGGCACAAAATCTGTCCACCACTCATATCCCAGCAACGGACATGCCTCAGTCATGCCGTAACCCACCGTGAACGGCAGGCGCATCCGCTTGAAGCATCGCTCCACCTCGGGATTAAGGGCAGCGCCCCCCATGATAAAGCAGCGTACACGACCGCCAAAGGCCTCCAAAATCTTTTCACGCACCTTGTTGTAAATCAGCCTGTTCACGCCAGGAATATACGTCGCGGGCTTAATCTTGGCTAGTGCGGGTTTGATGGAACTGGCATAGACTTTTTCCATCACCAGCGGCACCGTAACCACCATGTAGGGCTTCACGTCACGCATCGCCTTGAGGAGTGTGGTGGGCGAGGGAGTCTTGCCCAAGAAGTAGACCGTCACGCCATCCACATTGGGGTGGATAAACTCAATCGCCAGACCATACATGTGTGCCATGGGCAACATCGACACAACAGTCTCGCCAGGACGATTTGGGAAATGCGTGTTAGCAAATTCGTCCGTGTCCGACATCGCGCCGTAGGTGAGCATCACGCCCTTGGGGTTGCCCGTGGTACCCGAAGTGTAGTTGATGATGGCCAGCTCATCGAAGTTGTCATCAGGATAATTGACTTGTTCGGGCGATATCCCGTCAGGATAGAGCTGGGCGAACGACGCGACGCGGTGTTCCCACGCCTGGGCGATTGCCTCGTCACGGTGCCATAGCAGTTTGCCGTCCTTGACATGAATCGCGGCCTTGAGGTTGGGCATCTCATCGGGGTTCAGTTTGGCCCAAATGTCATCGTCAGTAAACAGCAGGACACTTTCTGAATGATGGGTGAGGGCGCAGATATTGGTCGGATGGAAGTCGGCAAGCAGCGGCACTGCCACACACTCGTTGGCGTTAACACTCCAGAATGCCAACGCCCATCGCGCCGAGTTGCGCGCGCAGATGGCAATCTTCTCGCCCTTGCCAATATTCGACTCGACAAGGAATATGCGGAACTGCTCGACGTGTGTCGCTAGGTCGCTATAGGTGTAAGATTCGCCCCCGTAGTCACAAAGCGCTTTCTTGTCCCAGTGTGCGCGGATAGTCTCTTCCAGATTCTTCAGATAATGTTTCATCTACTTCTCGTTTTAACTGATTGTCGCAACGGTGGTGCAAATCGAGAGCAATACAAAATATATAAGACGAAGCTTTTTATTTTTATTGCCGAGGTGCAGCCTACCTTCGCCGCAGGCAATGTAGTGCAGATATGTCAACATACTGCCTACTTTACCAATAGGCAAAGGTACGAATATTTTGTTAACAACGGCTTTCAAACACTTGTTTTTCACTTTCTTTAACCCGATTCGCTCATTAAGCAACTATTCAGCGATTATTGATTCCGCGTTTGACAAATGGACAACTCCTTCGCCAACCTCAACCCCTGCTTGGACTCCTAATGTTGACAACCTGATAATCATCTGCGAGATGAAATACACCCGCGGCAAATTTGATATTTGTGACCTTGAATAATGAAAATAACGAAATAACACGAAATGGCACAAATTACACTACGGAAAAAATCTTGAATGGTTAATTATTTGTTAAAATACCTCGATAATTTGCATATTACCTTTTCTGGGTATTATCTTTGCATCGTCAATCGTGGCCGTGAGGCCTGGTTGACGATGCAAAGTTATATATAGCTAAAAGCCATAACATCTTAACTCTCAACTATTAACTGTTAACTATTAACGCTATGGATTACACACATGTTACTTCGGGTCATGCGCGGAAGGTGAACTGCCAAGCGCGTGACATGGAGCTGGTAAAGCTCTACAACGAGACGTTGAAACTGATGATTGACCGTGGTGTGAAAGCCCCACGACGTGCCGCACTCCACTTTGTCATCTACAATGGTCATCCTCGTTACTATGTAAGTTACAAGCGTGCCTACGATGTGGTGTGCCAACTGCTGCGATATGGTAAAATGCCCAGCGCCACTTCGCTTCAGGCGCAGATGTGGCAGGAATTGGCCGAACGCGTGCAGGCGCTTTGCCAGGGTGGCAAGATGTCTATCGCCTGCGCGGTGGAATTCGTGCTGGAGCATTGCCGTGCCTCTCGGTTCTTCATCACCGAGGACTATGCCGACACCATCATCGACCGCGCGAGACGAGAGTATCGGAAACTTAGGACAATGCACAAATGATTCGTTCCCCATAAGATCTAAGCCCAACTCTCAACTCTTAACTCTCAACTATAAACTCTCAACTATAAACTAATAAATCGCCATGAAAACCACACTGAAAATCAATCTGGATGCGGTACTTGATCGCATCTATGCCGAGAGCGCTTGGCGCGCGGCACACCGTGATGACGTCTACACCCTCACACCCGACAACGAGCGCATGCTATCCATCAAGGTGGGGCAGGCACTCAACGAACTGCTGGCACGCATGGCGGGCTACGTCACCGAGTGGAACTACAACCCCAACTTGCTGGAGGAGAACATCTGGCTGACGCTGCAGATCGATGCTCCCATCGATGAGGCAACGCTAAAAGGTGCCATCACCGAGGCGTTGGCCTTCAACACGCTGCTACAGTTCTACGGCGTTCAGGACACCTACTACGGCACAGCCTGGCGCAAGCACCGCGCGCATGTGATGCTGCTTTTATTCAATGCACAATGCATAATGCATAATGCACAATGACAGCCACGTCAGCATGATTACGACGTGGGTGCGAAAAAAGACAACAAGGACAACGAGGACAACAAAAAAAGGTTGTTAATGTTGTCCAAGTTGTCTGACCTTGTCTCACAAAAAATCTCAAACCTTATAATAAAGGAGGAATTAGAGAGTTAAGTATTTAGATGAAACGGATTTTGATATTTGCAGTGACGATGCTAGCGGTGATGGCCGCAGTTGCCACGACGATTGAGAACAAATATTTTGCGCTTACCACGCCTGATGACAGTTGGTCGGTGAGTGATGACGGCGGTGCGTGGAGCCGGATGGGTGCCCGCGCGATGATTTCTCGCAGCGACCTGCACCGGGTGGCTCTTGACCTGGCCCGCATCGACTATCTGGAGGTGCCTTTCACGCCCGAGAGCTACCTGCAGTCACAGGTTGTAGAGCGCAAGGACATCTTCTGCAAGGGTGCGGACTCGATCGGTGCCATCGCCGATACGATCCTGCTGGGCCGCCCCGCCAAACGTGTACATTTTACCAAGCACGCCAACGGGCACCAATACCTCTGCACCGCCACAGCAATGACGGCGGGTTTCGGAACACTGTTTGTGATCCAAGGCCGCCAACAGGGTCAGCCGAATGTGATAGGGCGTGTGGTGAGCGCATTGCAGTTTCGCTGCGACACCACCACACTGCACGGCACCGCCCAACTGGTGGCGGCGGCGCAACAAGTGTTGAAGCGTCACACGCTGGTGTCGCGCGGCATTGACGAGATGAAGGCGGTGTCGATGCCCGACAGCACCACGGTGCAGATGACCGTAGTTGCGCCCTACCTCACACGCGACGCGGTCGATGTGCCGCGCTTTGTGCAGGCCAAACGTGCCGAGTGGATGAAGGCGCAGACCGAGGGCACACTCACCGACCTACTGCTTGCCACGGCGATGCGTGAACGCAAGGAACTACGTTACCTATTTGTTGACGATAAGAATAAGGAAATCGGCACCCTGCTCATCCTCCCCGAGGAGTACGAGGGGCTCAGCGGTGTATGGTGACTTGGGTAGCGCCGAAGCCGTACTCCTTGAAGCTGGCGTCCTGTACCTCGCAGGTGGGATAGTGCCGCTTGAGTTCTTCTAAGATGGCGCGGCGCAACACACCCTCGCCCTTGCCATGGATAAACACGATGCGCTGGCCCAGATGGTTCTGGTGCGCCCGCATCACCTCATTGAACTTGTCAATCTGATAATTGAGGATGTCGCTGTTGCTCAACCCCGTGAGGTTGTCGAGCAGTTCGGCGATGTGCAGGTCCTGCACGACAATCTCGTCGCGACGGGCTTGTTGTGGCTTACTGCCTGGTTTCTTCCGTTCGGGGTGGCGCTCGCTTTTCTTGGCACGCATCGCCTGCTCGAGCTCGCTGCTGTCGATGATCATCTGTCGCGCGGGCAAGTCGTTGCGCACGATGTCAATCGCCAGCACGGGCGTGTCAAAGTATTCGTTGGTATGGAAACAGTGCAGTTTGTAGAACTTGGTCACATCCAGCCGCTGGTCGACCAGCACGGGGTTCTTCAGCGCGAAGTGGCGGTCTTGCTTGAACGCCACCAGCTGCACGGCGATATGTGTCATTTGGTTCAAGTCGTTGTGCCCAAACTCGTCGAGCTGCAGTTGGAAGTTCGGCTCAATGATGCCGTGCGAACGAGTAGTCCATGTGGTGTCGTCGCCGCGTGTCATGTAGGTGAAATAGAGAAAATAGTTGCTGTCGTTGACCAGCACGGGGAAGAACGTGGTGGTGTTCAGGTGCTTCACCTCGCGTGGCTCGTAGGCCAACTGGATGTTGAGCTTCTCGCCCTCGGGTGTCTCCACCACCGGTTCGGGCTTTTGCTCGGGCGCGGGTTTGGGTTTGGGTACATCAGGTTCGACCAGACGCGTCTTCACGTCCAGCGGCCGCTCGTAACTCTTCTTGGTGTCTACGACTACCAATTGTGTTGCCGGGGTGGGGCGCTCGAATCCGTCCTCATCCTCGACATACACTGTTTTCCCTTCGATGCGGGTGATGCGACCGCCCCCCACATCGTTGAGGAATCTGACATAATCTCCTATTCTCATATTTACAACCTCGCCCCCCTCAATCCCCCCTAAAGGGGGGAAGTTCAGAGAGGCTATTCTTAGCGTTATTTAATTCGTCAGTTTTAATAACATTGTAAGTCCCCCTCTTCAGGGGGGATTTAGGGGGGCCACGTCTTATCGTTTCATCAACTTCATCACGCGGGGTGCGAGGGCGATGATGGTGGGCATGGTGCAGAACGCCATCAGGGCAAAAGCTATGTCCATAATACTCACCATGGTCTTGAGCGACATCACCGCCGCCACGACAATCATTACCAAGTAATAGTAGTTGTACCACTTCACTCCCTTGGTGCCAAAGAGGAAGTTAGTGCACTTCTGCCCATAGTACGAGTATGAGAACATCGTCGAGAAAGCGAAACAGAATACGATGGCCATGAGCAGGTATTGCCCGATACCTGGCAATAACTGTCCCCAAGCCCCCAAAGCGACATACAGTCCCTTGGGGTCTTCCAGACCCACATAGTTGCCTGCGATGAGGATAGGGATGGCGGTGAGCGTACACACAATGCCCGAATCGATGGCCGGCCCCAGCATGGCGATGTGTCCCTCGCGGATAGGATCGGTGTTCTTGCTGGCACCGTGCATCATCGATGCCGTACCCACACCCGCCTCATTGACCATCGCCGCACGTCGTGCACCCGTCAGTGCCACGAAGAAGAACGCTCCAGCACCCGCTTGGAAGGTGAATGCTTGTTCGAAGATTTGCTTGAAAATATGTGGCACTTGGCCGATGTTCATCACCGTGATGATGAGGACAAACACCAGGTAGGTCACCACCATGAAAGGCACTAGGCGCGATGCCCACTTGGCGATACGGCCAATGCCACCCATGATTACCGCCCCCACAATGAGGGCCATCACTACACCTAGGCCAAAGCGCAACCAAGCTGTGTTTTCAATGCCCATCGGCGTGGTGAATACCGTAGTCACCGACTCCACCAACTGGTTTGCCTGCATGAAGCACAACGTGCCGACTAGTCCAAAGATGGAGAATGCAACCGCCAACCAATGCCACTGCTTGCCCAGCCCCTGAGTGATGAAATACATGGGTCCTCCTTGCGGGTTACCCTCGTCATCTTGTCCCCTGTACATCACGCTCAATGCACCCTCGAAAAATTTCGTTGTCATTCCCAGCAGCGCGCTGACCCACATCCAGAAAATCACGCCCGGGCCACCTACCGAGAGAGCGATAGCCACGCCAGCGATGTTGCCCATGCCCACGGTTGCGGCAATGGCGCTTAGAAGTGCTTGCACCGAACTGATTTGCCCGGTCTGTTTGCCGCTGTCGCTCGCCTGCTTGTCGCGCAGTGCGCGCAATCCTTGGGGCAAGTGACGAATTGAGATGCCCCGTGAGAGGACAAAGAGGATGAGTCCGCCGCCGATAAGCAGCAGAAATTCGGGGTAACCGCAGATGGCGTCGCTTGCATCTGCTATCCATTGACTGATCTTTTCCATAGAAACTGGGATTACTGGGAGTTCTGGGATTACTGGGATTACTGGGAGTTCTGGGATTACTGGGACTCCAGCTATCAACTACTTATTAAGCCTTCTATTGTTTTGATAATCGTTATACTTGTTACCACTGTAGGTGTTGTTCTGGAAGCCGCGAGAGTTGAACTCGTCGTCTTCCTCTTCTTCCTCGTCATCGTCGTTCTGTCCGCGCTTCTTGCGGTTCTTCTGGTCGAGTTTGTTCTTGCTTTGCTCGGGTTTGTTGCGCTTGATGGCCTCGGGTTTCTGCAGGTCGAGCGCGGTCTGGTAGATGTTCCACTGCTGGTCCACATCCCAGTTGCGCCGCAGTTTCAGCGGTTGTGGGTAATAATACACCTCCTCGGGCTGCAGGTGTTGCAAGAAGTTGCCGGTGTCCCAACGGCCGTTGCCGTTTCGGTCCAGCACCACACGTGCGTAGTAGGTGCCCGGCGGCACATTGCGGAACGTTGCCTTTCCGTCCTCGACGGAGGCGGTTCGCTGCACATTATCGCTACCGTCCAATAGTTGGACAAAGGCACTGTCGGTTACATTGAGGTGCAAGAGCAGGTTGGAATACTCCTCCAACGCTCTCACCTTGACATCAATCTTCAGCGTGTCGTTGTGCATGCCATAGATGTCAGTAACTGCCAGCGAGTCGACCGTGAGGCGATAGGCGCTATCTGGTAATAACGACATCGGCAATTGGTAACTCATGCCATCGTTTGTGGGAATCAATGCGGGGATATCGTGGATGGGTTTCCACACCGAGTCTCGCTTCATCTCCAGATGCACTCCTGCCGGGTCGATTGATGTCAATGGAATTGGCGTAGAGAAAGTGAGGGTGTCATATACCTCGATGGTACCCTTGTTCTGGGATGTGAGTTGGATGGTGGGTACAGGCTTCGGGCGGCGTGCCGCGATGAGTTCGTCACGTTCTTCCTCATTAAGTTTGCCCTGCGCTTCCTTCTCTTCAAGTTGTCGCATTCGCTTGGCCTGTTGCTCTAGTTCTTTTTGCTGTTCCTTCTCTTTTTTGAGTTCCTCTCCCATCTTCCGGTGCCAGAAGTTGATGGTGTCGGTTTGCCACGACAGCGCGTCGGTCGAGTCGGTACGCAAATATGTCAGCGCGACCTTGATGGAGTCGCTCTTGATGAGTGCCGAGTCGGTGAGCCAGTAGAATAATGAGTCGTTGCGCGGTGTGCCTTGCAGCACAAACCAGTCATCGGCATGTAAAGTAGGCTGGATTACTTCCAACTTAGGCAATTCGGGACTGGCAGTTGACAGGAGTACATGCAATTTGCCCGCCGAGGGTCGCTCGGTCTTCTTGAGGTAGAGCGAGTGGTAGTCCTCGTTCATCATGCACAACAACACATCGTTAGGCAGATAGGCGGTGTGTGTTGCGGTCATCACCGAGTCGACACGGTGGTCAAAGGTGAAGATGGTGTCGGATGAGGTGTACTCGGACACACTGGGTTCGATGATGTGGTCGTAGAACGCATAGTCCTCGGTGCGCACCATGTGGTAATCGCCGTCCATGTCGTTGAGCGCGAACACGCGGTATCGACCCGGCTTGAGGCCCATCAGCGTGAATTCACCGCGACTGTTTGTGCGCGTAATGCGTTCCAGCGGCAGGCGTGTGAATGCGGTATCATCGAGGCACAGGCTGTAGGTGCCCACGAGTATATGTTGCATCGGCTCGAGGTCACGCGCCCGCAGCACGATGCCCGAGATGCGCATCGTGTCAATCTCGTCGCCTGTCGAGAAGGAGAAAGCATATCCGTCCAGCGGGTTCCCCTCGTTGTTGTCTTCGATGCTATTCGAGAAGTCGATGGTGTAGGTGGTGTTGGGCTTCATCTCGTCTCGGAACTCGACAACCACCTTTTTACCCAGCGACTTGATGGTGGGTTGGTCTTTCTGCACGGGCGACACCGACACCTTCTTCATCTGGTCTTTGATGTTGACAATCTCGTTGAAGGTTATCTCCACCTTGTTGCCCTTGACGTTGCATGCGCCTTGGGTAGGTGTACTCTTCACCACGTGAGGGGGTGTATAGTCACGCGGGCCACCCTCAGGCGAGCCGATATTGGCACAAGCGGCGAGGAATAGTGCCACCAGCGTCAATGCGATATGTTGTAAACTCTTTTTCATTTCAGTTCCTGAAGCCGTGCCGGGTCTCCGACAATCCAAAGGATGTCGTCAGCGCGGAACTCCAAATCAGCCGTGGGAGTTATAAAGTCATCCTCACCGCGCTGCACCGCCACCAGCAATGACTCGTAGTCTTCGTTGAGTCGGGCATACTTGAGCAACTTCCCCACCAGCGGCGACTGGTCGCTGATGGCAAAGTGTGTGAACTTGACATCAGCAGATCGAGGTTCAGGCGTACTCGTCGCTTCGACCAGTGGCAACAACTGAAGGATCTGCTCATCGGTGCCAATGATTCCCAGGACATCTCCTGGAAAAATGCGCGTGTCTCCGTTGGGTACAGGATGCAGCACGCCGTTACGCTGGATGTTGGCTAGGTTCACGCCGTAGCGCTGCCGCAAGTTGGCATTTTTTAGGCGTTCGCCCACAAAGGGACAGTCATGCCCGACGGTCATATATGCCAAATGCAAATCACTTACCAGGTTCATTGCGCGCCCCGTACGGCGGTTCTCGCGCACATTGACATTTCCGATGAAGCGCTGCTCAACTTTCACCAGATGCTTTCGCAAGAGCGGCGCGAGCAATACCGCAATGGCGAGGACGATGAACACCGCAGCCATGATGGCTGTATGGCTCTTAAAACTGTAGGCGAAGAACACTGCCACAATAATGTTCAGGCTCAACAGGAGGCTCAACAACATCATCACCACAATAGGTACATAACTCACCTTTCCTGAGAGTTCAAGCAGCTTCTCGCGTTCGGTGGAACGGATGTGCGGCCGTGCGATAGCATAGACAAATGGAGACAATGCCGCCAAAGTAATGACTGTGCCACACCCGATTCCCCAGCGCGTGCCCAATGCATCGATGAGGAATGGTTTGAGGAATTGATAACTCAGCAAAATGAGTGCAACACACACGACAGTGTAAAGTAGAAGACGCAGGAAGTAGCGCGAGGCGACTGACCTCCAAATCTGCTTTGACTCGCTCATCTCGGTCTGCGTAGCATTCTTGCTGTAGCCCTCGAGCAGTCTGTTCCACGAGGCAGGTAAAAGGCGCTCAAGCCAAGCGTAAAAACCGTCGGCACTCTTGATGAAGAACGGTGTGGTGAAAGTCGTAATGACCGATACTGTCACAATGATGGGATAGATGCTCTTTTCCAACACGCCCAAGGTCATACCTAGTGATGCGATGATGAACGAGAACTCGCCAATCTGCGTCAGCGTGAAGCCCGACTGCACCGCCAACTTCAGCGGTTGGCCAGTGGCAAGCATACCCGTCGTGCCAAAGATAATCATGCCCACGATAACCACCACACTGAGCAAGGCAATGGTGCCCGCATGCTGAACGATGATTTCGGGGTTAACCATCATACCCACTGAGATGAAGAAGACCGCACCAAACAAGTCCTTTACCGATACAATCACGCGTTCGATGCGCTCGGCCTCGACAGTGCCCGCAAGGATGGAACCCATCACGAATGCGCCCAATGCCATTGAGAATCCGCTCTTCACGGCAAGCACCGCCATCAAGAAACACAGTCCCATGGCGATGATGAGCATCATTTCGTCACTGATGATGCGGCGTATCTTCTTGAATACCGTGGGCAACAAGTAGATACCCACGAGGAACCATGCCACCAAGAAGAACGACAACTTAAGAATGCTCATGAGCATCTCCTTGCCCTCGACGGTCTTATTGATAGCGACCGACGACAGGATGACCATCATCACCACTGCAAACAGATCTTCAACAACCAACACGGCAAAAGTCATGGGCACGAACCGACGTTGCCGCATGTTCAGGTCGGTCAATGCCTTGAGGATGATGGTGGTCGATGACATCGAGATCATGCCACCCATGAAGATACTGTCGACAGTGGCAAAGCCCAGGATCCTGCCCACGACATAACCCAGGCCCATCATGCCCGTAACGATAATCAAGGCTGTGACTATCGCCGACCCGCCCACATTGAGCAGTTTCTTGAAACTGAACTCAAGTCCCAGCGAGAACAGCAGGACAATGATGCCAATCTGCGCCCAGAATTCAATGTTTGCTTCGTTACCAATCGATGGGAAAAACGCAAAGTGCGGGCTGGCGATAAAGCCAGCCACGATATATCCCAACACCACCGGTTGTCTCAATTTCTTGAATAACACAGTAGCAATGGCACCCAACACGAGAATGAGTGCCAAGTCAGTAATCAGACTTTCTATATTCAGCGTTTCCACTTTTTCAATTGAGAATTGAAAATTGAGAATTGAGAATTGAGAATTGAGAATGGGGAAATAGGTTTCAATTATGCATTAAGAATATATGCATTATGAATTATGAATTGTGCATTATGAATTATGCATTGATTTACTCCCACTCGATGGTTGCGGGGGGCTTGGACGAGATGTCGTAGCACACGCGGTTCACGCCACGCACCTTGTTGATGATCTCGTTGCTCACCTTGGCGAGGAAGTCATAGGGCAGATGCGCCCAGTCGGCGGTCATCGCGTCGGTACTGGTTACGGCACGCAATGCCACGGGGTGCTCATAGGTGCGCTCGTCGCCCATCACGCCCACGCTGCGCACGGTGCTCAACAAGATAGCACCCGCCTGCCACACCTTGTCGTAGAGGCGCTCGCCATCGTCACAAATATAGGCGAGCATGCTCTCGATGTAGATATCGTCGGCCTCTTGAAGGATGCGCACCCGTTCGCGGGTGATGTCACCCAGGATGCGCACCGCCAGCCCTGGACCAGGGAACGGATGGCGCTTGATAAGACGGTCGGGCATTCCCAACTCGCGTCCCACGCGACGCACCTCGTCCTTGAACAGCCATTGCAGCGGCTCGCACAACTGCAGGTGCATCTCCTTGGGCAGGCCACCCACGTTGTGGTGGCTCTTGATGGTCATGCCTGTGATGGACAGACTCTCAATGCGGTCGGGGTAAATGGTGCCCTGCGCCAGCCAACGCGCATCGGTGATCTTGTGCGCCTCGGCATTGAACACCTCGACGAAGTCACGCCCGATAATCTTGCGCTTCTGCTCAGGGTCGGTCACACCCGCCAGGTCGGCAAAAAACTTGTCGCTGGCATCTACGCCAATTACGTTCAGCCCTAGGCCCTGATACGCCTCCATGACTTTCTGGAACTCGTTTTTGCGGAGCATGCCGTGGTCCACGAAGATGCAAGTCAGACGGTCGCCGATGGCCCGATTAAGCAACACAGCACAGACGCTGGAGTCCACGCCGCCGCTCAGCCCCAGAATGACGCGGTCGTTGCCCAGCTGTGCTTTCAGTTGGGCAACGGTACTCTCGACAAACGAGGCTGGACTCCACTCTTGGCGGCTACCACAAATGTCTACCACAAAGTTTTTCAGCAATTGTTTGCCTTGCAGGGTGTGGAATACCTCGGGGTGGAATTGAACCGCCCATAACGGGTTGTGGTCGCTTGCGTATGCGGCATATTGCACGTCGCCCGTTGAGGCAATGGCATGGCATCCTTCGGGAAGGGCCGTGATGGTGTCGCCGTGGCTCATCCACACCTGTGAGTCTTGGTCAAAACCGCAAAACAAGGGGTTTTGGGTGTCGACCATCGCGAGATGAGCACGCCCATACTCACGACTATCCGCACGCTCTACACGGCCACCGCCGGTGTGCGCAATGTATTGAGCTCCATAACAGATGCCCAGTACAGGATATTTTCCTATGAACTGGCTCAAATCGACCTGAAAGGCATTAGGGTCGTGAACCGAGTACGGCGAACCGCTCAGGATTACGCCAATCACGCCAGGGTCTTCAGCGGGAAACTTGTTGTAGGGGAGTATTTCGCAGAAGGTGTCGAGTTCGCGCACCCGCCGTCCGATGAGCTGGGTGGTCTGCGAGCCAAAGTCTAGGATGATAATCTTTTGTTGCATGAAGCAAATACGAGGTTTTTATTTCAGTTTGCAAAGGTAGTTATTATAATTGAGAATTGGGAATTGAGAATTGAGAATTAAGTTTTTTTGTGGGAGAATAATTACAGTATTGATTAGAGGCACTAGACGTTCTAGGTTTTCTAGACGTTCTAGTGCCTCTGGTGGGTTATGGGATGGGTCCCTTATTATCTCACTTGCTTGCTGGTGATGACGGTGCCGTCGGTGTAGCGGGTGATGACGATGTTCACACCTGCAAAGGGCTTGCTGCTGGTGCGGCCGGCTAGGTCGCTGTAAGTCACGCTCTGCACCGCCTTGGCGGTGTCCAGGCGGCTCACCGCGGTGATGATGTGGTCAGAATTGACAATTAGATCAAGCGGGAAGATCATGTAATTGTCACTCGGAGTCTGATCGGGCTTGGGAGTAACATTGATGCGGGCAGGACCATTAGCCTTACTTGACTCTGGCACACGAATGATTGCGTGGAATTGATAAGCCTGCGTACCATTGTCACTCTCGGCTTGATTGAGTTTGCCACTTTGGTCTTGCGGGCAATCTTCATTAAAGCAATCCCAGTTGTTGAGCGTCCAGTTAACGTTAAATGCTCCGTCGAAGTCATTGCCGTTGACTTCTCCGTTCTGCTGGTAGGCAGGAACAACAAACTTATTGTCGCCAACCCATACTGCCATTGTAACGACTGCGTACTCCTGCACCTTGGGGTTGACAAAGAAGAAGTTTGTATTGTTAGCACCCGCAGCTCCATCGTTATCAATATTCTTATCCAAGAAATTAACGGGGCAGAACGAGTTGGGCACATAAGCTAACGCTTGACCTTCGGTGGGCGCACTCGTAAGTACAATCTTGTGGTTGGGCTTGCTGTAAACACCCTTGACCGTACCCGCTGCAAGTTTCTTGCCCTTCAAATCATCTGCGATGCTGGCACCATTTTCCAAGTTGCTGAAGTCCAGCTCCACCCAGTTGCTCTGATCCCAAATACTGTTGTCATTATCATATCCCACTCTTGCGCGTCCTTGCTCAGCAAAGTCGACCATATAGTCAGGAGTGAACGGAGTGTGGTAAGCGTATGATTTGTACGGAAACATATCCTTGCACCACAGACTGTTGTTGGCGCGATACACTGCTAACAACTCGTTAGATACAGTATAATTCTCTCCTGGTGTACCATTCACCTCAATCCATTCAAGCGGAGTTTCAATCACCTTGTAATAGGCAGTGTTGTCGGCGACAATCCAGCCCAAGTAGTTATGAGCCTCAAGTTTGGTGACGCTCGAGACTTCGTTCGCTTCGGTCAACGTGGCAGTGGTGCTTACACCTGCAGACTCTGTGGTGGGATCCCCTGTGTAACTAGTGCCGTCGATACTGCGGTCATACTTATACTTGAAATTAGCGTCAGCCTCATTCGGATTGATCGCCTTAATCTTGTTATAGAGGTCGCCAGCAAGGATGATTCCCTGGCCAAGAGGCACCTCAACAGCTTCATTTGCGCTAGCACCACCAGCGGGGTCGAAAGTGAGAGTTGTCGTGTATTTCTCAATCTTCAATTGATTATTATTCAAGTTTCCCTTATTCTGACTTGCGGTTGTTCCCACATAGATGCGGTAAACACCTGCAGGAATTTTATAAGAGTTGTTCTCGTATTCGCTGCCATACCACAAATAAACGTTCTCAGAATTCTCATTTACTAAGTAATCTGGCTCACCAGGAACACCCCGCAGGTTCTGATTGTTAATTTTGGCCCAGTCGTCATTGAGGTCGATCTTCCAAGTCACGCTGAAGCGGCCAAAGGCTTCACCATTCTGGCTATCATATTCTCCAGTACCCTTAAAATACACATCAATGTAGTATTCATCGGTTTCATTATCATAGTTGAAACGAGGACCATAGGTATGCCATTGAGTTTCACCGTTGGCGGTACCGAGCAGCCACAGCGGTGACTTGGTGTTGTCGTAGAAGTAGGCAGTGATGGTCACTTCGTTATCGGGCATCGTGAACGTATAGTTGCCTTGATTATCAGCCGTTAATGTGTTCTCCACACCTGTGGTATTATCGGTAATTGTTACATATGAAAGCTCATAATAACCTTCACTCTCATCGGCTGGATTAATCGGGTTTGGTGTCACATTAAACACCACATTTTGCCCATCGTAAGACTTCACTTGGTCGTTCTGCACAACGTAGCCTTCGGTTAAGAATACATTTCCGCACAAGATGTTGGGTTTAACCACAATGTTGACATTGTGATACTCAACTTCTGCAAAAGTGGCGACGATGTTAACATCGTTGGCGGGCATCACAAAGGTGTAGAGCGTACCACTTGTGGTTTGGACGCTACTTTGTGGCTCAATTGTTGATGCCACAGTGCCATCAGTGTTGAGCGCTTGAATTACAAGATTCCCAATCTTGTAGCCGTTAGCCGGCGTTACCAAGAACGACACAACTTCAAATTGTTGAGATGTGCCCGAAGTAGCAGAGGCATTATTAACGATAACACCGTCACGTAGTGCGATGCTACCTTTCGAAGCATCAGGTTGCACTTCTGTTGTTACATTATAATTCCTAGATGGTGTATAGAGACGAATGTTTTGTTCTTCAATGACAGCATTTCCGTTACCATAATACAAATCTCTAAAATAGTTCTTATCAGCATTGTATCCAATGCGGTAATCTGTATCTGTAGGACGTGGGAAACTAGTCGAACTCATTTTTCTAAACCTAATGCGCGCATTGTATCCATAGGATTGATTGCCGAGGAAAATCGCAGCATAAGACCATTCTGGATCAATTGCGGATTCTAGATATAAGTCTGGGCCATTATCATTCGTTACTTCAGTTGCCGCAGAACTATATATTCGTAAATAATTTCCACCCGCATTAAATGTCCATGGACGATCAGTATTAATCTCGCCACTTGCATTAGAGATGGGCAATGTGTGTCTCTCGAATTTGATAATTTGTGCTTCCCCATCAGTTTTTACCTTTGCATACTGGTTATAGAGACCACTATCATCAACATGACCTTCAATAAAGGTGACTGGTGATCCTGTGTGGACATCTTTACTATTTTTGCCTTCTTTCGTATTGACACTTAATGCCACAGAGCTAGGCCAATTCACAATCAAGTAATTATGCTGGTTAACAATCTGATTAACATTAGTGACAAGGTCATAGATGTCTCCATCTTCTTTCTCTACAACAATATCAATTGACGAGAAACGGATAGGTTTACCTAAACTTCCAAATATCAGCGAATTCCCTGCGGGCCATCCATTGGGAAAACTTGTATGCGTTCTAGTCTCGGTGCCATTGCCTTCAGTATTGCGAAATACAGAAGTCCAAGTACCCGAAAAATTAGAAGTCCATGTGCCATCGTAACCACTTGCAGTGAACTTACCAGGAGTTACCTCAGTAGTAGTTGAAGAACCTGCAGGCTTGTATCTCACAGGCATGACATTCATAGTAGTTGGACCCCAGAAGAACACGTCCAAGTTGTCTGATTCAAAGTTGTCAAGGCAGTGGAAGATGATTTTTTTAATTGGGAAATTCGCGGACTTGAAAGACAGTGTGTTATTGTTTCTTAACACTAGATAGTTTTTATTGTTCATGCCGCCCGACATGGTCATCGTAACACCGCCCTTCGAGACATAGTATACTCCTTGAGCACTGTTATACTGCCCATCGTTTCGGGAGATGGTAATGGTTTGTTCTCCGGCCCAGGCGGTGGTGAGGGCCGTGAGGAGGATTGTAAGAATTGTTAGCAGTTTCTTCATTGTTTATATTTGTTTTTAGTTAATATTTTTCGCTTTTGACTAAAAGTGCCGCAAATTTACGAAAAAATCTTGACAAATGCCACACATTTCAACGAATTAACACCAAAAACAATCATAAATTGCGAATTACGGTTTAAAAAACACTGAACGCACAGATTATCACAGAACAACTGATTCATCTGAATCGTCTGAATGGAGGCATAATTGTTATATACTGTCAATCTGTT
>JAEEJI010000219.1 GCA_016281825.1 Muribaculaceae bacterium | reverse complement strand
TGCTGCAACACGGCTTCTATTTCCTTCAAATGGTGGCGGTTGCCGTCGAAGTCCGACTCTACAAACATGATGCTCAGGTCGCCGAACTTTGGGTAGCGTTGCACATACACGGCAAGGTCTATCTCGTTCATCTCGGCACTGATGAACAAGATACGTGTTCCTACCGCTTGGCGTTCAATATTGGCTATTAGGTCAAGGATGATGGTGGTCTTGCCCACGCCTGGGTCACCAATGACCATGTAGTTTACTCCCTTCGGCAACCCTTGATAACTGCACAGCAAGTTGTCGAGAACCGTTCCTGAACGATAGTTCACAAACAGCCCCGGGTCAAACCGCACATCCCGCATTTTTACAATCTCGCTCATTTCGCTCGCTATTTTTTGAGCAAAATTAAAATGGAGCTATGCCGTTTTGAGGCAGAGGTTTGCTATGGTGTGCTTTTCTTGGCAAATAAAGTGTTTTTGGGGGCGAGTCTGACCTATTGGACCACCGGACAAGACTGCGAAGCGCAGAAGACCAACCTAGTCGTGTTCCGTTCATACAAAGTCTATGCAGGAACATTCATGCTCCCCCTCAGCATGTAATGGGGTATTACCTATGCAAGTAGCTGGGGGTGTGATAGAACATGACATATAAGCGTTCGAAAATAGCCAACACAAACTGGTTATTTTTAAACGCTTATTAAAAGCTCAAAACACACAAAGTTACTGATACTTCGTGCTTATACACGAACACACATGTTTATCTGGGAAGGTTTTGTCTCTCAACTTCAAGAAATGCTTCTTCTATCTCTAAAGCAATCTCTGAAGCAAAAGTACCATAACGCATAACAACTAAAGTCTGAGGCTTCTCCCAGAATCCTTTCTCTTCCTCAAAATAATCCCATCCTAAAGGATATTCTTTAAGACCATGTTTAGACCATGCTTCTATCCAATTTACCCCATCAATAGTTTTTTCTCCAGCATAGTAAAGACCACGCCACCACTGATTGTTGCTACTATATCTCTCAATGGCAAAACGCCACGAAGGAAACTGTGAATTCGTTATAGAAAAACAATCTTTGCCATCACCATATGAGAAGGCATATCCTGAAAGACTATCTATTCTACTTTGTAAATCTTTAATAAACTCAACTTTTATTTTGTTTACGAAATCGTTCTGCAAACTCAATATGTTGATAGTAGTCTCAAAATTACCTTCACTTGAAAGGATATCAAGTATTTCCTTGTTGTCCATAATATCCATAGTTAAATTGTTCAATAAAGATTTGTATTGTTTGATGATAAATTTAACATCATTGTTATTAGATTTCTCTTCTGCTGGACCAAGCCAACTCTCAACAAGATTTATATGACCTACAGAATATGCGGGTATAATCACAAGTCTTTCATCAATATAATTCCTAGATTCTTCATCCCACAGAGACGAATCAGGTTTTTTTTGAGAATCTAAAGGGAGATAAACAAATGCATCAATTACAAGACCTCTTTTCTTTGTCAAATCACGGTAGTACTTAGGGAGCTGTTGATAAGTATCGGGAGCATTATTCAGTTTATTCTCAATAACGATACAATTTTTTTCTCCTTTAATGAGAATATCAATTCGTCCTGTAAGCGACCCATCGTTTGTATAGAACTCCTTGACCACACTGCAATTTTTGTAGTTCTTCTTTTCTATTCTATAAGTTGAAACTGTATTTGCATTGTTGATCATATCAATAAACAGATCGATGTACAAATTACCTTCGCCATGCCTCTCTTTAGGAGATAGCAATGCAGCTATAATATCGCTATGAAATGTCTCACGATAATAGTAATCTGAAATTAGATAGAAAACATTGAAACCTGTCGCCATCCTCTTTTCTCTATATTCCTCATACTTTTTTAAAGGAACTTCCAATTCCTTGAAAAGACGTTCTAGTTTTTCAATAATCAATTTACTCATAGTGTTTTTATCATAATTGTTTCTTATCTGCAAATGTAGTTAAATATTTTGAATCTACCAAATACATTTGGCTGGGAATCAGGGGAAAAATGAAATTTGGATCCTTGAGGCGGTGAAAAACCCTATAGAGTTTCTAGGAAGTTGCTCTGCCCTCCTTATTGTCAGTTTGGTGCGGATGTGCATGGGGTGCTTCCTTGCTTAGCCTCTCCCTCAGGAGGGACGGAGGGGGGCTTCGTGGTTGAGAGGGCACCATAGCGCTCGCACATGGCTTGGGCTGTGGCGACGAGTTGGTTGCGGAGCCAGTCGGGGGCAAGCACTTCGACATCAGAACCCATGGCTAGCAGGGCTTGACAAAAGTCGTATTCGGGCCTGAGGTACAAGGTGAAGTCAGAATAGTCTTCGGTGGATGCGACCTCCTCTTGCGAAGAGTGCAGGCGTAGCGAGCGTATGTAGTTGACCTGGAAACCATAGACACGCAGTTTGACGAACTGCGGCTCTTCGTAGCCACGGACAGTGCCGTAGCATTCCTTGAAATAATCCGCCACATTGAAGTCCGACGGCAGCTCAAAGCGCTGGTCAGCCACTGTCTCGATGGACTTGAAGCGGTCCAAGGCATAGATGCGTATTTGGTCTATTGACGGACTGTATCCCACCAAGTACCACCGCTGTTTGAACATCCTTACTGCATAAGGCTGCACAGGGAACGGACCTGTGACAGGTCTACCGAAGCCCTGATAGGTGATGTTCACCGGGTGGTTTTCTTTCATGGCAGCAAGGATGACGGTGAGGAACTCCCGTCCCTCGGGCACCTCCTCGAGCATGATGCGGTCTTTGAGCATCTTGTTGTTAACCAACAAGTCGCTCACCGCCAAGGTGTCGATAATCCAGCTGCGCAAGTTGCCACGCTTGAGGTCGTCTGCGTTCTCAATGTAGTAGTGGTAGCCCCCAACGTGTCGGCAGGCGATGATGATGCCGAAAATGTCGGCGATGTTGTCGCGCCACTTGTGGAAGGTGCGGAGCTCTAGGTCGCGTTTGTCGGGGTCGGCATTGCTTGACATCTCCTCATCAATCCAACGCTGGTTGATTTCCTTGAAAGTAATCATTCCAGCGCGGTGGATGGTGTCGATGAGCCACACATATTTGCGAATAATGTTTTGGGACACTGCTTTTCAATTAAGAATTAAAAATTTAGAATTAAGAATAATGCATTATGCATTGTTCAAAGGACAAAGGTAGTATAAAGATATGAATTATTGGGGCATAAGTTTGAGATTTTTTGAAAAAAACAACCAACCGGCCGCTTGAGGATTCTCAGGCGGCCGGTTCAGTGTAGGTCTGTCAGCAACTAGAAGGCGTTGGGCGAGTGGAACACCCGCTGCACCTTTCTTACGCCTTGGCTACTCGTCACCTCAATCAAGTATACACTGTAGGGATAACCAGACAGATTGACGGTCGCGTGGCTGATGTCGTCATACTTCGTAGCCTCCAGGCAACGTCCCGTCGTATCAAAGAGGCGGACTGCTTGGATGCCCGCGTCGCACCGCACATTCACCACGTCGGGCGTGATGGTGGGCGACACCACGATATTGGCGCCCGTCGCATTGATGTCTTCAATGCCGCTAGCATCCAGGTTGATGTCGTAAGGCTCCTCCAGTGAACCTCGCACGACATCGGTCAGGAATGTCAACTTCGAATCAACGATACGGTCTGTGCCGTTAATCATCGTGTGCAGCTCTACCGACTTGCCTTGCTCGTTGGCGTTGCCGGCGATTGTGAGGAAGTACAACCCGTTGATGGCGTAGGTTGCGCCGCGGCACTCACCGTCAATCATGGCGGCCAGCGGCTCGGTGACGTACGGCAGGTCATCCTTGTGCATATATGCGATGAGGTTCATGTTGTCGCTGAAGCGGTGATGGTCGACCGGCGTGTAGGGCATGTCGTTGCGCTCGGCTCGACGGACGGGTGCCGACTGGCGACCTTCAATATCGGGATATCTGAACTCCTTGTCTTCCTGGTCGTTGCTATAGTAGTAATAACCTTCGCCAGGAAGCAAGGCATCGAGTGTTCCCTCCCACTGGAAGCCGTTGTAGATAGCCACATCCTTCTTGCTCTTCACCACGTCTCCGCTCACCGGGTTCAGGTCGGCGAACGCCTCTCCCAGCGTCAGGTTGTAGATGGACAGAGGCCCAATCCAGTTCCAGCCCTGATACATCGTGTAAGGCATCGTCTTTGGGTCGATTCGCGAGCCGTTGGCATGGGCAAGCATGTCTTTGGTCACGCGTACCTTATACATATTACCGGGTGCTACCGAAGCGAGTGACGTCTGCCATTGCGTGCCGTCACATTCTCCGAAGCCGTCGTTCTTGCTCGTGACATTCTTGTAACCGCGGTCGTGACCGAACACTCCCTCGAGCGTCGGCGTGTACGGGTTGACATAGAACGAAATCCAGTTCCAGCCTTCCTTCAGGTCTATCGCCTGGTCAAGAACGCTTCCGGCACGCCAAGCGACAGGACTGTTGTAATTGCCCACCAGGTCGTTTGGACAGAAGTTGATGGTCTGCTCTTGACCGTCAACCTGGGTGACAATCTCGGTAATCACCACACCCTGCGATGCGTCGTAGACACGGAAGGTCAGTGGCTCGACGGGTGTCACGCCCTCGTGGCCGTAGACCGTCATGTTCACATAGTAGGCGTCACGCGTCGAGATGTACTGTGGACTAGCGATGCCACGACACTCATCTCCCACAAACGCGGCCACCTTCGTGTCCTTGTCTTGCGAAATCTTGTCGTTGACATAGATTTGCCCCACGATGTTCATCGTACTCTCATACTGGCTGGGATTGACAGTCCAGTCGGGCCTGTTACCCATCACGTTGACATTGATGACAAAGGGTGTGTAGATGTCCTCGTTGTTCTTGGCATACACGATAACCGTGTGTTTGCCAACCGGGGCACCCATGGTCACGACAAAATTGATTTGTTGGCTCTCGCCCACGCCGATGGTACCCGAGGTGGGCGATATAATCATCCACGACGGAACATCCGATATGGTGAACGATGCGGGCTCGCTGCTGATGTTGGTCAGCGAGTTGGTCGCCTGGGTCTCATAGAGCCGGAGCTTGCCAATCTCCATCGTTTCGCCACGCCACTGCAGCGTGTTGTAGTCGACCATGGCACTCCAGGCGATGTTCTCGCTCAGGTTGTCATACACGTCGCGAACATTCTTCACACGGAAGTTCACCAGATTGCCATGCAAGCGCGATGGCAACTCGTTGAGGTCAATATAAATCTCGTTGTTGCTGGCAGTGTAGTTGAAGTTTATGTTCGTGGCATCGGGCGCGCTCTTGATGGCTGGAGCAGTCAGGGCTGCCGTCAAGCCAGCCGTCACGTCGAGCGAGCTGCGGTTGTCCAGCTTGTTCAACGGGCTGAACTCGGTAATGACATTTCCGGCACCGTCCAGGTGTGCGCTCTGCATCGGGTAGTAAGCGAACAGGCCGCTGGCATCGGCGGTGTCGACCATCGAGTAACGATAGTTGCGGATGGTGGTGCCGTCGTATGCACCGCTCCAAAGCCTCAACTCATCGATGTCACCGGTGAAGTGCTTTCCGTCGAGTTCTACCCCATCGTTCTCGACAATTTGGCAACCAATGTTCAGGAAGTCTCCGGCAGGTGCTGGAACATCCTGCTCGGCAAGCGTCTTCACCGCATTGCCGTCGACGTATGCGATGGCACTGGAGCCGCGAAGCACATTCAATGCGAAGTGGTGCCAGTTGCCGTCGTTATAGTCCACATTGCTCAACAGGTGAGGCGTGCCTGCGCTGGTGGCAGAGGGCATCGTGACGGGGTCGTAGGTGTTGAGCACCAATTGTCCATTCTCGCCGAAGCACACCGCAAAAGCGTCGGTCACCGACATCAACGTGGCATTATGGTTCGCCTCCTTCTCGCCACGGAACCACAGTTCGTACATGAAACTGTCGGTCGAGCGGGCATCAAAGCGCGAGATGTCGCTCTTGAGTACATGTGTGCCATCGAGGTGGCAGGCATAGTTGGTGTTGTCGATGTTCCACGTCTCGCTCGGAAGGTTGAAGTGTCGGTTGCGGGCATAGTCGGTAACCACAGTGCCATGACCTTCATTCATCTTCCAGTAACCAATCAATCCTGGGGTGTAGGCCGGGAAGTTCTTGTTCTTGTTCTCAAGCATCTCGGCTTGGCTCATCGTATGCTTCCAGAGCGACAGGTTGCTCATCTCGGCATGCAGATTGTTGCCGATTGAGATGACGGCATCGCCCGAATAATTAGCCACCGTCACATTGTCGAACAGCGTGGTGACGGTCGCATCTTCGGCATAGAATGCCTCAACGTGTGGAGTCGTATCGTTGAAGTAGTTCAATCCAACGAAGATCCACTTGTCAAGCGGGAGTGTTGCGGTTGACTCTAGTGTCTGATTGTTGACATCAATCACCAGGTTGCCCGCCTCGTTCACGTCGATGCTGAAATAGTTGTCCTCGTTTCCGTGCTCAAAAATCGTTCCGCTACTCTGTCGCTTGAGCCAGAAGCTTGTCGACAAATCGGTATCGTGAAGTGGCAACGTGGCATTGGTGCTAATTCGGTTGCCATTGAGTTGCAACGACACTTCGTGGTCGATGGGAGCGTCGTTGAGTACGCCTGTGATGACGAAGTTTCCGTCTTTGGTCAGGTAGCTCTCGCGGATGTCCTCATTGAAGCGGATGTGGATGTCATCGGTCGGATGCCAAATGCCCGTGTTCGGGTAGGCCTGTCCCAGCAGTTTCGGGCCCCGCGTGTCGCGTATTACCTCAATCTCATTGGTGGGATTAGTCACCTCCTTGACACCAAAGACGCTGAAGCTCTCAGCCTGAACCATATAGTGTCCGTCAATGCCAGGCAAGCTGAGCGTGTAGATGATGTTGGGATTGTCCTCGGGCAGCAAGTTGTGGTCATCATCTTCGACACCTTCAGGAAGGTATTCGGCCTTGGTGAGCCATTCATGTGCGGTGATCCACTGGTCATCGCCAATGAAACGGTATTTCAGGCGAACGCCCTTCAGTCCGTTGAACAGGCGGTTGATATCCTTGATGGTCGCGACAACGGGTTCGTCTCCGTCGGCCGCCTTCTTGTTCAGTACGGTCTTGTTCAGCGAAAGGGTCACCGGCGGAGCCGAAGGTACAAAGTGAGCATTGAACAGTACCTCGCCATAGGTTCGCTTGGGCGAGCAAGTGCTCATCAACACCAGACGGACATTCTCGTAGTCGAGAATCGACTGGTTGCTCTGTTTGATGGTGATGGTCTTGGTCATAGGAACGCCATATTCAATCCACAGTTCCGTGCCGTTGACCAGCGGCTCGCCGTCCATGTACACTTGCAAGCCGTCAGGATTGGAGTCTGCATCGATAAAGACCTCTGCCACGTTGAAGGTGTCGTGCGTCTCGCTCTCGTTTGTGAACACCACCTGCAACTGAGCCTCCTGGCCGGCAGGGATATCTACAACATTGCGTACCGGCATCGAAATCTTCGGATTGTCGGACATCATCGTGGCATAGTCAAGCAGCGTGCCTGGCAGATAATACTTGGTGCGTGTCTCACCCTCGTAGGGGCAACGCGTCTGACCGCCGCGGGTGCGGAAGATGGGACTCCACCCTTTGGGCGAGTCAAAGATATCCACCGTGTGGGCATTGCCCGTCTGCGTGTCGTTGAGCGTGTAGGAGAACTTGGTCTCATAGGTCTTCTCATCGACATGGTATTGGGTCTCATGATACCCGATGTCGGTCTCAAGATCCCAGGTGATACCAGCCTTGTTAATCGCGACACCATGGGCACCCTTGTAAGCGATGCTGGTTCTGAAGTTCATCGTCCAGTTGTTTTGCGTGCGCTCGGTAGAGACGGTTGTGCTCGTGGCTGTGGTGCCTGTCTCGAACGACTCATTGCCCAGCTTGTACTGTGGCTTGCTGAAGGCATTGATCTTGTCAAGCTCATTCACGGCAAGTGTGCTCTTCCACTCCTCGATGATTTCGTTGCACCACTTCACACTGTCATTTCCTTGATAACCCTCGGGGCGACGGAAGTAGTAACTGGGGCCGTCAAAACCGTCCTTGGCTTCTGCCCCCCATAAACGATCGTCATCGTTCGACGAGCCGTAGCGCGGGTCATCAGTGTCAAGCAGCGTGTAATAGGTCGCTACAGGTGGATCGTCAGGAATCTCCTCAAGGCTGTTCACATGCACCAGTTTGGAATCGCGCGTGCGAAGGATGTTCTTGAAGAGCGTATTCTCGATATACTTCTGAGAATACTGAAAGTGTGTGTTGAACTTCTCGCTGACGCACATGGTCTCGTCCATGCCGATAGCCCAAGTGCCGTCGGGCTGCTGGAACAGGCCAATCTCGTCGGCGGCACCGATGATAAAGTTGGTAGAATAGCCTATAAACACGTCACCATCACGACCCACGTAGGCAGGTGCCGAACTGGTCGAGATCTCATGTGAGTTGGTCATAGTGACATAGCTCCGGTTGTCCCAGGTCTTATCGATGTTGTAACTCCAGTGGATGGTGTTGTCGTGAATCACCTCGCTGTAGACAAACGTGTAGAAGGCGATTGCGCCCGTGGCAATGCCTACATCGGCTCCTAGTTTGAACGTGACACCCGTCTCGAGGTCATGGTGAATGCCGCGGGCGGTGTAATCATACTTAGTGGTGATGGTGTCGGTGCCCCATGTGGCATAAGAGGCATCACCAGGCGGGTCGCGCAACACCATCTGGATGCGGTCGGGACCAGCGGTGATGAAGTTGTTGCCCGTTGGGATGGTTCCGGCTATCACACCAGGCAGCGCCGTGTCGCGCCACAACCTAGTCTGGCCGTTGATGACCATCGAGGCATTCATCGTGCGCGTGTAAGGCTCAGTCAAACTGGGCATGCCCGCCTGCCACGTGTAGACTCCCTCGCCAATCGAGTCGAGCTGAATCTGATTCTCTTCTAACTGCAGCATGTCGCCACGTTTGATGGAGAACTCGGTATTGGTGGTATCCACCGCGGCAACTTTTGCCATCGACCCCAGCTCGTTGTCAAACGTGACTACCGAGTCGCGAAGCAAGTCTTGGTAAAGCACGCCATCTGTCTCAACGTCGTAGTTGGTGTATGGCTCATAGGCTTTCACCTTGAAATCGTATTTGCGTCCTTGTTGGAATATCGGGTAGGTGTAATTGTAGGTCACGGCTCCCGTATTCTCATCATAATTGTAGATAGCCAGTGGCACGTCCTCATAGTTGGAATCCTGCACAGTGATGGTGTCGGTACCGAACGCACCAACTGGCGCACCGTCCTGGGTAACCTCAATCACGGGTTGGGAACGGTAGGTGAGTAGCAGTTTGCGGTTGCAATTGAACAGCGGCAAAGGCTCGCCAGCAGAATTGTAGATCGTGTCGGGCTGAATTGTGTCAAGCGGGTTGGTGATGTTGATGGCCGGCACACTGTTGAAAACCTCGTCCTGACTGACTGTGGCGTTGTGCGGGAAGCTCACACTCTCAACCTTATAGCGCAAGGGAGGTATCTTGGCGCAGAACTCGCCGCTATAGGGGTCGGTCTGGATGTAGATGTACTTCGCCTCGTCCACATTACCAAAGCCACGGTAACTCGTGCTCTTGATGACGGTAGTGGTCGACGGACAGGTGACCTTCTGAGAGTTGGGTATCCACTGGTGAGTTGTCCCGCTGATGGAGTCCTTGGCGTTAATCATGCGTTGGGGGTGATCCAGGGGCGAGAGCTTCACGATAGCCTGCCCGATGTTGTTGCGGCTCTGGCGATAGCCCAAAGGCTTCTCCGACTCGGTACTGCCGCCCGTGATGCGACCGGCGAGTACCACCAACGTGTTGTCGAAGAAGTCGAGCGTGGCCTCGTCCACAAAGTCGTGGGTCGTACCCTCGATAGCGGGATAACGTCCACCGTCAACAAAGGAGTGACCATTGCGGCGAACCTCTATATAATGCTTGCCAATGGGGACTGAAATCTCATACTCGCCTTCCGAGTCGCTGTAGATGAGCTTGTCGTTCTTGTTGCAGGGAAGGCCGTCGACATAGAAGGCGACACTGTCGACCGGAATCGTCGTTCCCTCATAGCGGATGGTGCCACGCACACGGAAACTCGACACATCGGTGAAGTCAGTGTTGTTGATGGTCATAGCACTGGGGCTGATGAAAGCCGAGCGGCTCGTGGGGTTGAAGTCATGCACACCCTTCGTCGGTATCACACTGTAGCGCGTGCCGCTGCCCGTGAACGGGATGCCGCGAATCTCATACTCGCCCATGTCGTTGGTCAGCGCGTAGAACGACAGTTGGGTGTCGCTCGGCACGACCTCCGAGGGACGGCTGTTGTTGCCCATGTCGGGATGATTGCCGTTGGGTACGCCGTCGGTATAGGAGTTGTCGAAAGCATACTCCTCAAGGCCCTCGTCAAACTGCCAATACAACTTCAAGCCCTCCTCGCGACCGCTGAGCATGCGGTTGTAAGTGGTGGAAACATCCTCGTCACTCAACGCACGATTCCACAGGCGAACCTCATCAACATACCCCTTGTAGGAATGGGTGTTTTCATCGAAACTGTCAAACCGGGGGCCGAAGAAGCTCACTTCTACCTGGTTGTTGGTCGCAGGAATCTCGCTGTAATTCAAATCACTGTGAGTGCAGCTGTGAAGCACGGTGGTTTTGCCGTTGAGTACACAGTCGACCTGCCCGTTGCCTACATTGCGGATGGTCAAATGGGTGAAGGTGTTCGGTTTGATGACTTCGGGTTGACCAATGCTGTCGACAAACCACTGGTCATCGCCGCCAACAGTGCTGCCAGGCACGCCCATCGCCAGGACGTAACCCTGCTTCTCGGTGCCCTGCACTGTATAGGAGTGAGGGGTGAGATAGAAACTATAGTTGTCATAGCCGGCAATCTTGAACAGCCCGACGCTCTCCTCGCCCTCGCTGGGGTTCAGCCACGTTTGCAGGGTGAAAGGCTGATCAAGGCGCAAGAGCTGGTTCGCGGTCTTCTTGTCGGTCACCCAGGTGATGCCCTCGCCATCACTCAGTATATGACGGCTGTAGAGTGGAGCGCGGTCGCTCTCATCGCTCTCGCGCGACATCGTGATGCGCACACCCTCGACCGCCGTACCCGACTCAAACTGCACGCGCCCGCTGACCACGCCGGTAGCCGCACCATAGCCCAGCGCAGTCACGGCATTGTTAATCACATGAGAGCCATCGTCGCAGTCCGAGCCATAGGCAACCACGCGGTATTCATAGTAGCGCCCCACCTCAACGGTGTTGTCATTGTAACTGTACTGTGAGCTGGTGCCTTCCACCTGATGGATGCTGGTCCAGTCGGTGCCGCCGATGTAGCGGCGCTGGATGTCGAACAGGGTCGGGTCGGTTCCCACCTGATTGACAGTCCAAGTTAGCTTCACAGTGTTGTTGCCTGCTGCTTTCGAGGCTATCAGGGTCTTGACGGTAGTTCCAGCCAAAACGTGTGCCTGGACAGTGTCGCTGTAGAGGTGTACCTTATTGTCTACAATATCCAGTTGCAAGAAGTAGCCGTAGACAGTGCAAATCGATGCAGGCTTGTCGTCGGTGAACGACGCGCTTCCGGCATCGCGGGGAACAGTCACCTCCTTGTAGTTGCGAGTGATGGTGCCGTCAGGCTCGATGCGGTTCACCTTGAAGGTGATGTCATACTCACAGTCGGGGATGTTGCCGAATTCCCAGCGGAACGTGATGTTCTCAAGGTCAGCTGTGTCTTGAACCAGATGCATCGGGACGATGGGTTGGGTTCTCACATAAACCTCACTGAGCGGGACTGAACTGGTTTGTTCGGGGTCGCTGGGCAACGTGATTGCCTCCCAAGAAGACTTTTGCTGGAACACTTCGTAGCGGTAATAGTTGGCATATTCCAGACCATGGTCCTGATTGTCGACATAGTAGTTGTTACCCGTCGAGCCAAGGTTCTCACGATTGCCCTTGAACGTGCCGTTGTCGTTGAGCGTGGTGCGGTACACTTGGTAGTCGCCCTCTTGACGAACCTCATCGGGCACATCCCACTGCAGCCGCAAATCGCCGGTCACCTGGTTGAACGAGGGGCTGATTTCAACGGCTGTGTTGTTGAAATGATGATTTACCGAAACCGCATCGCTTGTCTCAGAATAGTTTTTACCACCAAAGGTATAATTGATGGCGGTAGCACGAGTGACATACAGATCAAAGTCGCCTTCAACCGGCACCGTGATGTCGGCCGACTTGCTCTCAAGGTTGGTGGCACTCACCTGACCATTGTTGTAAATGCCGCCCCCAGGCTTTTGAACCCAATAATTATACTTTGTGGTGAACTGGTAATTCTCAGTGTTAGTGCCTAGGGTTGCCGGCAACCAAGAGTTGTCGGCTGTGAGCCTGACATTGCCTGGGGCTGTCCAGCTCACGGTCTCCTCGTGAGGCTTGATATCCTCATATGTAAAAGCCTTATGATAGGATGACCGCACATAAATGAAGGGCATAAATACTGTGCCTATCGTTCTAAGAGTGATATAATTCTCGACATGGAATTCAGAAATCTCTTTTTTGCATAAGATGGTGGGAGAGAAACGAACGACTAGCCACTTGCTATCGTGGTCTATGATGGTAAGGACACCATAATCGGTCGTGTTATGTTCCACATTCCATTCACCATCTACGTCCATGATAGAAGCAATCTTGATGATGGTGCCGTCAGGCTTTCTCAGGTTGAATACCTGCATGCCAGCAACAAAATTAGCCAGGGTTGGCTCTGAGCCGCGATACCTAAACCTGTAGGTGACTGTCGGATTCTTGGGTGAGATCACAGAATTGTCCGAAGACTCGAAATGACGGAGACTGTTCAAGTATTCGGTTTCGTTACCCAGCGTCAAATCGTGAAAGCTGTAATTGTTAGGTGTCCCGTCAATCCAAGTGCTGGCCCAGTAGGTGCCGCCCCCCGGGTCGTCATAGGTGCCTTGAATGGGCGTGCCGGCATTGGCTGCAGCTAGCTGCAGCCACAAGTCCGCAGCAAGCATGAAGAATAGGAGTCGTGTAAAATTTCTCATAATTTTTGGTGTTTATTGGATTATAATTTTCTTTCCGTTATGAAGATATATGCCGGGAGCCGTGGGTCGTTGGCGCGAGCGGCGACCTAGCAGGTCGGTCCAGAAGTCATTGCCGGCGGCAGTCGAAACAGCGGATGCGATGCCGGTGGGCTCGTCAAAGTTGAACGTGAGGTAATAGTGAGCGTCTTGCGGCATGCTCAACTCCCCCTCGCCGTTGTCGCTGGTCAACGACAACCAAGGCTTGTGCGCCTCGGCGACAAAGGGGAGGCCGTCATCCTGCGTCCACTGGTCTTGCGCATTGTCATGCACAATGAAGTTCTCCCACAAGAAACCATATTTTGCCGTGTTCCGCAGGTAACCGAAACGGTAGCAGTCCACGACGGCGTCGGTCACCCTAGAGGGGAAGTCGGTGACACTGGCAAAGTCACGGCCATGGAGCAGGTTGCGGAACGGCACCAGACCAGCGGTGTAGTCGAGTTGAGCCGTGTAGCTGCCGCTGCTGCCTCGCACAATCACGCCACACCCCATCGGGACGGTCGCTCCGACGGCATACTTGTGGGCCGGGTAGCCCACATTGATGACCCAGGGGTTGTCGGCATCCCAGCCATAATGGACCAGAATAGTGGGAGTGTCCATCTCCTCGTCATCGGCTCCGGCACGCGGGGTGACGGTGATGTCATCCCAAGTGACCGCCACTGCGACCACGCCCTGCGGCACGACCCAGCCGGTGGTGCTGTAGACAACGCCGTAGCCGCAGGCATCTATCGAGAACTCCAGGGTCGTGGGCAAGGCGATGTCGTCAACCACGCTCGATGCGTTCTGCTCAAGCCACTTGCGAATGGCCACATTCTTATCAGGTGCTGCCCCGGACTTATGGGCATCGATGGTGCCGTCCATTACATGGATCTTAGTAAACTCCGGGCCGGCGAACGAGGCGGCGGTGGGGTCAGCCCAGTCCAACTCGTGGTACAGCGGTGTCTCGACGATGTCGGGGTAGACGTGATACAGGTACACGTCGGTCACGCCGTCACAATAGGTGAACGCGTCAGGGTGGATGAAGCTCACGCTCGCGGGGATGTTGACGCGCGTCAGCCCATGATTGGCGTTGAACGCGTCAAGCCCGATGCTGCGCACGCCCTCGGGGATGGTCAGTGTGCCGGTCAAACCCTTGTTGAAGAACGACGCTTCGCCCAGGTCGGTCACCAGCAGGCCATCAACGGTCGTTGGAATCGTGATCTCACTGCCCGAACCGTAATATTCCACGATTGTGGCGGTCAGCTGGTCGGCATTGACAACGTAGCCATATTGGCCGTCATCGGTGAGCAGGACATCAGTCTGCGCCTGAACGGCCCATGGCAACAACAATGCCACCAGAATGAAAAATACTGAACGTATCATACTTTATTGTTTTTTAGCAAACAAAACGGCACATTCCGCAACAGGTGACGGAATGTGCCGTGGTAGATTAATTCTGAAAAATTCCCCACATGGGGGGGTGAGGCAATAATATACTGAAATTCAACGAGTTATGAGGCCCATCGAGTGGTTTGTCTAATATGTGACCGCTTTGCATCATTGAAATTTCATATTACAACCACAAAGGTACAAAAAAATTTGAAACAAAAGCAAAATCACCCCAAAAAATGACAAACTTTTTTTGAAATCGTGTTTTTTGTAGGTTCTTATGTCTGATTAAACTTATGTTCTAAAATACTTTGTTCTTGTGTTCTTGTGTCTGTCCGAGGGTGTGGCAAGCTCCACCCCCGGTCTGGAAAAGTGTTGAGAAATTTGGTGGAGTAAAAAATTAGGGGACTATATACCTGTTGTCCTTAATGCAAGAAGTAACCCTTGACTATGGACTGTAAATCGTGCTACACACGAGAAATTCTATGAAAATTAAATAAAAATTTCAATGAAAATATTTTTATTAGATTTTCATGAGAAATTTTCATTAGATTTGCTGCGCTGCGCTTGCCCTTCGGGTTCC
>JAEEJI010000218.1 GCA_016281825.1 Muribaculaceae bacterium | reverse complement strand
GTGGTGATAGCGTGAGGGTCCCACCTCTTCCCATTCCGAACAGAGAAGTTAAGCCTCACCACGCCGATGGTACTGCGAAAGTGGGAGAGTAGGTAACCGCCCCCTGAGAGTCCCTGACACGGAATGTGTCGGGGACTCTTTCCGTGTTATGCCTACACGCCTTCCGCAGTGCCGTCGGCGTGGTACCACGCGAGATGGTACGATTTAGTGGGAGAGTAGGTAACCGCCCCCTGAGGAGCGACGCGAAAGCGCCGCTCCTTTTTTGCGCCCTTTTCGTGATTTTTTTTGAGTTTGTGTTAGAAAGATTTGGTCTTTTATGGAATTATGCTTAATTTTGCGGTTTATAGCACTTGTTAACTAATCTTAGATAGTATTTATATGGTTTTTTACTACGTAGATGAGAATAACCAGCGTGTCGGTCCATTCACCCTTCAAGAACTACACTCGCATCCAATAACAAAAGATACTTATGTGTGGTTCAAAGGTTTAGGCTCTTCTTGGAAGCATGCAGGAGAAGTCCCGGAAGTTGCGGAACTGTTTGAGGCTCCTACTCCAGAACCAATTATTGTACCCGAACCAATACAAGAAGTTGAACCATCGCAATCTGTTAATCAGGAGCCTGTTGTTGAGCCTGAGCCCGAGCCTGTTGTTGAGCCCGAACCCGAGCCTGTTGTTGAGCCTGAGCCCGAGCCTGTTGTTGAGCCCGAACCCGAGCCTGTTGTTGAGCCTGAGCCCGAGCCTGTTGTTGAGCCCGAACCCGAACCTGTCGTTGAGCCTGAGCCCGAGCCTGTTGCTGAGCCTGAGCCCGAGCCTGTCGTTGAACCCGAACCCGAGCCCGTCGTTGAGCCTGAACCTGAGCCTGTCGTTGAGTCCGTCGTTGAGCCCGAACCCGACCAAAAGCCCGAATCGGAAGCCGATGCCCTTATACAACCTGAAATTTCAACTGTAGCTTCATCGCAGAATCAGTTCGAGGTGCTACAAGAAGAAGATACTAGTTACTTTTGCCCAAAGTGTGGAAAACAACTCGTTGCAGAGATGGCATTTTGTCCCTATTGTGGTAACAAAGTGTCATCTGAAGACCTGTCAGGAGCCGGGCCAAAACTTGAAGTCGTTGACAAACAGGCTGTTGAAAAAGATATGGGTGAATCTGGCAAGATTGTGAAATGGATTTGGGTGATGTGCATTGTGCTTGTCTGTGTAGCCGCAGGTTTATGGTGGTGGTTGTATGGCGGAAAAGGTGGAAATGCGACATTTAACACTTATTCTCCACAACTTGAACAAATGGCTCAGAATGGAGATACAGCAGCTCAGATGAGGCTGAGCGAGTTCTATGCTGAAGGCAAGGGTGTGGGGAAGAATGAGAAGGCATCGGTCATGTGGCTTAGAAGAGCGGCCGAGAGTGGACATCCCGAAGCTCAGAACGAACTTGGTAAATTATATGTACAAGGCAAGGGGGTCGAGCAAGATTCTGCACAGGCCTTGCATTGGGTTCGTGAAGCGGCAGAGCAAGGCCTGGCCTCTGCTCAATATAATCTGGCATTTCTTTACCGACAAGGAATCGGCGTGAATCAGGATTTGGTGCAAATGAAGGATTGGTTGGTTAAGGCGGCTAGCCAGAACCATGCCAAGGCTCAGTATGAGCTCGGAGAGTGCTACCTTCATGGTTGGGGAGTGAATGCCGACCAAGAGCAAGCATTTAAATGGCTTTCAGAGGCCGATGCTCGAGGGGAGGAACGCGTGAAGCAGTTGATTGACGAAAATCACTTGACCAATGAGTTTGAAAAGTATAAACGCGATCATTTTCAACCTTTGTAAATAGTTGTATTATAGGCATAATCTAATGAATTAAGCAATGAAACATGTTCTCTTAATGTGCTTTTTGGGGTTGGCACTTTGTGCTGCTGCACAGTATAGTGAGCAACCTAGTTATGACACTCGCCAGTGGCAGTCGGCTAATCACAATGCTTTTCAACAGCTTGTTGATGGCCCAGCCGAACAATGGGTGTCGTTCACACCTGTTAGTGTGAGTAGTGAGTTTACTTTCGACCGTTCACGGACGTTGGGGTACTCGTTCTTTGACTTCATGGTTCATTTTGACAAGCCCGTCCGTGCAGTGTTGTATTCTCGTAACTCGTCCAGGGAGGATTATTTCATTATTTTTGACAATATTGTAAACGTGTCGAAGGGTGCTGGACAGAACGAGGTGTTCATGTTATGCCAAATTTCGCCCACGCAGTTCTGTGATGTCGTTTATAATGTGGAAACCCATCAGGCTAAACGAATTGACACGGTCGCAACGGGTCTTTTGCGCCGATTTGAGAACCAAACTCCGCGCACGTTCTACACTAGCTCTGACTCACATGACAAGAAAAAGACGCAACCTTGGCACGACTTGTTCAAAGCTCTCTGTAATGGCGATTATCTTGGTGGACAAAACCTATGTCAAAAAATCATCAAGAAGGCCAATCAGGAACAAAATATCAATGATGACCAGCTGCATTGGGAAGCTCAAGGCATCTTTGACGCTTACCCGTTGATGGAGTTGGCCCAAGCGTTGTTGATGAGTTATCCTGCCGATTATAAAGACTGCAGTTCGATGTTGACCTCGTGCGACCCCATCCAAGGATATCAGTTTATAAAACAGATTTTCCGCCGCATTCCCGATGCTGATGACCCTTACTTGAGTTACCCTAATGCAATTTTAGGACAATCAGATGTCCGTTCGTCGGTCGATAATATAAAGTCGACGATTGAGCAACGTATGATGGATTACGCGCGTACAGCTGGAACCATTGAAGCTTATGACAAGGTGATTCTTGCGCTTGCTTTCTGTAATATGGGCCTGTACAATCAGGCACGACAGGAACAGGAGAACATCGCCTATTCAGCACTGATGTCCTCGGGTTTGACAATCAAGTCTTGTGAAGACTATTTGCGTAAATATGAGGGTTTGGCCAGTACCTATGACCATTATCAAGAAATAGAATCAAAGCTCTACAAGATGGCATACGACCAAATGCCTCGGACGTTAGCTGGATGTCGTGATTACTTGTCTCGATATGAGGGATCGGAGTATGCCAGTGAGGTGCGCAGCCAACTGTCGGAATTCGCTTTTGACGAACTACAACCCACCTCGGCGGCTTGTAAGGCCTACTTGGAGGAATTTCACAATTCTACGCACAACGACGAGGTCTGGTTCAAGCTTTATGAGTATGCCTACAATGAGTTGGGCGATGACATTAAAGCATGCGAGCAGTATCTTGTCGATTACCCAGGCTCAAAGTATTGTGACCAGGTAAGTGGCAAACTCATCAAGCTTAAATATGAACGGGCTTGCGAAGAGGATACTTGGGATGCATACGACGCTTTTATCAAGGACACATCTTATAATACTTACACACCTGAGGCTGAACGGCGTCGAGCGGCAATAGCACGTGGCGGTAGCAGTACGGTGGAACATGTTGACGAAGAAAAAAAGGTGGTGAATCAACAACCAGTTCAACACAAGAATGTTCAAACAAAGAAAACAACACAGACTAAAAAAACCACTGTGTCAACTCAACAAAAAGCTGCACCAACTCAAACTCAGACACCAAAGCAGCCCAAGAAGACAGATAACAGCGCCAAGCGCTCTAAGATTGATTTAGATTGATGGAATGCTTGGACAACGAAAGAATCGGGTGGATTCGAATTAGCGAATCCACCCGATTCTTTCAGTCGAGATAGTGTCAAAGTTAATTGCCTAGGATGATGTTCACTAACTGGTTCACATCGGTGACATCAACTGTGCCGTTGCCGTCTAAGTCGGCGCGAGCAATGTAATCGGCATTGGTTTCCTTACCCAGGATGATGTTCACCACGATGTTCACGTCAGCGACATCCACTGAGCCATCAATATTCACATCGCCAAATAGACTGTCATCTGCCTCTTTGAGTGTCACCTGCTGGACATTCGACCAGTCGCTCTCGGTATTGTCGGTGTAGATGGCTTTGACCTTGTAGTCAAATGTGCCGCCACCGGTCAGACCCAGCACGTTGTAGAACCGCTCGGTGATGCCCGTAATCAGACGATAGGTGTCATCGCCGCTTTCAACGGCATTCAATTTAGCAGGAGAAGCATTGCCCGCATAAACGGCCATCAGTGAAATACTAGGCGAATACTGGGCATCAGGGGTCGTGATGGTAATCTTCTCGCCTGAGCTAGCCGTCACTACCCAATAGTAAGTTTCACCAGCCGTGAAGTTCTTAGTCACGGCAGCGGTCTGCGGCGTTGCCGCGGTCAAGTTGCCGGCACCATTCGAGTTGGTGGCGTAAGTGGTGACCATCAATGTGAACGTGGCATTGGTGTAGCCCTCAGGAATTGTGTAGGTGATGTTTCCGTATGATCCGTCGTTGTTGTAATTATTCCTGAAGTAAATCTCACTGTTTCCTGCACGAACATTGGTGCCTCCCCAGGGGGTGGGCAACGTGATAGAGCTATAAGAACTTCCGGTGTAAGCTGAAGCGGAGACTGAATGGAGCAGAACGGGAGTAGGATCGGGTTCCACATAGGTCGAAACCTCAAGGGTATAGCTTGCCACGTTGGCCTCTGGAGTTTCGTCGGTCCAGTTGGCACGGAACGAGGTGTGCTTGACATAGTTGGCATCGGCCTCTGCCATGATAGGCACAGCCTTAAGTAGTTGTCCACTACCTTTCAGGTTAATGGTCACTGCTGTAGCCCCTGCCGAAGTCAGTTTGACCGAACCTGTATAGCTCTGAACTGCCTTGGGATTGAAGGTTACCGTGATGGCTTTGCCTTGTGCGGCTTGGGTGGGCGTGACGCTCGTTGCACTGAGTGTGAACACTCCATTCGGGTCGGTCAACGTGGCAGTGATGTTGCCAGTCAAGTTCTTGCCAGTGATGGTAAGAGTCTGCTGAGTAGATTGGCCCGTGTAACATGCACCGAAGTCCACAGAGGTTGGTGTTGCTGTGATACTGGGATTTGTGTCATCCTCCAGAGTTACTTGCTTGGTGTCGGTCCAGCTGCTTTCGGTGCCGTCGACGTAGATAGCCTTTACCCTGAAATAATAGGTGGCTTCAGGAGTAAGGTTATTCACCGTGTAGCTCTTGTCGGTGATGCCAGTGACAATACGGTAGGTAGCGTCACCCTCCTCGGAAACACCGCGAGTGGGTGCTTTGGCTTGTGTGGCGTCGCCAGAATATACCTCAATCAGTGCCATATCGGGCGAGTAGCTGTTGTCAGTCGTTGTGATGGTGATTTTCTCGCCAGTGCTTCCTTGTACCAACCAGTTAAAGGTCTCTCCTGCACTGAAAGAATGTCCAACAGCAGCAGTCTGAGCTGACTTCACAGTGATGTTTCCTGAGCCATAGTTGCCCGTAACGGTTTTGATGCGCATCGTGAAGGTGCGATTGTTGTAACCCTCGGGTATAGTAAAGGTGATATTGCCGCTGGCGCCGAAGTAAACAGCGTTGTTTCCACCTTTCACACTTGTTCCGCCCCATGGCGACGACAGTGTAATGCTGGAATAATTGCCCGTGTAATTGCTTCCGTTAATGGTGCCCAGGAGCTGGACTGCATCGGGATCTTCTTGGCCTACCCACAAAGTGTAGCTGGAGATATTGGCAGCAGGCGTTGCATCAGTCCAGATGGCCTTGAACGAAGTGTTGGTTACGTTGGCTGCCTCTTGCAGGACGATATCCTCTTTCTGGAGTGTGGCCGTGCCGTTGAGCTTAACGGTTACGTTGTCAGCACCAGAACTGGATAAGGTAACGGTTGCATCATCAGTCCCGAGTTCTGTGGGATGATAGGAGACGGTTACGGTGACGCCATTTTGAGCCTGATTGACACTGATGCTATTGGTGCTCAATGAGAAGGCGTTATCGCCACTGATCGATAGGCTTACAGCATTGGTCAGGTTGTAGCCCGTGACTGTGAATGTTGCAGTCTTGGTTGAACCTACAACTGCAGTCATGTCGAGCGTGCTGGGTTCTGCCTTAATTCTGGGATTGTTGAGCGCACCGGCGGGAGGCTCGATACCGATAATCATGGCCTCGCCCCAGTTGAAAATATAGGTGCCCGTTGAACCCGATGTGGAACCATTGGCGGTAGTGAAGTTGTGCAGCGTGCAGTAACCGTTGCTGCTGCCGCTCCAACCCCAGTTCACGTAGTACTGGCCGCTGCTGTTGCAGCCGAACACGTTGAAGGCGTGGCCTCCGTGGTCGGAGTTTTTGCTGTCGTATGCGAGATACTCGATGGGACGGCCGTTCTGCAGCTCGTTCATCATCCATTCATTCCACTGGGCATCGGTGTACTGTTGGGAGCCATTGGAATAGGTCGGATTCCAAGAAGAACCTGACACTTGCAGCTCGGTGAGGGTAAGCAGCTGTGCATCGGTGTAGCCCATGTTGTGAGCACCTTCGAGGATGTCAGGGTCATTAGCACCACTGGCACTGGTACCATACATATAATTAACCATTGACTGTCCCGCATAGCGCATCAACCATGCCACGGCAGTCTTCTGTGCCGAGGTGGAAGAGTAATTGGTGGGACCGGTGTACTCATCAATGATGTTATCCCAGTCTGCGGCTCTTTCAGAGAGGGCTGCTGCTGCAACACCGTAACTTGAAGAAGCTATGGCTGCGCAGGCAGGAAAGGTCTCGGGCCATTTCCACCTGTAATAGTTCATAGACATGGAGGTGGCAGGGCAACCGGTGAGGGTGTAACTGCTTCCGCTTTTGGGGCACTGATTGTAGTAAGGCGCAGTCTGGTCCCAGTTGGCGGTCACCAGCGGCGCAATGGCGGTGGTGGCCCTTGGCTGTGACTTGATGGGCTCGAGCGTACCGGCTTTGATGCCGTCAATCTGGTATTTGTACTTGTTGAGCAGCCACTGCATGGCAGGGGGAATGTTGTTCATGTCAAGCTTGCCTTCCTCACCGTACATCAGAATCTGCGGTGCCTTGTCATCACCGGCAACAACGACATACGACTTGTCGGTGTTGAAGATGTAGTAGTCCACGGCGGTAGGCTTCGCCACTGATTTCTCGGCCTTGACAAGTTGGAGATTGGTTGCGGCGGCGGCTCTCAAGCGACCAGTGGCTACTTGTTTGTTCATGAATGCTTTTGCAGCATTTTGGGCAGTGGCCAAGTCAACGTCGGCCGCCTGCAGTTGAGTCGTTGCACACAACGTAAGAGCAAGCAACGACAGTCTCAATAGGTTGGTAAATTTCATTATTAGAGGTTATTTTGGGTAAATATGTTCCCTTGTTTGGGCATTAGCGTAAAACGATTTTTCTATTATGCTAATGGGTGGCAAAATTACGTATTATTTTGGCATTATGCAAGTTTTGTGGCAGGAAAAATGACTATTTTCTGCGAATGCCATGTTCTTACGAGCGAAATGAAAAAAGTAATCGGGTGGCCTCGACAACCGAGGCCACCCGACTGATAATAATGAAGTTGTGGTGTTAATTGCCCAGAATGATATTCACAATCTGATTCACGTCGGTGACATCGACGGTGCCGTTGCCGTCCAGGTCGGCTCGTGACACATAGTCAGCTCGGCTTTCTTTGCCCAGGATGATGTTCACCACGATGTTCACGTCGCTCACATCGACCGTGCCGTTGCCGTCAACATCACCAGGGATGCCGCCATTGCCAAGCAGGGTCACTTGCTTGTTCTTGGTCCAGTTGCCTTCGGTGCCGTCGATGTAGAGCGGTTTCACCTTGAAGCGGTAGGTCTTGGCGGGGGTGAGACCCTGAATGGTGTAAGTCTTGGCGGTGATGCCGGTGACGAGGCGATACAGTGCGTCGCCCTGTTCAACGGCGGCACGCAACGGCGCCTTGGCCTCCGTAATATCACCATTGTGAATCTCGATGTGGCTGATGACCACACGCTTATTCGCAACGGTAGCAAACTCAAGCTTCTGCCCTGACTGTGTCGGGACATCCAACACAATGACGTAATCATCGGTGGTCTTCGGGATGTTGATGGTCTGGCTCGAATTGCCGCAAGAAATCTTAAAGTCAGCTTTGTCTTTGCCTGTTGCGGTGAACTTCACCGTCACTTTGCCTTCGCTATCGCCCAAGTCCAATGCTGGACTGGTGAGTACACCCAC
>JAEEJI010000217.1 GCA_016281825.1 Muribaculaceae bacterium | reverse complement strand
TGAGTCAGATAGCCATATAACTCTCGGTCCGAGAAATTCTTCGTCCCCGTGAAAGCCATGTGCTCCAGGAAGTGAGCCAGGCCGCGCTCGCCCTCCTCCTCCATGACCGACCCCACCTTGTGGATAAGCCAAAAGTCTGCACGCCCCGCAGGCGTTTGATTCGCACGTATATAATAGGTCATCCCGTTCGGCAGCACACCCAGCCGCAACGCAGGGTCAACAGGCAATTCCTGCGCGGCAGCAAACACGCAAACCGCTATAGCAATCAGTGTGAGATACAGATGTCGCATCATAGTTGAAAACAAATAACCGCGGCAAAGATAACGATTTCAATCGGATACAATTGACTTTTTTATAGTAGTTAAGGAGTTTTTGTAGAAGTTAAGGTGTTGGGTCTACTTGGGGTCGATGATGCCGTTCATCATGGCGTAGAAGGTGAGGCCTGAGACGCTTTTGATGCCGAGTTTGGCGGTGATATTCTTGCGGTGGGTGAGGACGGTGTTGATGCTGATGTTCAGCGTGTCGGCAATCTGTTTGTTGATCATGCCGCTTGCGACGAGTCGCAGCACGTCGATTTCGCGCCCTGACAATACATTGGGCTGGTTGTTCTCTTCTTCTTTCTCGCCCAGGAAGTGGCTGAGGGCTGCTAGGACTTGGTCGGTATCCTGTTGGACGTCAATCAGTTTGACATCTCCGTCACCCTGCACGGGTCGGTCAACCACGACGAGTGTGCGTGCCTTGCGGGGCAGAAACACCTTCAAGTTTTCGAGGAAATACTGCGCATCGGTCACGACCAGATCGATGGCGTCGGTAGGCAGTTGAAGCAGCTCACCGATGCCGCTGGCCTGATGTGCGGTGATGCCAAACGTGTCGAGGATGATGCGTTGTATCCCCGTTGCCTCGATGGCATTGTGCAGGAGTATGACTACTTGTCGTGCCATGGTTTATGCCTTCGACAACACTTGGTAGATGGGTAGCAGCAAGCGATTGCGGATGCGGTTGTTCTGGGTAATGTCCTTCTTCAGGTTGGCCAGTGCCATGAGCACAGCCAATGCGAGGTTCGAGTCATGGTCGCCTTGGAGGTGGATGACCATCATGCTGATGAGATCGCCAAGTTTGTCCTCGACGGTGTCTTCTGGCTCCTGAACCCTGTCTCCTGAAAGCGCGTCAGCGTCCTGACTCCTGGCTTCGGCCTCGGCTTCGGCCTGGAGGATGGCGGGGAACCAATGGTTGCGGTCGTCGGCAATGCGAGCGAGCAGCTGCCCGTTCATCTCGTGGAAGAACCGTAGCATGAGTTCCAGGTTGTTGTTGGCGGGGTCGCTCTTGCTGATGAGCAGGTTGAAGTGCCGCTCGATGTTGGGCAACTGAAACTGCGCATAGTAGTTGTTGGTCTGGCCGAGGTAGTCGACGATGGTCGCTGCCTTGAACGAGGCGAGAATACGCTCAGGGAAGTAGGATTCGTGCAGGTAAGTGTTGAGGATGGTTGTCAAGAAATCCTTGTCAATGCCCAGGTTGTCGCAGGCACGGGCGACGGTGAGGTCACCCAACCCCAGGTAGATACCAAAGCGGTTGAGTACCGTCAGTGCTGTAGGCTCAGCAATAACGATATCGCTGAGCTTAGTGTCGTGGTGGATGAGGGTAAGATTGTTCATTATTCTTTAGGCTTACTTATGAGAGTCAGGGTGGGAGAAATAACGCAGTCCAGAGGGCGGTCGTGAGGCTCACAAGGAATCTCGTCGAGCAGTTGGCAGTCGTGGCACACACCGATGGTGTAGAGGTTACCCCTTGAGAGCAGGCGGTCATAAAAGCCCTTGCCGCGGCCCATGCGGTTGCAGTGACGGTCAAAAGCCACTCCGGGCACGATGACCGCATCGAGAATCGCGGGATCAACGGCATCGCCTACAGGCTCAGCGATGTGAAATGGATTGTCATCGCTCAAACTCTCTGGACCGGTATAGGGCACTACCTCAATGTCATCGCCCTTGACGCGCGGCAAGTATATCTGATACAAGCCTTCTGACGCCCATTGTTCGACTGTGGAGTGTGTGGGTAGCTCGTCAGGCAAGGAGTAATAGAGCATGACATGCTTCACTCCTTTAAGCAGTCCCAAGCTTCGTATCATTCCGAACACCTCTTGTTCGTCGACCAACTTCTGCTCGATGGTAAGTTCGCGTTTACGCTTACGCATCTGCTTGCGCAAGAGATCCTTCTGTAAATTCATAGTCTTTTTCAATTAAGAATTAAGACCACTTCGCTGGTAGACTAAGGTCTAAGGTCTAAAGTCTAAAACTACTATTTTATCGGGAATGCGGCTTTGTGGCGGTTGAGGGCCTTGAGAGCCGCTTGAATAGTCTTGTCAGTGCGGTTGTAGATGGGGTAGAACGCCTCGTTGCCAAACACGTCACGCGCCACCAATGCCTTGAGGTTGCTCACAATCAGGTCGCGAGACTGGTTGATGTAGTACCAGCGCGGCGCCACACCGTTCTCGGTGGCATAGTCCACAAAGTTGTTCAGCAGCGCATCGTCGCTGGGTGTCATGCGCAGGAACTGCTTGTAGTCCTTCATCTGCTGGAGGCTGTTGCGGTTGATGTCGACATAGCGGAAGGCGAACTTCTGCATCAGTCCCGCGTTGGCAATCTCGATGTAATAGGACGACATGCCGGTGGTGTCGCGAGGCACAAAGATGTCGGGCACGATGCCACCGCCGCCATAGACGGTGCGGCCCGTGAACAGGGTGCTGAAGATTTGTGACTTGTCAATCTTCATGCTGTCCTGGCTATAGATTTCGCCGCTCATATAGCGGTCATACAATTCTTTCTCGTAAGCCATCATGCCGCCTTTGTAGTCCTTCTGGATGCAACGTCCGGCAGGCGTGTAATAGCGGGCGATGGTCAAGCGGACGGCACTGCTGTCGGGCAGGGTGAACTGCTGCTGCACCAGTCCCTTGCCAAACGAACGCGAGCCCACAATCAAGCCTCGGTCGTTGTCCTGCAAGGCACCTGCGAAAATCTCGCTGGCACTGGCCGAGAACTCGTCGATGAGCACCGCGACCTCGGCATCCTGGAACTGACCGTTGCCGTCGCTCCACACCTGCGAGTCATCGCGCTTGTAACGCCCCTTGGTGTAGACAATGAGTTGGTTCTCGGGCAAGAACTCATTCGCCATGAGCACCGCCATTTCCATATATCCGCCACCGTTGCCGCGCAGGTCCACCACATAGCGCTTGGCACCCTCAGCTTTGAGGAGCGTCAGCGCAGTGATGAACTCATCATAGGTAGTGCGCCCGAACTGGTTCACTTTGACATATCCCGTGGTCTTGTCTATCATGTAGGCGGCATCGACCGATTTGACAGGTATGTCACCACGCGTGACGGTGAAGTGCAACGTTTCTTTCGCTGTGTTGCGTTTGACACCCAACTTGACCTTGGTGTTCTTCTCACCGCGCAAGTTCTTCATCACCTCGCCATTTGTCACCTTCGGACCAACAAAGAGTGAGTCGTCAATCTCGATGATGCGGTCCCCGGCCAGGATGCCCACCTTCTCGGCAGGACCACCCGGGATGACTTCAACGACGTTGATGGTATCGCCCAGCAGCATAAACGAGATGCCAATGCCGCTGAAGCTGCCGCTCAATTCCTCGTTGGCGGCACGCATGTCTTCGGCACTGAAGTAGGTCGTGTGAGGGTCCAAGTTCGCCAAAATCTGCGGGATGGACATCTCAATGAGCTGGTCCAGGTTCACCGTGTCAACATAGTCATCGGCAATGAGATTCAGCAGGGTGTTGAGTTTGCGGTCGTTCTCGGCCACAAGGCGGCGTCCCCCGAATCGGCTTCCCACAAACAGCCCGATGACCACTGCAATGGCAATGGCCAGAGGCATCCACAGGAACGAGGGGCGCTGTTTTGACTTGTTAGTCATGGTGTGTGTCTAGATGTGAATATAGTGAAAAGTGTTGTCGTCGTCCTGCACGAGCTGGACAGTCTCGATGCCTGCGCGCTTGAGCAAGTCCACACCATCGGTGATGCGGTAGTACTCACCAAAGACCACACGGCGAATGCCCGCCTGGATGATGAGCTTGGAGCACTCGATGCAGGGCGATGTGGTGACATAGAGCGTCGCGCCAGCGCTGCTGTTGTTGCTCTGCGCCACCTTGGTAATGGCGTTCGCCTCGGCATGCAGCACATAGGGCTTGGTATGGTCGTCATCTTCCTCGCAGATGTTCTCAAAGCCCACGGGCGTGCCGTTATAGCCGTCACTGATAATCATCTTATCCTTGACCAGCAACGCGCCCACCTGTCGGCGGCGGCAGTAGGAGTTCTCGGCCCAAATCTGCGCCATGCGCAGGTAGCGGGCATCGAGCAATAGTTGTTTGTTGGAGTCCATAGTCTAAAGGTCACGCATCACTCCGATGACGAGACGTGGAAGTTATACTTGAAGCTTGATCCGCCGACAAACTCTCGCATGATGCTCGTGGGCGGGATCTCCTTGTCGTCGACAGGGATAAAATAGTGGATGAACTTGAGCAGACGGTGTGCCTCGCTGTACTCGGGGCAGTTCTTCGGAACCGACTGCAGGATAATCTCGGCATGAGGGCGCAACACGGCAAACTCGATGTTCAGTGCCGAGTTGAACATCACGTCGGCATTCTCCTGGAAGGGCAGAATCCACTTGTCCTCGGCCTCGCACACGTTGGGCCACATGCTGATGGTCTCGCGGGCTGTGAACGCGCCCTTGTTGTAGTCGCGGATGATGCGGCGCAGCAGGCGGTTGTCATGCGTGGGCACCCAGTTGTGGTCGTCAAGAGAGATGCTGGTCATAGTCGAGACGAAAATCTTGAACTTCGCCTCGTCAGGAATCTGCTCGGTCAGCAGCGGGTTCAAGGCATGGATACCCTCGATGATGAGCACGCTGTCGTTCTGCAGTTTCAGTTTCTTGCCATTGTACTCACGCTTGCCCGTGGTGAAATTGTACTCGGGTATCTCGACGCGCTCGCCACGCATCAGGCGTGTGAGGTGCTCCTCGAGCAGCTTGTACTCGACAGCCTCAATGTTGTCAAAGTCATACTGGCCATTGGGCAATAGCGGGGTGTCGACGCGGTTGACAAAGTAGTCGTCGGTCGAGAACGACACGGGCCGCAGGCCGCAAGCGAGCAGCTGGATGGACAGACGCTTGCAGAAGGTGGTCTTTCCTGAGCTCGAAGGCCCGGTAATGAGCACGATGCGGATGGGATTCTCGGGGCTGCGGAAGCGGCGGTCAATCTCCTCGGCAATCTGCACAATCTTTTTTTCTTGCAGCGCCTCGCTCACCTTAATCAGCTCGCTGGCGTGGCCCTTGAGGACGGCGCGGTTGACGTCGCCGGCATTGGATAGGCGCATGATGATGTCCCAACGCACCTTCTCGCTGAACATCTCATAGGTGCGCGGCTGCTCAAATTTCGGCGCCAGCATCATCGGGTTCGTGCGGTCAGGCACACGCAGCAGCAAGCCGTCGCCATAACGCTCCAGTCCGAACACCTTCAGGTAGCCTGCCGAGGGAACCAACGGACCATAGTAATAGTCGACAGTGTCGCCCAACATGTAGTAGTCGGTGTAGATTTGTCCGCTGGACTCAATCAACTTCACCTTGTCAATGAAGCCGCGGTCGGTGAACACGCGAACGGCTTCTTCGGTCGTGGCCTCAAAGCGGCGGAAAGGCATGTCCTGCGCGACAATTTCTTCCATGCGCTCGCGGATGCGCTCTACGTCCTCATCGGTGATTGGGTCGTTGCTGCCACGTCGCTTGAAGTTGCAGTAGTAACCACCCGACAAGGGATGCTCAATAAACAACTTGGCACCGGGGAAGATGTCGGTAGCCGCCTTGTAGAGCACGAAGCACAGGGACCGCACATACACGCGGCGTCCCGAGCCTGCTCGCGCATCAAGGAACTCAACATCGCGGTTCTGGAACAGACGGAACTTCAAGCCTTGAGAGGCGTTGTTCACTTTGGCCGACACGACAGGGTAGGGGAGATTTATCTCGTCGGCAAGGTCTTGATACACTTCAAGCAGCGAACTGCCTTCGGGAAAACTCTTGGTGACATTGTTGTTTTTGCAGCGAATTTGGAGCATATAGAGAGGCTTTTTAAAATTTGTGCAAAGGTACAAATTAATTGAGAATTGAGAATTGAGAATTGAGAATTTTTTGCTTCTCGCTTTTTGTTTCATGAAAACAACTATTTCCCTAACCGAAAAAAGTAGGTCTCGCAAGCCATTTTTTTGACCTGCGAGACCACTATAATGAATGGTATGGCGAGGAGCCGCTAGCCCCTCGTCGCTATCCTATTTCCCGAGCATGATGTTGATGACAGCGTTGACATCGGCGATGTCTACACCGCCGTCACCAGTCACATCAGCATTGCCAGGATAATCGCTGGCAGGATTCTTCTGGAGCATGATGTTAATGATGGCGTTGACATCGGCAATGTCGACCTCGCCATCACCCGTCACGTCGCCAGGCAAGCCAGGCGTGACATCGATGATATCGTCGAGCGAAGCTGTCTGCTCCTCGTTGTTATAGTGCACATAGCGCAAATCGTCGAAGTAGATGTCGCCTGTCCAGGGAATGTCATAGAAGTCATCCAATTCACTGTCAAGCTCACTGACAGTGCCGCGCCATATCCAAAAAGCGTCGAACTTCCACTGCGGTGAATTAACCAGATTGCTGCTTCCGGTAATGCTCACGCACTCCTCGTTGTAGATGTCCCAAGACACCAGTTCCCAGCCACGATGCATGGTGTGCTGCGTGAAGCGCTTGACACCATCGTTGTTGGTGCGGATGCCAAAGCCCGTGTTCAGATAGTCGGCACCATCACCGTAGACGTAGGCCAGCAAGATAGCATTTTGGCTTTGAGCTGCACTGAGATATGGGCCATTATCATCGGTCTTCTTGCAATGCACGCGCAGACCCCAATAAGGATCACTAGTTTCGGGGTCGAATTCATAGTGGATGAAGTAACTTGATGGAAGAGACGGATCATGCACAAACGAACTCTTGGACATTGACTGGTCGTCTGCACTAGTGAAACCCTTGGACGAACCCGAGCCCGCAGGGCCGAACCACTCGCTGGCGTTATACTCGCCAATGACAGGATTTGAGTCCTTCACCGTGCGGTATTCCGAGAGGAACTTGAACGACTTGCCATCGGGGTTAACGTTGCCCGCCATGTCGGCGAAGCCGCCCTTGACAGTGACCTTGAAGCACATATCGCGAGGCAGGTCCTGATTCAGATAGTAGTGCAGCACCGAAGCGTCGCGCAGCACGGTGTGCGTGAGCGTACCCTCATATTTAACGCCATTCTTGTCTTCGACAACAATGGCATCAACAGCGAGGTCTTCATTCCAGTCGAGCTCCTCGTTATACTCTACGCGGATAACTGGGCGCAGGGTGTAGCGCATCGTCGAGTTCTCCTCGGGCGACGTGCTGGTGATGTAAGGCGCTTCGGTATCGGCAGGCAGCGTCTTGAAGCTGAAGGTGTAGTTTCCGCCCTCCACGCCGTCGCCGTCGCCGTCCAGAAATTGACCCGTCTGACTGTTCTTCGCTATCGTGCCGTCGATGGTGAAGGTGTAGCTCATCTCGTCGCGTAGTTGACCGAGTTTGATGCGCAGGGTGTAGTCGTTGTCCCACGACAAGGTCACTTGGCCGTTATTGGTGATGGAGAAGGCCTGTTCGACCGTTTCCTTGATCATCTTGCGCGAGAAAATCAGGATGATGTCGTTGCGCTTGTTCACGGCATTGGGGTTGAGCACATTGTTCGACGAGACCACGGCGGGCATTTCGTTGGTCAACGCGATGTTGGCCCACGTCACGTTTTCCGACGACAGTCCCTGGGGGTTGCTCTGCATGGTCACCGTCTGCGAGGCGGAGGTGTAGCCCGGACAGGAGTACGTCACCTCATAGGTCTCGCCGGGGGTCAAATCCTCATAGAGGAAGAAACCATTGTGAACCAAGTCTTTGACATGGACATATTGGCTGAACAGCGACTCGTAGGAGTCGGTGACAATGGTTTTACCATTGCAGGTCACTGTGACGTTGTCCAGCGCCTCACCGTTCTCGCTGTTAGTGACTACGCCGGCGAGCATCACCATATCGGGGCGCTCCAAACCACGGTATTCCATAATCGAGCGGAAGGTGGCGAAGGCCTCCAGATGCTTGTAACTGTCGTTCATGTTCAGCGCCTGCTGCACGGGGTGCGTGTGGAAGCCGCCCTCGCTGAGCAACGAAGCCATGTTGGTGCGGCGGTTCACCGACAGATAGGGATAGTGGTTGGTGTGATTGTAGACATCGCCGTTGTAGAACACGCGGTCATAGTAGTTGCCGCGCGTGCCCGTGTTGTACATCACACCGGTCAGGTTGGGGCACAGAATCTCGCCATATTGCTTGCCTCCGTGCGGCGTCTTCTCGACATAATTGCCGTTGTCCTTCCATCCGCCGAAGAGCATCACCGTCGTGTTGGGGCCCGAACCCGCATCGCTGTGAATGCTGTAGAAGAAGTCGGCTCCCCAGGCGTTTGCCATGTCGCTGCGCTCCTCCAGGCTCACGTTGTCCTGGTCGTCGTCACGCGTCATGTGGATGTTCTGGCTGGTGGCTGTGGTGAAGCGATAGAGGAAGTCGCGGGTGGCAAGTCCCACTCGCAGCACCTTCTGCGCCTCCGAGTAGTTGTACATGCCAACGTTCTCGCGGCCCGAGTGACCAGGGTCAATCCACAGTTTGAAGTCGCCCCAGTCCTGTTTCTCTTGTGCGGCTGTCGTGAGGGCCATGCTGCCTAGAGCAATGACCATCAATAGTTTGCTAAAATTCTTCATGGCGCATCAATATTTAAGGTCAATAACATAAATCGAACCATCAGTATCGTTGTCGAACGCCAATTTCGTGCCGTCGGGCGAGACCGACATCGTCACAGGAATCACTTCACTGTTAGGCGTGATGTTCATGGCTTTTCCGTCAGTGATGTCGACACAATAGATGTCACCTTGGGTAAACACCTCACCATTGTCCTGCAGGCGCGTGACCATCACATGGCGGTTGTCGGGCAGCCAGGCGGGATGCGACCCCTTGCCCAAGCTGCGCACGCCCGACCCGTCGGCGTTGCACACAAACAGCCCCTTGCCCACCACCTGAAAGGCGATGAGGGTGCCATCGGGCGACAGGGCAGGGTTCAGCACCATCTTGCCACGGTAAGCGACCAGTTCCGTCAGTCGAACCGTTGCATTCGAGGGGTCATCAACCATGATGCTCAAGGCAGACGTCTGACGTCCCACGCGCGAACGCTTGAAGTCACGCACCGCGTCGGCGACCAGCGTCACCTTGCCGTCGCGCGCGTCAACACGCTCGATGCGGGTCATGCGGCGCATGCCATCCATCGAGTAGGGAGTGCTGGTCAGACTGTTGTTGTCCACCCAGCTCATCTGATAGCCGGCGCCGGTGGCCTGCGACACTTGGTGCAGGTCGGTACCGTCGGCCTGGGCCACCCAGATGCCCGTGTAGTTGTCACCGGTCACCGCCAGGCGTGAGCCGTCGGGCGACCATAGGGGTGCCAGCCAGCCGTGGGCGTCGGCTGAGATGACCTTGCGCGGCCCACTGAACGAGCTGGGCTGCGCCACCATCGTCGCACAAACAAGCACCATGGCTGAGGCCATAAGTAGTTTTGCTTTCATGATTACAAAAAGTTTAGGTTAAAAATACGTTGTTAACACAAAATTTTTGTAAAAGTAGCATTTTTGGATATATCTGGCAAGCAACCCGAAGATATTTAAGAAAAATTAGCCTTTTGGCGGCAATTTAGTGATCTGGCCGGTATAGATACGAAGGGTCTTGCTGGTGGTGGCGAGGTGTGTCTGATGGGGTACCCAGGAGCGTTCACCTGACTCGGGCACCAATTTCACGACATGGGCGCCATAGTGCTGATTGATTCCGTCGACGGCCTGCATCAGCGCCCGTTGTTTGGGGTAATCCTCGGGGTCCCACACGTTAAGTTGCACCATCGTGTCGGGGATGAGACCACCTACCATCACACCGGCCTTGCGATAGGCCATACCCTCGCGGAAAATGGTATTGAAGGCAATTAAAGCATAATAAACGATGGTCATTGCACTAGACGACGGGGTGCGCAAACGCATTTCGCACGAGTTACTGTAGTAGGGCAGGTCCTCGCGGAAGCGGTCGCCACGCACGTAGGTCGTCACCGTTGATGCCACCTGGTGCTCGTCACGCAGACGACGCGCGGTGGCCTGTGCGAAGTGTACGACGGCATCCTGCACCTCGCGGCGATCGGTCAGCACATGTCCAAAGGTGCGTGAAGTCATCAATGTGCTGTGGGCGATGTTCACAGGATTGACGGGTATACAGTCCTCGCCGCGCAACTCGCGCTGTGTACGTTCAACAGTGACCGAATAAAGCGCGCGAACAAGTCCTGATGGCATTTGCGCAAACTTATACGCAGTGTCAATGCCCCGCTCCAGCAGACTGGCAGTAAGGCGACGACCAATGCCCCATACGTCGGCGATGGGCGTGCGGCGAAGGATGATGTCGATGGCTTCAGGGCGCACCAGCCAATACACGCCATCGGTGATGCGGCGGTCTTTCTTAGCGATATGTGATGCAATCTTTGCCAATGAGCGACTGGGCGCAAAGCCGATGCTCACAGGGACACCCACACTGCGATATACTTTCTTAACCAAGCGTGCCAGGAAGTCATGGTTCTGCTCCACGTCGTCATAAGGGGGTCGGAAAAAGGCCTCGTCGACCGAGTATACTTCCACATCCTCGACCTCGCTGCCTAGAATGTTCATGATGCGGTGCGACAAGTCGGCATACACGATGTGGCGCGCTGAAAGCTGCACCACTTGGCGCGGGTCGCAATGCTCCTTAATCTGGAATGCTGGACACCCCATAGGAATACCCAACGCTTTGGCCTCGTTGCTGCGAGCAATGACACACCCATCGTTGTTGCTCAGCACAACGACAGGCCGGCCGTTCAGCGACGGATTGAACACCCGCTCACACGACACAAAAAAATTATTGCAATCAATCAGTCCGTACAATTTGGGTTAGATATGTTTTGGCAAAGATACAATATTTTCTTGAAAACGACAAATAAAACCTGGTAGATAATTCGCTTTTTCTCTATTAAAAAACCACTCGAATTTATTATTTGTGAACAAGTTGTTTAGTGATTTACTTACAAAAAAAAGGGAACAAGGCTAGGCCTTGAGTTTAGAATCAGTATAAACTAGGCTGGAAGAGCGATTGATTTGTTTGTCAAGCATTAATGAGAGGGAGATGAGTTTTTTGGGCAAACTTTTTGACATTTCAAGAATTGTAAAGCACTAGAATTCAGCATACAATGAAATTTTTCGAAAAATTTGGCGTTTTTCGCAAATTTGTTTTGTTGTCTGAAATGTTTTGTCTAAATTTGCAGTCGATTTGCGCAAAATGCCAAAACAAGTACAAACCATAACGAATAACACCCAATTATTGTGGAGAAAAAGACTACTTACAATTATCAAGAAGTGTATGACGCAACCCTCAAATACTTTGAGGGAGACGAACTTGCCGCACGCGTGTGGGCCAGCAAGTATGCGTTGAAAGACTCGTATGGAAAAATCTATGAGCTCACACCCGACGACATGCATCATCGCATCGCCAGCGAAATAGCACGCATCGAGAAAAAGTATCCCAACCCGATGAGCGAGGAGAAGATCTTCGAGCTCATTCGTCACTTCCACTACATCGTCCCGCAGGGGAGTCCCATGGCCGGCATCGGCAACAACTTCCAAGTGGGATCGCTGAGCAATTGCTTCGTAATCGGCATCGATGGCGAACCAGACTCCTACGGAGGTATCATCAAGGTTGACGAGGAGCAAGTGCAGCTGATGAAACGCCGCGGTGGCGTGGGGCATGACCTGTCGCACATCCGCCCCAAAGGATCGCCAGTGAAGAACTCTGCACTGACCTCGACAGGACTGGTGCCCTTCATGGAACGATACAGCAACTCGACGCGCGAGGTGGCACAGGATGGTCGACGTGGAGCGCTGATGCTCACGGTGAGCATCAAGCATCCCGACAGCGAGTCGTTCATCGACGCCAAACTCGAAGAGGGCAAGGTGACGGGCGCGAATGTCAGTGTGCGCATCGATGATGCGTTCATGCAGGCCGCCGTTGACGGGGCTGAATACACTCAGCGTTATCCCATCGACAGCGATGAGCCCATCTACGAGAAGAAGATTGACGCGCAGAAGCTGTGGAACAAGATCGTGCACAACGCCTGGAAAAGCGCTGAGCCTGGTGTACTCTTTTGGGACACCATCATTCGCGAGTCGGTGCCCGACTGCTATGCCGACTTGGGCTTCCGTACCATCTCGACCAACCCCTGCGGCGAGATTCCGCTGTGCCCCTACGACAGCTGCCGACTGATTGCCGTGAACCTCTACAGCTATGTCGTCAACCCCTTCACCAAGGACGCTTACTTCGACTATGACCTGTTCCGCGAGCACATTGGCTACGCACAGCGCATGATGGATGACATCATCGACCTGGAGATGGAGAAGATTGAGACAATCCTGGCGAAGATTGCCACCGACCCCGAGACCGACGAGGTGAAGCAGACCGAGCTGAACCTGTGGACGAAGATCCGCAACAAGACGCTGAAGGGCCGCCGCACGGGCGTGGGCACCACCGCTGAGGGCGACATGGTGGCCGCGATGGGACTGCGCTACGGCACACCCGAAGCCACCGAGTTCTCGGTAAATGTGCACAAGGCGCTTGCCCTTGCCGCCTACCGTTCGTCAGTGACGATGGCAATGGAGCGCGGCGCGTTTGAGATCTATGACCCCAAGCGCGAGAAGGACAATCCTTACATCAACCGTCTGCGCGAGGCTGACCCCGAGCTGTATGACCTGATGGTGAAGCATGGCCGACGCAACATCGCCTGTCTGACCATAGCACCGACTGGCACCACCAGCATCTTGACGCAGACCACCAGCGGCATCGAGCCGGTCTTCCTGCCCGTCTACAAGCGCCGCCGCAAGGTGAACCCCAGCGACAAGGATGTCCATGTTGACCTCGTTGACGAAAACGGCGACTCGTTTGAGGAGTTCATCGTCTATCACCCCAAGTTCATCACCTGGATGAACACCGAGGGCATCGAAGTGCGTCGCGACTACACACAGGAGCAGCTTAACGACATCGTGGCCCGTTCACCTTATTATAAAGCCACGAGCAACGACGTAGACTGGGTGAACAAGGTGAAGATGCAGGGTGACGTGCAGAAGTGGGTCGACCACTCCATCAGCGTGACCATCAACTTACCCAACGACATCAGCGAGGAGATGGTAGGCAAGCTCTATGTCGAGGCTTGGCGCAGCGGCTGCAAGGGCTGCACTGTCTACCGCGACGGCTCACGCACCGGCGTGCTCGTGTCGCTTAGCGAAAGCGACAAAAAGAAGGAGAAAGAGAAACAGGCCCACTACATGGCAGACTACGAGCAGATTCTCAAACGTCCCGCCGAGTTGGAGGCCGACGTGGTTCGTTTCCAAAACAATAAGGAGAAATGGATTGCTTTCATCGGACTCATTGACGGCCGTCCCTACGAGATCTTTACTGGTATCGCCGATGACGATGAAGGCATATTCTGCCCCAAGTCGGTCAACAAGGGAAAGATTATCAAGGCCTACGACGAGAACGGTGTCAAGCGCTATGACTTCCAATTCATCAACAAGCGAGGCTTCAAAACCACCATCGAGGGGCTGAGCGAGAAGTTCAACCCCGAATTCTGGAACTACGCCAAGCTCATCTCGGGCGTATTGCGTTACGGCATGCCCATCGAGCAAGTACTGAAGCTTGTGGCTAGCCTTGAGTTAGACAACAAGTCGATCAACACCTGGAAGATGGGTGTGGAGCGCGCCTTGAAGAAGTATCTGCCCGATGGCACCAAAGCCAAGGGTCAAACCTGTCCCAACTGCGGTCAGGAGTCTCTAGTCTACCAAGAGGGATGCCTCATCTGCACCAACTGCGGCACATCGCGTTGCGGATAAGACGGTGACATAGCAACGTGGCGGCTTTATGGTTGATTCCATAAAGCCGCCATCGTTATCTATGTTAACCGTCGAATGAATCGACGAATGAATTACTTGAACAGGTACTGAGAGCTGATGCTGCGGTAGTCGTGCACACGCTGGATGGTATCGGCAAACAGTCCAGCGATGCTGATGATCGTGGCCTTGGGGCAGCGGGCTGTGTCAAACGGGATGGAGTTGCTGAAAATGACTTCCTCAAGAGCACTGTCCATGATGCGCTGGCTGGCGGGTTCACTCATGATGGCATGCGACGCTAGGGCACGTACCGACTTGGCTCCGTTCTCCATCATTAGGTTGGCTGCCTTGCAGATGGTTCCTGCGGTGTCAATCATGTCGTCGACGAGCACCACATTCTTTCCCTCTATATCGCCGATGACAGTCATACTTTCAACGACATTGGCTTTTGCGCGCTGCTTGTGACAAAGCACCAAGGGGACATCAAAGTACTTGGCATATTGATTGGCACGCTTGGCACCGCCCACGTCAGGGCTGGCGATGACCATGTCGGGCAGACGCAGAGAGTCAAGATAGGGCACAAATACTGACGAGGCATACAGATGATTGACGGGAATGTCAAAGAACCCTTGAATCTGATCGGCATGCAAGTCCATCGTAATGAGGCTGTCGATGCCGGCTGCGCTGAGCAGATTGGCGACCAATTTCGAGGCTATACTCACACGAGGCTTGTCCTTGCGGTCTTGACGTGCCCAACCGAAATAGGGGATGACGGCGGTGACGCTCTTGGCCGACGCGCGCTTGGCGGCGTCAATCATGAGCAACAGTTCCATCAAGTTGTCACTGTTGGGAAAGGTGGACTGCACAAGGTAGACGTTCACACCACGCACCGACTCCTCAAACGACACCTCAAATTCGCCATCGGCAAAATGGAGGATGTTCATCTTGCCAAGTTCGACACCCAAGTCATGGGCAATCTCATTGGCCACATAGAGCGATTTGGTTCCTGAAAAGACTTTAAACTGAGCCATAGCTTGTTAGTAGTTAAGTAGTTAAGTGATTAAAGGGAGTTAAGTAGATTTCTTTCCACTTTTAGAACTCCACTTTTAACCGTTTGGTTTTGCAAAGTTACAATTTTCCGCTTGATGCTACCAAGCAAAATGAAGATTATTTGACAAAAAACTTCCACACCACAGCGTCGTTCGCCCGAATGGAGAGCGTGAGTGCCTTGTCAGGAGCCAGGTAGAACTGCGACTTTTGACCGTGCAGCAATTCTTTGGCATGGAGCATGCACGTTGCAAGATGCAGATGCTCAAAAGCGTGACTTGGCACTGTCACATCAACCGTTACTTCGTGGTCAGCAAAGTTTGCTACAATGAGCAGCAATTCTCCATCGTGATGCCGCAGATAGGCATACTGGCGATGGAGTAGGGGATTGACATACATCAGGTCGAACATCTCACCTTCACTGATGGCAGATTCTTGGTTGCACAATCGCAACACTTTCTTATAATAATCACGCACGCGGTGACGGCCATTGAGTTTGCCCTTGGCAAGCCACTGGCGCACAGTGCTCATGCTCCAGTAGTCAAAGATGGTTGTGCGACCGTCGGCACCGCGGTATCCCTCGGCCTCATCGCCTTTCTCGCCCAGTTCCTGACCGTTATAAATCATCATAGGACCGCGGTCGAGGGTCGCGCTGACAACCAGAGCCGGTCGGGCAACAACCGGATCGTCACAAAAATGAGCCGACGCCAGGCGCACCTCATCGTGATTCTCCATGAAATGTAGCATGTGGTCACGCCAAGGATTCACGGTCTGCCAGCAATGCGTCAATTCACCCGTTGAATGATTGTGGGTCAATATATTGACAAGCGAATCATAAAGTGTTACTTTATCATACAAATAATCAAATCCACCATAGTTAATATAGCTCTCATAGAGTGCCACATCATATATTTCGGCAATGAATATCAACTGTGGGTATTGTTGTTTGACTTGAGCAATGGCCCAATGCCAAAACTCGACAGGCACCATGTGAGCCATGTCGCAGCGCAGACCATCAATGCCCCGACTGGCCCAATATTGAATAATGTGTAGCATCTTATGCCAGGTGTCGGGGATGGGGTGGAAGTGGCGACTATCGTTCCAGGGGTCGATGCCATAGTTGAGCTTGATTGTCTCATACCAGTCATACTTGCCTGGCGAAGCGGTGAAGCAGTCATTGCCAGTGGCACGGGCGGGACATTCTTGATAGTCACCGCAACCCATCGTGGGAGCGAAGGATTGACCCGTAAGGTAGTAGAAATTGTTGTCGGGTGCAAAGAATTGGTCTGTGTTGTCTCCTTCACCCAAGTCGTTGACACCGTCGGGTTTGGCGATGCTATGGTATTCGCGTGCCACATGGTTGGGAACGAAGTCAAGAATGACCTTCAGGCCTGCCTGATGGGTGCGAGAGACCAGTGCATCAAACTCATTTTGGCGGTGTTCCACATCAACAGCCAGGTCGGGGTCGATGTCATAGTAGTCAACAATGGCGTATGGTGAACCAGCCTTGCCCTTGACCACATGGGGATTGTTGCTAGGAATGCCATGGCGCGTGTAGTCGGTCTGTGTGGCGTGACGGATAACACCCGTGTACCACACATACGTTACGCCCATCTGTACGAGGCTATGCAACACATCATTGGTGATGTCGGCCAACTTGCCGCATCCATTTTGTTCCAATGAACCGCTGCGCACGCAATGGTCGTTCATGTTGCCGAATAACCGTGGCAACAGTTGGTAAATAATAGGCTTTGTCAATGATGAATTAAGAATTAAGAATTAAGAATTGCGATGTTTCTTGTGTCTCTAGTTTCTCTAGTGACTCAGGTTAATAAAAAGGGGCGTACACTGACAAGTCAGATGTGCGCCCCAGCAAACATTATGAGAACAGTCAGATTATCCCAAGAAACCAAGCAGCACACCTGCGGCAACAGCCGAACCGATCACACCAGCCACATTCGGACCCATGGCGTGCATCAGCAGGTAGTTGCTGGGGTCATACTTCAAGCCCACATCATTGCTGATGCGTGCAGCCATCGGCACAGCACTCACACCGGCGTTGCCAATCAGCGGGTTCAACTTCTGGTCTTTAGACAGGAACAGGTTGAACAGCTTGACAAACAGCACGCCCGAACACGAGGCAATGACAAAGGCGCAGAAGCCCAGGAAGAAGATGAAGATGGTGTCGGCAGTAAGGAACTCAGACGCTTGCGTCGAAGCACCCACCGTCATTCCCAAAACGATGGTCACGATGTCGGTCATGGCATTGCTGGCGGTCTTGGCAAGACGCGTGGTCACGCCACTCTCACGCAGCAGGTTACCAAAGAACAACATACCCAACAGGGGCAGACCCGAAGGCACAAAGAAGCAGGTGAGCAGCAGACCGAAGATGGGGAACAGAATCTTCTCGGTCTGGCTGACCTTACGCGCAGGTTTCATCTTAATCTTTCGCTCCTTGTCGGTCGTAAGCAACTTCATTACAGGCGGTTGTATCACCGGCACTAGAGCCATATAGGAATAAGCGCACACGGCGATGGCGCCCATCAAGTTGGGAGCCAACTTGCCCGACAGGAAGATAGCCGTGGGACCGTCCGCACCACCGATAATGGCGATTGCACCAGCCTGGTCGGGCATGAATCCGATGGCGAGGGCAATCATATAGGCACCGAAAATGCCGAACTGTGCGGCAGCACCTACTAGCATCAACTTGGGGTTGGCGAGCAGGGCGGTAAAGTCGGTCATGGCACCGATTCCCAGGAAGATGAGCGGCGGGTACCAGCCTTGACGCACACCCTGATACAAAATGTTCAACACCGACCCCTCCTCATAGATACCAATCTCGTTGCCAGGTTGGAACGGGATGTTACCAATGAGGATACCGAAGCCGATGGGCACAAGCAACATGGGCTCAAAGTCATGTTTGATGGCCAGGTAGATGAACAAGAGGCCAAAGCAAATCATGACCAGGTTGGGCCACGTGCAATTAGCAAATCCAGTAAAATTCCAGAATTGCTCAAGATTGCTGGTTAAGAAACTGTCTAATAGTACCATAGCTCATTAACCGATTACCATGATTGTCGTGCCTTCAAGCACTGAATCCTCTTTCGCTACATTGATTGACTTGACCACGCCATCCTTGCCAGCATGAATCTCGTTGCCCATCTTCATGGCCTCGAGGATGCAAACCACGTCGCTGGCCTTGACTTCCTGGCCTTCCTTGACGTAGATTTCCTTGATGGTGCCCGGCAGTGGCGACTCGATGACGAAGTCGCCGGCGGCGGCGGCCACTTTCTTGGAGGCGGGCTTCGGAGCGACGGTTGCAGTCTCGGTTGCAGCGGGAGCCACGCGTTTCACCACCTTCGATACCTTGGGCTGGTCCATGAGCTCGACCTCATAGGGCGTGCCATTGAGCTCAATCTTGGCGATGTTGCCTTCAACATCTCCTACGGCAACAGTGTATTCGTTGCCATTAATCTTATACTTGTATTCTTTCATTGATGTAAATTTTGGAAGGTTATTATTTGCGGGGCAACTCGCGCATCATGTGGCTCTTGCTGCTCCAAGCGGTGTTGGCGTTGCGGTCGAACGTGAGTACGCCGCTCTCCTCGTCATGCGAGTTGAAGTGCTGGTACAGTGCCATGCAGATGGCGGCCATAGCCTCATCGTTAGCGTCTGCAGCGACGGGCTGGGGCTCTGCTATCTGTGCTGGCGTTGCTACAGCTTTCTCCTCCTTGTTGGCGGCCTTGTTGGCCTTGCCGAATAGGTAGAACAGAATGCTTAGCATCAGCAGGGTGCTGAACACGATTCCCATAGCGACCAGTGCAATGATATAGCCATGAGGGTCATGCTTGGCAAACTTCTCGATGTTCTCGTTCACCACGCGCTGGTTGAACTTACCGGGCGTGATGGCGGTCTTGTCGTCTGCACCAGTGCGAACGCTCCAAGCGTTGTTGTCCATCTTGCCGTCGACCATTTCGCTGATGCCGTCAGACTTCAACGCAAAGGACTGGTCTGCGGGCAGATTGGCGGGAATGGTCATCATGTCGACCAAGTCGCCATTTACATCATACAAGTAGAGATTGTTCTCCACACCAGGGTTGAGCTTGAAAGTCAAGTGTAACGCTCCCTGGGCCGACTCTCCATCAGCAAAGAAAACAATGTGTGTGCGGGGGGCTACTTTCGTCGCCACATCTCCACGAGGAATCTCGTAAAGAACATCAGGATGGGCTGCGGCATATTCGCTCAGATAGTCCTTCTCCTTCTTGTTCGCCTTCTTGGCTTCACCCTTGGCGTCAATCAACTGGTTAGAGATGAACATCTGCTCCATGCCTACCGTACCGTATGAGCGGTTGAAAACCTCCACCCATGCCGAACGTTGGCCGATTTGATCCACCAGATTGCTGTCGTTCTGCACCATCACCTCATTGAAACGCAGTTCCATGCGTCCCTGTGCAATGGCGAGCAGCCCGAATGCGGCAACCAATAGTGTCAAAATAATTCCTTTCTTCATAACCACAACTGATTACAGAGGAATGTTGCCATGCTTCTTGGCAGGGTTGGTTAACTTCTTGGTGCGAGTCTGCTCCAGCGCGCGAATGATGCGGAAACGCGTGTTGCGCGGCTCAATCACATCGTCAATGTAGCCATACTTTGCGGCGTTGTACGGCGTGCAGAACAAGTTGTTGTACTCGTCCTCCTTCTGCTGGATGAACTCCTTCAGCTGCGCCATAATCTCCTTGGCCTTCTCCTCGTCACCTGCCTCCTTGGCTGCGGTGGCGTCGGTCTTGGCTGTCTTCGCTTCCTTGGCATAGAGAATGCCGGCGGCACCGGCGGCACCCATCACGGCAATCTCGGCGCTGGGCCAAGCATAGTTCATGTCACCACGCAGCTGCTTGCAGCTCATCACGATGTGGCTGCCGCCATAGCTCTTGCGCAGGGTGACGGTAATCTTGGGCACAGTAGCCTCGCCATAGGCGTAGAGCAACTTGGCGCCGTTCAGAATCACGGCGTTGTACTCTTGACCAGTACCGGGCAAGAATCCAGGCACGTCGACCAAAGTAACCAGAGGAATGTTGAAGGCATCGCAGAAGCGCACGAAGCGGGCGCCCTTGCGTGAAGCGTTCACGTCAAGCACACCGGCCATGAACTGGGGCTGATTGGCGACCAAGCCCACGGCCTGACCATTGAAGCGTGCAAAACCGACGATGATGTTCTTGGCAAAGTCCTTCTGGACCTCCAGGAACTCGCCATTGTCAACGACTGCACCAATAACCTGATACATGTCGTAGGGGTCGTTGGCGCTCTCGGGGATGATGCTGTTCAGGGCATCCTCAACACGGTCAATCGGGTCGTTGCACTCGCGGCGCGGAGTCTCCTCCATGTTGTTGCTGGGCATGTAGCTGAGCAGCTGCTTAATCAGCGAGATGGCCTCCTCTTCGGTCTCGGCGGCAAAGTGGGTCACGCCCGACTTGGTGGCATGCACCTTGGCACCACCCAGTTGCTCTTGCGTGACATCCTCGCCAGTAACGGTCTTCACAACTTTCGGACCGGTGAGGAACATGAACGACATTCCTTGCACCATGATCGTGAAGTCGGTCAGGGCAGGGGAGTAGACGGCACCACCGGCGCAGGGGCCGAGGATGGCCGAGATCTGGGGCACCACACCCGAAGCAAGGATGTTGCGCTGGAAAATCTCGCTATAGCCACCCAGAGCGTTGATGCCCTCCTGGATGCGGGCACCGCCCGAGTCGTTCAGACCCACGACAGGAGCGCCATTCTTCATGGCCAGATCCATGATTTTGCAAATCTTCTGGGCCATCGTCTCGCTCAATGAGCCGCCGAACACGGTGGCATCTTGAGCGAACACGTAAACTAAGCGGCCGTCAACGGTGCCGTAGCCAGTGACCACACCATCGCCGTCGAACGACTTCTTCTCCATGCCGAAGTTGGTGCAGCGGTGGCGCACGAACATGTCGAGCTCCTCAAAGCTGCCCTCGTCAAGGAACATATTGATTCTCTCGCGGGCTGTGAATTTGCCTTTCTCGTGATGCTTTTCAATGGCTTTCTCACCACCACCCAGGCGGGCTGCAGCACGCTTGGCAATCAGCTCTTGGATTTTTTCGAGTTGTTTACTCATGTTTTATATTTTTTTGCGGATGTCGTGAAAAATTACTCTTGGGGGTGCTCACACAGTTCAACCAAAGCACCAGCGGTAGTCTTGGGATGCAAGAAACCAATGTTCAAGCCTTCGGCACCACGACGGGGAACGGCATCAATCACGCGGCCACCCTTCTCCTGGACCTCATTCAGAGCACCGGCAACACCGTCCTCAACGCAGAAGGCAACGTGCTGGATGCCACCACGGCCACCATTCTTCTCGATGAACTTGGCAATGGCGCTCTCAGGAGCGGTAGCCTCGAGCAGCTCAATCTTGGTCTCGCCAACCTTGAAGAAAGCGGTCTTCACCTTTTGGTCGGCAACCTCCTCAATGGCATAGCATTTCAAACCCAGTAAATTCTCGTAGAAAGGGATAGCCTCCTCAAGCGAGGTGACTGCGATACCCACATGCTCAATGTGCGAAATCTTCATAATGGAAAAATGATTTTAGAGTTATTATTAAGTAAATTTTTGTTGCTACACAAAAGAACACGCAAAGATACGACATTTTCACGGCATACACCTATTAATTTGGTGAAAACTTTGCAAAATTGTGCAAATGCATAGACTTATGGATCGGCAGCTATAGCCGGAAGGTTCTCTTCATGGTCACCATAAGGGCGAGGTTTGGCTTGGTGTGTGTCCAGGTAGATTTCTGCCAAGCGGGCACTAAGGGCCTGCAGCGTGGCTTGCCGATGCGCAGGAGCAAGTTGGCATTCCCACACCACCAACACATAGTATCCCAGGTCGTGCAACTGCTTGTAGACTCGGCGGTCGCGGGCCTGGTTGCGCTCAAACTTGTTGCGCCAGAAATCGGTGTTGGTCGATGGCAAACGGAACTTGCCGCAGTCGTGGCCATGCCAGAAACAGCCGTTGACGAAGATGACCGTGCTCTGCCGCCGCAGCACGATGTCGGGCGTGCCGGGCAGTGATTTCAACGCCACGCGGTAGCGATAGCCCTGCCGCCACAACCAACGCCGCACAATCATCTCGGGACGCGTGTTGCGGCTGCCGATGCTGCTCATGCAGTGATGCCGCTGTTCGGGAGTCATCTTGTCCATACACTTCCTAAATATCAACACGGCAAAAGTACAAAATTCCCGGACGTCAAGCAAAAAAATTTTGCGACCTCATCAAAAATCAGTACCTTTGCAGTTTGAATTGAACAAGACATATATATGGACAAGATAAGAAACTTCTGCATCGTCGCACACATCGACCATGGCAAGAGTACCTTGGCCGACCGACTGCTTGAATTCACCAAGACGGTCGACGGTAAGGACATGCAGGCGCAGGTGCTCGATGACATGGACCTAGAGCGCGAGCGCGGCATCACCATCAAGAGCCATGCCATTCAGATGGACTATGTGCTAGATGGTGAGAAATACACGCTCAACCTCATCGACACTCCCGGACACGTCGACTTCTCCTACGAGGTGTCGCGATCCATCGCCGCATGCGAGGGGGCACTGCTCGTGGTCGACGCCACACAAGGCGTGCAGGCGCAGACCATCAGCAACCTCTACATGGCCATAGACAACGGCCTCGAGATCATACCCGTCATCAACAAGATTGACATGGACAGCGCACACCCAGACGAGGTGGAGGACGAGATTGTTGAGCTACTGGGCTGCGACCCCAGCGAAATCTTGCGATGCAGCGCACGCACCGGCGTAGGAGTTCCCGAGGTGCTGGACGCTATCGTACAACGAATACCCGCACCCACAGGCGATGCCAGTGCGCCCCTGCAGGCATTGATTTTTGACTCGGTGTTCAACCCCTTCCGCGGCATTATCGTATACTTCAAACTCCTCAACGGCACCATTCGCAAGAATGACTTCGTGAAGTTTGTCAACACCCAGAAGGAGTATCATGTCGATGAGATGGGCGTGCTCAAGCTGCAACTGTCGCCACGCGAACAACTAAGCGCGGGCAACGTCGGTTATATCATCTCGGGAATCAAGAACTCGGTTGAGGTGCGTGTGGGTGACACCATCACCCATGTGCAAGCTCCCTGCGACAAAGCCATCGAGGGATTCCAGGAGGTGAAGCCCATGGTGTTTGCCGGGGTTTATCCCATCGAGCCCGAGGACTTCGAGAACCTGCGCACCTCGCTCGAGAAGCTGCAGCTCAACGACGCGGCACTGACCTTCACGCCCGAGTCGAGTGTGGCATTGGGATTCGGCTTCCGATGCGGTTTCCTGGGACTGCTGCACATGGAGATTGTGCAGGAACGCTTGAGCAGAGAGTTTAACATGGAGGTCATCACCACCGTGCCCAACGTGTCTTACAAAGTCTATGACAAGAAAGGCAACATGACCGAGGTACACAACCCCGCCGGACTGCCCGATGTGACGCTCATCGAGAAGATTGAGGAGCCCTATATCCGTGCGAGCATCATCACCATGTCAGAATTCATGGGACCCATCATCACCCTGTGCCTGAACAAACGAGGCGAGTTGGTCAAGCAGGAATACATCTCGGGCAACCGCATGGAACTGACCTTCGACATCCCGCTCGGCGAGATTGTCATCGACTTCTACGACAAACTCAAGAGCATCTCCAAGGGCTACGCGTCCTTCGACTACTATATCAACGGCTTCCGTGAGTCAAGGCTCATCAAACTCGACATCCTGCTCAATGGCCAGCAAGTGGACGCGCTCAGCGCCTTGACCCATGTCGACAATGCCGTCACACTGGGGCGGCGCATGTGCGAGAAGTTAAAGGACCTGATTCCGAGGCAGCAGTTCGACATCGCCATCCAGGCGGCCATCGGCGCCAAGATTATCGCCCGCGAGACCGTGCGACAGGTGCGCAAGGACGTGACCGCCAAGTGCTACGGCGGCGATGTCAGCCGCAAGCGCAAACTGCTTGAGAAACAAAAGGCTGGCAAGAAGCGCATGAAGCAAATAGGAACCGTTCAAGTGCCTCAAAAAGCCTTCCTGGCAGTGCTCAAACTAGATTAGAATCCCTTAAAGAGGAGAAGCAAATACTCTACCAGTCCGCAGGACGGTCTACCAATACAATGGTCTACCAGCGCGAAGCGCGGTCTAAATTCTTAATTAGAAAAATGAAACCATCCATTCCTAAAGGTACACGCGACTTCTCGCCACTAGAAATGGCGAAGCGCAATTACATATTCAACACCATACGCGAGGTGTTCCAGCTCTACGGCTTCCAGCAGATTGAAACCCCCGCGATGGAAAACCTCTCGACCCTGCTCGGCAAGTATGGCGAAGAGGGCGACAAGCTCCTGTTCAAGATCCTCAACAGCGGCGACTTCCTCAAGGATGCCCCCGCCGAACTGATGGAACAACGCGACTCGCTGCACCTGACCAACAAGATCAGCGAGAAAGGACTGCGCTATGACCTCACCGTGCCATTCGCACGCTACGTCGTGCAGCACCGCAACGACCTGCAGATGCCGTTCAAGCGCTACCAAATCCAACCCGTGTGGCGCGCCGACCGGCCACAGAAAGGACGCTACCGCGAGTTCTATCAGTGCGACGCCGACATCGTTGGCAGCGACTCGCTGCTCAACGAGGTGGAGCTGATAACGCTCATCGACGAGGTGTTCCGCCGTTTCGGGGTGCGCATCGTCATCAAGCTCAACAACCGCAAGGTGCTCAGCGGCATTGCCGAGGTCATCGGCGCACCCGACCGTCTCATTGACATCACCGTCGCCATCGACAAGATGGACAAGATTGGGCTGGAGAACGTGAATGCCGAACTGCTTGAGAAGGGCCTGGACGAAAGCCAAGTCAAAGCGATTGAACCGCTGCTCACACTCAGTGGAACGAACGACGAGAAACTCGCCACCCTCGACCAGCTGCTGGCCACCAGCGAGGTGGGGCAGAAGGGCATCGAAGAGCTGCGCTACGTCATCGGCCATGTCGCCGAGGTGGGCACTACCGCCACCATTGAGCTGGATGTGTCACTCGCGCGCGGACTCAACTACTACACCGGCACCATCCTCGAGGTCAAGGCAATGGACGTCGCCATCGGCAGCATCACCGGCGGCGGACGCTATGACAACCTCACCGGCGTGTTCGGCATGCCGGGACTCTCGGGCGTGGGCTTCAGCTTCGGTGCCGACCGCATCTTTGACGTGCTCAACGCGCTCGACCTCTATCCCGCCGACACCCTCGCCTCGGCACAGGTGCTGTTCATCAACTTTGGCGACCGCGAGGCGGCAGCCTCACTGCGCCACGTCATGGCATTGCGCAAGGCGGGCATCAGCGCCGAGCTCTACCCCGACAGCGCCAAGATGAAGAAACAGATGAACTATGCCAACGACCGCAAGTTCCCATTAGTTGCCATCGTCGGCGAGAGCGAGATGGAGCAAGGCACCATCACCCTCAAGAACATGGCTACCGGCGAGCAACAGTCCCTCACCTGCGACCAACTGATTGAAATGCTTTCTTAGTCGCTCCCTCCCCACAGCCCCCCTAATGAGGGGGAAGCTAAATTCCTTACCAGCGAATCAGTCTACCATCGCGAAGCGCGATCTTAATTCTTAATTCTAAATTCTTAATTAGATAAAGCGTGTTCGAACAACTCATGCAACTGCCGCTCTTTCATGGAGTGAGCGCACAACAACTCTCGGCATTGGTCGAAAAAATGCCGTTCCATTTCTTAAAGTTCAACGATGGTGAGCGCATCATCGACGACGGTGACACATGCACCCATGTGCGCTTTGTCATTTCGGGCAAAGTGAGGGTAAGCATGCGATTTACCAACCTCAAGGTAACCATCGAGCAGACCCTCGAAGCCCCCAATGTGCTCGGACCCGACTACCTCTTCGGACTCGACACCACCTATCCGTTCAATGTCACCGCAGTGGGCGAGTGCGGCATCATGCAGCTGCGCAAATCTGATTATGTCAACATCGTGCAGGCCGACAAAGTGTTTCTGTTCAACATCCTCAACTACCTCTCACGCAACAGCCAGCGATTCACCGCCGGACTGTTAGCCATCAGGCAAGGCTCCGTGACCGAGCGCATCGCACTCATCGTCTCCATCTTGACGACCCAGCTCTCGTCTGACATCACCATCTCCTTTCAGCAAAAGGACTTGTGCACCTTGTTAGGCACCCAACGCACGACGCTGATTCATGCTTTGGACATCATGAAAGACCAGGGCATCATCGACTACACCGCCACAAAAATATCCATCCTGGAACTCTCAGCCCTGCGCAACAAGTCATAACAACAACTTACTATGCGCCACATCACCTACTATCCCACTGGCACCTGCTCACAGCAAATCGACATCACACTCGATGACAACGACATCATCCAAGACGTGCAATTCTTGGGTGGTTGCCACGGCAACTTGCAGGGCATCAGCATCCTCGTTTGCGGCATGCATCGCGAGGAGGTCATCCAGCGCCTGCAAGGCATCCGCTGCGGCTACAAAAACACCTCATGCCCCGACCAACTCACACGAGCATTGCAACAAGAAGAATAACCGACCGCAACCAATTTATTTCTAAGCCGGCATGGACAAGGTAACAGAGATAAAGCTAGTTCCGCTAACCGATGATGACCGTGAGCAGTTCATCACCGACAACCAGGTGGCATTCAAGTATGGTGCCACCAAGGAGTATGGGATGCGTGACAACCATTTCGAGGAAGAAGGCGAGATAATCTCACGCGACACGATCGAACAGTCTATCGATGGAGAGAACGCCGAGGCATACAGAATTATGCTCGGCAAGGAGAAAGTTGGTGGAGTGGTCATCAGCGTGGTTGAGCATAGTGGAGAGCTGGAATTGCTTTTTGTGTCGCCAAAGGCACACAGCAAGGGCATCGGCTACAAAGCGTGGTGTGCCGTGGAACAGATGCACCCCGAAGTAAAGATGTGGGAAACGGTCACGCCTTACTTCGAGAAACGGAACATTCACTTTTATGTGAACCGCTGCGGGTTCCATATCGTGGAGTTCTACAACAGCCATCACCCTGACCCCAACGACCGCGACATCATGGAAGATGATAGCAACGGTATGTTCCGTTTCCAGAAAATTATAGAATAACTATTATAGCTATGAGAAAGTTTAAGTTTTTAAGTCTCATCTTGTTATCGTTCACACTACTTTCGGTGACATCATGTGGTGACGGACCCGATGGCAATTGGGAGAAGATGAAGTGGAATAACGTAGATAATATGGCTAAGGACAACAATTTCTATGTGATTCCAGAAAATGGTGGCACATTCACTTTTGAATGCAAGAATTATATTCCATGGCTGTCGGGTAAAATTATTATTAATACTGAATACCAGGACATGTTTTCTCAAGAAAACTGGAACTGGAAAGAGTATAAGAATGACTGGTTCGAGGTCAAGATTGTTGATAAAAAGGTCATTTTCACCTTTGATGAAATTGAAGATTCAATGACAGGCAGAACAGTAGAAGTTGGAGTAACTGCCGGGGACATTTCTGATACCTTCATTTTCCAGCAGCAAAAACTGCAATAGTTTCTTGTCTTTTGCGGCACAAAGCGGTTGGTTTGCCGTTGCGGTAAGTCAAACGATCTCGTTGTGTGTGGTAGCAGGCACTCATCACTCCCTATCCTCCGGCCCTTTGGGCCACCTCCCCTAACTTAGTGGAGGACAAACGTATATGAGGCTGTGTCAAGGAGCAAGGCGGTGTCACACACTCCTCCGTCGCAGTGTTGGGTCGAGTGGCAATGCCTTCGGCACCGCACGCTGAGCTGCGCTCAACTCGTGCTTTGCCATCTCCCCGAGCGCTCCGCGCTTCGCGACAACTCCCCTATACGGACGTGGCAAGCCGCGTCTCTACAAGGGGAGGACTTGTGTATCAGCAATTTGTTTTCATCGAATTCACGTTAATTAACTGCGAATCCACGCGAAGCATAACGCGAAACCACGCGAAACAAATTGGCAAACAAACCTAGGTTACTTTTTTTATAAACAATTATATATTTGAGCCCCTATAGGAGGGAGGCTAATGGTCTACCAGCGCGAAGCACGATCTAAATTCTCAATTCTCAATTAAAAAAGTTCTCAATTCTCAATTAAAAAGGTTCTCAATTAAAAAATAATGAAAATCAAAATCACAGCTATCAAGTATGAGCTGGTCGATGGCAGAAAGACTGGCAAAGCATTCGCCTTTGAGATGGATCCAAAGGAAATGGCGCGACGATGCAAGACCGAGAAAAGCGTGAGAAAGAAAGTCGAGGAATATGTCGCTCGCTCTGGCGTGTTCACCTCCCAGGAGTTGAGCCAATTGACCTATAACATGAAAGCGTTTCTCGATGAATGGAAGAGACAAGTCCCCATTGTCCGGGCCAAAGAGCAGGCAAAGCAAGAGGCATCCAACTTCAATCCCGACACTCGCGTCACGCCCGAAGTCATTACACGCCTGGCATCTAACGAGGTCTTTGTTTTTGGCACACCTCATCACACTGAAACCGTGTTCAGTGTGATCGGGTGTGCTGGGTGTGCTGGGTCAGTTTCGGAACGCAATCTCACCATTTGTGGCATCGACGACGATGGGGTGGTCGCGATACACATGCCCGGCGATGATGTCGCGGCTCAGCGGGTTGAGCAGCAGATTCTGGATGGCACGTTTCACAGGACGGGCTCCAAACTCGGGGTCATAGCCGGCTTGGGCTAGCAACTGCACGGCGGCGTCGGTCCACTCGAGCGTGATGCCGTTGTGGCTGAGAAGCTTCTTCACGCTGGTGAGTTGCAAGCGCACGATCTGTGAAATCTGCTTCTCGTCGAGCGGCGTGAACATAATGGTCTCGTCGATACGGTTCAGGAACTCGGGACGGATGGTCTGCTTGAGCATCGCCATCACCTCGTCGCGGGTGCGGGACACCACCTCGTCGCGGTTCTGGGCGGTCAGGTGCTCGAAACGCTCGCGAATCAGGCTGGAGCCGAGGTTGCTCGTCATGATGATGATGGTGTTCTTGAAGTTCACGGTGCGACCTTTGTTGTCGGTCAATCGGCCATCGTCGAGCACTTGCAGCAGCACGTTGAAGACGTCGGGGTGCGCTTTCTCAATCTCGTCGAACAGCACGACGGAGTAGGGCTTGCGGCGCACCGCCTCGGTCAACTGGCCACCCTCGTCGTAACCTACGTAGCCCGGAGGGGCTCCGATGAGGCGCGTGGCGGAGAATTTCTCCTGATATTCGCTCATGTCGATGCGGGTCATCATATTCTCGTCGTTGAACATATAGTCGGCGAGCGCCTTGGCGAGTTCGGTCTTGCCAACACCCGTCGTGCCGAGGAAGATGAATGAGCCGATGGGGCGGCGAGGGTCGTTCAGACCGGCACGGCTGCGGCGAACGGCGTCGCTGATGGCCTTGATGGCATCGTCCTGGCCCACCACACGCTTGTGCAGCTCGTCCTCCAGGTGCAGCAGCTTGTCCATCTCGCTCTGCAGCATCTTGGTCACGGGGATGCCTGTCCAGCGGCTCACCACCTCGGCGATGTCGTCACTGTCGACCTCTTCCTTGATGAGCGCTTTGTCGCCCTGCATGCCCCGCAGTTGTTCTTGCAACGACAGGTTCTCGTCCTGCTTGCGCTTGATGAGGGAGTAGCGGATTTCAGCCACACGGCCATAGTCGCCGTTGCGTTCGGCACGCTCGGCCTCGAAGTTCAGTTGTTCGATGTCAATCTTGTTCTGCTGAATCTTGTTGATCAGCTCTTTCTCGCTACGCCACTTGGCGTTGTACTCGTCCTCGCGCTCGCGCATGTCGGCCAATTGTTTGTCCAGTTGGGCGATGCGCTGCTCGTCACCGTCACGCTTGATGGCGGCGCGCTCGATTTCCAGCTGTGCAATCTTGCGCGAAATCTCGTCCAGACCTTCGGGTACACTGTCCATCTCGATACGCAACTTGGCGGCGGCCTCGTCAACGAGGTCGATGGCCTTGTCGGGCAAGAAGCGGTCGCTGATGTAACGCTGGCTCAGCTGGACGGCGGCGATGATGGCATCGTCTTTGATACGCACCTTGTGGTGGTTCTCATAGCGTTCCTTCAAGCCTCGCAGGATGGCGATGGCGCTTTCCTCGTCGGGCTCGTCGACCATCACGACCTGGAATCGGCGTTCCAGGGCTTTATCTTTCTCAAAGTATTTCTGGTACTCGTCGAGGGTTGTGGCACCGATGCTGCGAAGATCGCCACGGGCCAATGCGGGCTTGAGGATGTTGGCGGCATCCATCGCGCCGCTGCTCTTGCCGGCACCCACCAGTGTGTGAATCTCGTCGATGAACAGGATAATCTCGCCTTGTGCCTGGGTAATCTCGTTGATAACCGCCTTGAGGCGTTCCTCAAACTCGCCTTGGTACTTGGCACCGGCAATCAGGGCACCCATGTCGAGCGAGTAGACCTGTTTCTGCTTCAGGTTCTCGGGCACGTCGCCGCGCACGATGCGCTGCGCCAGTCCCTCGACGATGGCGGTCTTGCCTGTGCCGGGCTCACCTATTAAGATAGGGTTGTTCTTGGTGCGACGGCTCAGGATTTGCAGCACACGACGTATCTCGTCATCACGTCCGATGACGGGGTCAAGCTTGCCTTGACGGGCACGTTCGTTGAGGTTGATGGCGTACTTGCTTAAGGCTTGGTACTGCTCCTCGGCCTCTTGGCCGGTTGCTTTGCGACCCTGACGCAGTTGCGCAATGGCGGCCTGCAGATCCTTGCTGGTGATACCGGCGTCTTTGAGAATGGCTGAGGCACCCGACTTGACTTCAAACAGTGCCTGCAACAGCACTTCGACGGTGACGTACTGGTCACCTTGCTTTTGAGCCAGTTCGCTGGCTTTGTCCAACACCTGGCTGGAGGTGTTGCTCAGGTAGGGGTCGCCACCCGACACGTGTGGCAGGCGCGACAGTGCGTTCTCCAGAGGGCGTTCAATCATGGTAGGGGAGATGTCAAGCTTCTGAAGCACAAACTTGACAACCGAGTCGCCCTCGCTCATCACGGCCCGCAGCAGATGCTCGGGCTCAATGGCTTGGTGACCATATTGGCGGGCTGTCTGCACCGCTTTTTGGATGGTCTCCTGACTCTTGATGGTGTAATTGTTGAAGTTCATTGTTAAATATTTTTTGAATAATCTATCCATTTACCAACAAAACTCATGCCGAATCAAATAACTGACTGAATGTCACTAGATTAAATCCATTTGTCATTAAATCTGCCATTTTGACACGATCTATAACAATCATCAGACAACTGATACAGTTTCGATTCAGCCTGGGGGGGGGCGAACCCTTTAAAAATGAGCAACTATATACCTGTTGTCCCTTAACAAAAATGTCCAGCCAAATGTGAATCACACACTCCTCCGAAACTGTATCATAAGTCAAGAGCAACTGATTCTTCTGAAAATTCTGAAATGCAGGAAATTGTAATAAACTGTAAATCTGTTTGTTAAATAATCAGATTATTCAGAGGATTCAGTTGTTTATATCAAAATAATTGTTTTGACACAGCTTCACCTCCCCTGCACGGACGTGGCAAATTATGTGTAAGTGAGTGCAGAACATAACTTGTTATGGTTCTGCCGAGCCCAGCCATGATTATCTAACGCGCGACCTACGTTGCCTGTTTTTATCGCTGCGCGAGAAATTTAAAAAAAATTATTTGAAAAATTATGGCACGCTGCGCGTGGAAATTGTTTATTAAAGAAATTTCTGGCCAGAGGCCCAATAATTTTTATTATAAATTCTTGCCCGCAGGGCAATCAATGAATCGGGTCTGTCTTGCTGGTGCGGACGTGGCTAGGGCAGCGTCCCTACAAGAGGAGGACAAACTATCCAAAAGGACAACAGGTATATAGTTCCGTAAAAATGAGCCTGGCTCCAGAAACCACTGGAGCCAGGCCTTATTCTGTAACTATAAACTATTAACTAGTCTTTACCCACCCTTGGTAGCCCTTGGGAAGTAGGGGAACTAGTGAATAGAGGTGCTTGGCATCGTAACTGCGTGCCACATAGAGGTAATGGTACTTGCCAACGCGCAACACCTGCATGCTTGCCGCCAGGTCGCGGTGCATGCGCTTGAATTCGTTGACCTCCTTGGCAGAGGTAAGCGATGCCACCACAAGGTAGCAGCTGCCGCCCTCATCGAGCAGGAGCGGGCTTGCGGGTTCGACAGGCTCTTCGACTGTCGCCTCGGGTTCGGACTGCGAGGGGACTTTGGTAGCGGGTGTCACATCAAGAACTTGCTGCTGTGGCTTGGTGACGCTGGGTAGGTTGAGCGAGGCATAATCCTGCTGGTTGCGGTTGACGATGATGGGCGTGGTCAACAGAACAGTCAGGCACAAAATCACGGCGATGGAAGCGGCGATGCGCGTCACACGTCTGTTCCATTGCGGACGGATACCGGCATTTTGCTTAAGGGCTGCGGAAGCTGCAGCAGCGGCCTCAGCACGTGCGGCCTCCTCGGCCAGTGGCCGTAGCCTGACGCAGCGTAATCCATAGTAAGCGTCATTGCTCTGCTCGTGATAGAAGGGGGTAAATTCGATATGACGGCCATCTGAACTATGGAAATAGCCCAGTCGTCCCATCGACACCTCGTTGCCCGTTGACAATTGCTGGCGGTATGAACTCACGCTCTGCCCGATGAACCGAATCGCCTCATTGTAAGGGATGCCTTCACGGCGCACAAGCGACTGTGCCAGCAGACCGTCGTTGTGGTCGACACTGGCATTGAAGCCCAGTTTGCGCCGTGGGCGCTCAATGCGTCCTGCTGCCGGGTCATAATGCGAGTCACTATACTGTGCGACAAGTGCCCCCCAACCGGGAATCACCACGCAGTCATGACTCGTCAGAAGGTATTCAATATGCTCAATGATGGTATACATGCATTGGCAAAGATACGCACTTTTTTTGACTTGTGCAAATAATTTTTTGCCTTTTTTCTTAATTGGCTGGCAGCTAGTTTAATAGTGCATTGACCAAGTTGCTGTCTAGACCTAGTTCAACTGCTTGCTGGATGTCGCGCTCCATGTCCTCGCGGCTGAAACGCAGCTTGGCGAGTTTAGCACGCAAAACATACAAGTAGGGGTCATCGGGTGTCATCGACAGGGCACCGCGGATGTCCTCATCGGCATGGTTGAGCTGCTTCTGCGTCAGATAGCAATCGGCCCGGTTGGCGAGCAGACGAGCGTTAGGCTTTGCCTTGATGACCTCGCTCAGCAGTTCGATGGCCTTGGCATAATGTCCCAGCGACTTGTGCATCATGCCCAGGCCCTCGCTAGCGAGGCCACTGTTGGGATTGATGCGCTTGATTTGGTTGAACAAGTCTTCGGCCTGCTTGTAGTCGTGTGTCTCTACCGCCATCATGCCCAAACTGTAGCGCGACTCGACATCAGTGGGGTCAAGGTCGCAAACACGTTCGTAATCGGAGCGGGCGAGCTCGTTGTCACCTGTCTGGATATAGGCGGCTGCGCGGTTCAACAGCAGGGTCACCGAGTTTGGGGTCATGTCGAGTGCCATGGTGTAGTTCTTGATGGCATCGTCCAGGCGACCCTGGTAACGCTGTAGCGTGGCAAGGTTGGAGAGTAACATCGAGTTGGCGGGATGGGATGGGTCGGCGGCGATGGCGCGAGCGAAATAGCCCTCGGCCTCTGCCCAACGTTGCTGGTCGATCATCGTCTGTGCTGAATCAATCATGACATAATAGGCCGATGTGGTGTCCATATTGATCTCGACCGGAGTGTAGTGTTGCGGCTTGTCGTTGGCACGCAGTCCTTGTGGCACCTTGGTATTGTCCTTCGCCATCTGTGTGATGACCTGTGCCTGCATGCCTATGGCAACCAGTGCAGTCACTATCAGTAGATATGTTCGGATTAGTCTCATATTAGTTAAACGGATAGGTTGGCACGAAATTGTAAAAAAAAGGGAACTATATACCTGTTGTCCCCGAGCTAAGCTTTGTCGCTGAAAGCGACTGATTTGAGTAACCGGGGGTGACAAAGGTCTGCTTGATAGTTTGTCCCGGCTTCGACGACGTGCAAGCGCAGACTTTGTCGAGCTGAAGGTTCGCTAACGCTCCACCCCCGGTTAGTCAAATTGTCACCTTCGTGACGTTGCAATCTCATTAAATAAACACAAAACTAAATGGGGACAACAGGTATATAGTTCCCAAAAAAAAATCCACGACTCACGTCGGGGATTGCTTAACTAATTAACCTTCTAATACCATTAACATAAACCTTTTGTTTTTACGAAACGCAACCGTCTCACGACGCCTGGTTTCTACTAACCTTAAAAACTAATACCATGAAAACATTTGCAAAAGTAATGCCAATATGTTATACAACATAATTTTGGAGCAAAAATATGGTAAAATTTAACATGATTTAATAATATATCTATGAATTTAACAAATAGTTAGACGTGAGTTCGATGAAATTGTTTATTGATAATCATTGCGTTAGCAACTCCCCCTCTAAGTTAGACCAATGGTGCGAGCCGAACGCAGAACTAGAGCTTGCTCTTGTTATGCTGAGGCGAAGCCCATTGACGCTAAAAGAGCGGGTGCCCGAAGGGCGGGGGCGTGTGTCAAGGAGCATGGCGGTGTCACACACTCCTCCGTCGCTTCGCGACACCTCCCCTAACTTAGGGGAGGAC
>JAEEJI010000216.1 GCA_016281825.1 Muribaculaceae bacterium | reverse complement strand
TATTTTTACTTCCGAGACGCAGCCTAATTTCGAGGTCGCAGACCTCAACGTAGTTCTTTTTTGTGTGAAAGCCGCGAAAAAACGAAAAAAACTATTGAAAAATATTTTGTCATGCCCAACATTTGCGCAAACAAAGTTTCTTCACTACTTTTGGATAAATTACGCTGCGTCTCGGAAGTAACAATAAGTAACAATAAAAAACTTCTTTTTTATTTTGTACTTCTCTCAACTTGCAGTAATTTTGCACAAATTTTACACAGATGCTGATAACCGAAAACTGACAACTATAAAATGGATACAGTGACTTTTAAAGGGCTTGAGTTTGTGCCCTATCTGACGCGTGAGCAGATTGCTGAGCAAGTGCAGCGGGTGGCGGCTGAAATACGCCGCGATTGCAAGAGCGAGAACCCCATTTTCCTGTGCGTACTTAACGGGGCGTTCATGTTTGCAGCCGACCTGTTCCGCGCATGCCAGATGAACCATGCCGAGATAACCTTCATCCGCTTTAAGAGCTACGAGGGTACCAGCTCAACTGGCAAGGTGCGAGAAATCATGGGACTCAGCGAGGACATTCAGGGGCGAGAAGTGATTATCATCGAAGACATCGTCGACACAGGCGTAACAGCCTTCCAATTGCGCCAGATGTTGCTTGGGCGAAACCCGCGCAGTGTCAAGATGGCCACACTCTTGTTCAAACCCGAGTCGCTACAGCTGGGCACTCCGCCCGAATATGTGGGCTTTGAGATTCCATCCAAGTTCATCATCGGCTACGGCTTAGACCTCGACGGAGAGGCCCGCAACCTCAGCGACATCTATGTCGTGAAATAAGGACGCGACGCGCCGTCAGAGATAAAGCCTACCAGCGCAGTCTTAATTCTTAATTCTAAATTCTTAATTCTTAATCAGAATAAAATGCTAAACATCGTAATTTTCGGTGCCCCGGGCTCAGGCAAGGGCACACAGAGTGACAACATCATCAAGGAGTATAACCTGTTCCATATCAGCACGGGCGACGTGTTGCGCGACAACATTCGTCGAGGCACCGATCTGGGAGAGACCGCCAAAGCCTATATGGACAAAGGCCAACTCATCCCCGACGAGTTGATGATCAGCATCCTCGCCGACGTACTCGACGCCAACCGTGAGGCAGCTAGAGAGGGTGTGATTTTCGACGGATTTCCCCGCACCATTCCGCAGGCCGAAGCACTCGAGGCTATGCTCCAGGAGCGTGGCACTTGCATCAGCGCAGTTGTCGGCTTGGAGGTACCCGAGGAAGAACTCATTGAGCGCATCTTGCTGCGCGGCAAACTGACAGGCCGTAGCGATGACAACCCCGAGACAGTGAAAAACCGCCTCGCGGTCTATCACAACCAGACCTCCCCGCTGCAGGCGTTCTACCAGGAGAAAGGCCTCTACCACGCCATCCATGGCACCGGCAAGATTGAGGACATCTTCGCCGACATCAAGTCAGCCATCGATTCCGTAAAATAGGACATCCCGAAAGGATAAGAACAACACAACCACAAGGGCACAAGTCAACTAGAACTTGTGCCCTTGAATCTTAAAACTTCTGTCTTAAGCCTGTGTTCTTGCGTCTATTTATGGGACAAGGACCTTGCGGGCGGTGCCGTCGCTCATGCGGATGATGGTCACACCGCGGTGGCTAGTGTCAACACGCTTGCCGTCGATGCTGTAGCGTGCCACCTCGTGGGCATCGTTGTCACGCACCTCGGTGACGGCGCTCTGCACTAAGGCATCGATGCGGAAGGCGGGGCTCAGCGTCTGTTCCTGCCAGTTGCCCGACTCGTCCTCTAAGCGGAACTTCAGGTCGAACCACCCATTCTCACTCGGGGCGTTGACTGAGGTTAGCGGTCCAGCATAGAAGAATCCCAGACCAGGGATGTCGTCATACTCAGCCTGATGCTCCACGCTTTCCAATGGCTGCCACTCGTCAGTGCCGTAGGGGGCATACAACACCTCGATGGTCATCGGTTGGCAGTCGTTGTAACTCCATTGTCTTTGACGCCCATCATCAGTCGTATAATACAATGTCCTCACCTCAAAGTCGCCGCCAGCGAATAGGATGTTACCTTGGTCTGGTGTACTAAAGCGGTCGGTCACGTTGTTCTCCGCATCGCGGAACTGCAGCATCTTCAATACGGGAGGGTTCTGATCTTCTTTCGTCTGGTCAAAGAAGACCGTCGTCACATTCTTGCCAGGAATGCCATCGACAGCGATATTGGCGTTGGTGAATTCCAATTCGTAGGATCCATCGGGGTTCACGCCTCTCCACGATAGACGCAGACTGTCGAGCGCATACTTGCCGCTGTAGATTTCCTCGCCATTATACTTGGCAGTCATGGTCGAAAAAACATCGCCACTGCCAATGATTTCACCATTGCGACCCGTGTGTTGACTGGGCATGATAATCAAGTTGGCGTTTCCCCTCCAAGAGTTTTGGGGGGCTAGGACGTTGAGTGTGCAGTTGTTGCCGATGATGCCTTTCTTCTGCTCGTAGGCATAGCTGAACATGGGATGGGCAGGATAATCATCCTTCCAGACATCGATTTCTGAAGTGCGCTCGACACCACTGTGTACCAGACAATCCAGCCCCCGCTCTTG
>JAEEJI010000215.1 GCA_016281825.1 Muribaculaceae bacterium | reverse complement strand
ATTTCGACTACGGCACCCTCTTTGGCACCACCTTTTGCATGAACAAGGCCGACCGCATTGCCACCTTCGACAGCGGTTCGACCCACGCCATGACGCTCACCGCCGTCGACCTCGATGCCAATGGCAAACCCATCAAGTGGAAGGTTGAGAACTCATGGGGCACCGAGAGTTGCCACAGGGGATACAACAACCTCACCAACGACTGGTTCAACGAGTACATGTTCCGCCTTGTCGTTGACAAGAAATATGTCCCCGACAACATCCTCAAGGCTGCCCAGCAGAAACCCATCATGGTTATGCCCGAAGATCCCCTCTTCTCCACCGACGACTAAACCTGTCAGAGTTCAGGTATCAACAAAAACGACGCAAAATTTGCGTCGTTTTTGTTGATATAATGGTGCAAAGATTCTTCTTCTTCCCTCGCAAGGCAGAGGTTAGGAGAGGGGACTGGTTCTCAACTCTCCATCAAAAAAGACTTAATGACTTTTGTTCAACGCGGGTGCGGGCACGCGACAGGCGGTCCTCGTTGATGTCGATGCCGATGGAGCGGCGGTTCACGTCATACGCCACTTTGCAAGTCGTGCCGGTACCGCAGTAGGGATCCAGCACGATGCCGTCACGCGGACAAGTCGCCACGATGGGCAACAGGCACAGCGTCTCGGGACTCACGCGGTAACGCTCGATGGCGCTTTTTTCTGGCTCGATGTTCCACACGTCGCCGGGCATGATAGTGGTCTTCTCGCCCACTTGTTTGGCGTTGTGACGCAAAGCGTCCTCATCAAAATAGAAGTCCTCGGCGCTCTTGACAAAGTGGAACATGAACTCATGCACGTTGCGCAGGTGGTCCAGACTGCTGCCATACTCGCCCAAGGGCTTGTTCCACACCACGTCGTTGCGAAGCGTCCAGCCCTGTAGCTCCACCATCCGCAAGGCAATGCGCCAAGGCAGACCTTGTTGGGCGCGTTTGTCATACACGTCAGCCAGGTTCAGCCACAGCGAACCTTGCGGCTTCAGCACACGCCAAGCCTCGGCCATCACGCGCAGCAGTTCGTCGCAGAACTCGTCCAGCGTTTTCTGCTTGATGCTCTCGGTGTTGTACTTCTTCAGGTTCCAGTAGGGTGGGGTGGTCACGATGCAGTCGATGCTCGCGTCCTCGATGCCTCCCATCACTTCGCGCGCGTCACCTTTTATATAATAAGGCATGGACTTGTGCCCCATTTGCGAAACAACGGTGCGTTCAGCCGCGTCACGTTCAGCCGCCTTCACAAGCAACGGTTCAATCGTGGGCTCAGGATGAACTACTGGAACTGGACTGGGGGTGAGGCTTCCGCCTCCCAACTGCTCGCGCAGCAACTCGGCAGCACGTGCGCTCATCTTGTCGTGCCCGATGGCGTTCATGGCGGCCTCGGCGAGCCACAGCGCCACCAGTTCGTTTGCGTCGGTATTGAGCAGACGCGCCAGTTTCACCACTTGTGCGCGCTTGGGATGGCGCTCGCCGTGCTCATAACGGCTGTACATGGGCACATCCACGCCGATGGCATCGGCGAGACGGCGTTGCAGCACTCCTTGCTCCTTGCGCAGGGTGCGAATACGTTCAGAGAATAACATAATAATGGTCTGTTTGTTTTCTATTCGCCAAAATTAGACAATTCTGCCGACATGCGCAACTTTTTCAGCCATTTTTTGTGAAGTCGATAGCAAAAAAAGAAATAATGAAGTGGGGGGCAACGTGTCGGTGTACTCCGAGACGCAGTCTCGGACAAGCCATATCAATTCCGGTGGCTGCGATGACGACCTGAACGCAGCAGCCAGTGCCGCATCTTGTGTAGCCCACGCCAGTGCATGTAGCAAAAACCAATCGCAGCGCCAAGGCAATTAGCCACCAGGTCGACTGCGTCGTAAACACGCCCGTTGCTGATTGCCAACTGGCCTATCTCCATCAACAGCCCCAGCAACATCGCACAGCACATGAAGAGCAATTCCAGGTTCAACTTCGTGTGGTGCGGAAGCCTGAACTTGGCGTAGTCAAAAATGAAGATGCATGTCGTGACTAGGTACATCAAGAAATGCGCCACTTTGTCGGCACCTGCAAAAAACTGTAGCTCATGCTCGCCAAGCGGGTCGGGGTCAAGCGACAGGTAGGCGACTAGGAGGATGGCGAGGGCTGACAACACGCCTACAGGTATGGCTTTGATAAAATTTTTCATGTGGTCTGTCAGAGAATTGGACTACAAAGGTAAGAATTTTTTCTGAAAAATGCCCAATAATTTTAGAATGTGAAATTATTGTTGTATTTTTGTAATTTCATTTATGGCTGACAAGAAAGACTGGCTGGCTATGACGCGCCATGAGCGCAGAGGGGCACTGGCGCTGGTGGTGCTGGCAGTGGTGGTGGTTATTGCCATGTGGCTCGCGCGCTCGCGTACACACCAACTCACCCCTGCTGAGCAGCAGCAGGTGCGGCAGTTCGAACTCATGGCCGACTCCCTCCAGCAGGCAGCCGACTCAGCCAAACACGCCACAAAGACCAAGGCCAAAGGAACTAAAGCCAAGGCCCAAAAAAGCAAGGCGAAAGCTAAAGGAAAACCCAAAGGCAAGGCTGCGCCCCAACGTATGGCCCCTGTCCCCCAGTTCTAGCCATCCCAGGCATCATCTATCAGAATTGGTGCCGTCAGCGTAGTCCGAGGCACCTCGGAAAGTTAAGACAAAACAAGAAAACAATGAGCAAAAAACGTGCAGGATTCGCTACCCGAATGGGTGCTATCGCTGCCACCGTGGGCAGCGCGGTGGGGTTGGGAAACATCTGGCGCTTTCCCTACGAGGCCGGACAGAACGGCGGTGGAGCGTTCATTATCGTCTACATCGCATGTGTCGCACTGCTGGGCATCCCCGTGATGCTCAGTGAGTTCATCATCGGACGCTCCACTCACAGTAACATGAAAGGTGCTTTGCGGCAGCTGGTACCTAAGAGCAAGGTGTACCTTATGGCTTACGTCTGCATCTTGGGAGCGTTGTTGGTGGTGAGTTTCTACAGTGTGGTCTGCGGTTGGGTGATTGAGTACTTGGTTCAGGCTGCCTCGGGCAACCTCACTGGACACACACCGCAGGAGTATACGACCATTTTCAATAACTTCATCGGTTCGCCCTCCCGCACCGTATTATGGACACTGTTGTTTTTGGCCATCAACTTTGCCGTGCTCATGAGAGGCGTGCAAAAGGGCATTGAGCGCATCTCGGCCATCATGATGCCATTACTATTTGTCATTTTGATCGTGTTCTGTATCAACTCGCTGTTCCTCCCTGACGCCCATAAGGGCCTGGCATTCATGTTCAGCCCCGACTTCTCGCAGCTGACTTGGCGAGGCGTGGTTGACGCCTTCGGACAGGCGTTCATGTCGCTCTCGTTGGGTGTGTCCTGCCTGATCACTTACGCCAGCTACTATAAGGACGACACTTCGCTGACCAAGGATGCTGTGGTGATTGCCGCACTGGACTCGTTGGTGGCATTCTTGGCAGGCATCGTCATTTTCCCGGCGGTGTTCTCCTTCGGCATGCAGCCCGAGGCGGGGCCAAAACTGGTATTTGAGATTTTGCCTTCAGTCTTCGAGCAGATGGCTGGTGGCTACATTTGGGCTGTCTTGTTCTTCGTGTTGTTGTTCTTTGCTTCACTGACATCGACCATATCAATTAGCGAGATTCTGATTATGTTCATGATGGAAGAGCGAGGGATGACGCGGCAACGCGCGACATGGGTAACGGCACTGGTGACTGTTGTGTTGGCTGTGCTCTGCGCGCTGTCGTTCAATGTGTTGTCGTCACTGAAGGTGTGCGGAATGAATCTGTTTGACCTGTTCAACTACCTCTCGTCCAATGTGTTCATGTTGCTAGGCGGGTTGTTCACGGCGGTGTTCGTTGGATGGTTCCTTGACCGTCGCATCATCACCGAGCAACTGACCAACAAGGGCCGCCTAAACGTGCCGGTGATGAACTACCTGATGTTCTGCTTGCGCTATGTCGCTCCCGTGGCGGTGGTGTTCATCTTCTTGCAATTGGTAGGAATCATTTGACCGATGAAACCGTTTATTCCATATACACTGGGTAGTATGACCCTCAGCGAACCACAGGTGATGGGCATACTCAATGTCACCCCCGACTCGTTCTATGCCGGTAGCCGATGTGACACCACTGACGCCATTGAGAAGAGGGTGGGGCAGATGCTCGACGAGGGCGCGGACATGATTGACATCGGGGCGTACAGCACACGCCCGGGAGCGGCGGTGGTTACGCCCAACGAGGAGAAGGTGCGTCTGGCGCGGGCGATGGAGGTCATCCGCCGCGTGTCACCCCACAAGGTCACCTCGGTCGACACGTTCCGTGCCGATGTGGCGCAGTATGCCGTCGAGCAGCTGGGCATCGACATCATCAACGATGTGTCGGGCGGCACGCTCGACAGTGCGATGTTCGCCACAGTGGCGCGTCTACAGGTCCCTTACATCCTGATGCACATGCGTGGCACACCGGCGACCATGCAGCAACTGACCGACTATGATGATGTGGTGGACGACGTGATTGCCGACCTGCGTGCCAAGCTTGAAACATTGCATGGCATGGGGGTCAGTGACGTGGTAATCGACCCGGGCTTCGGATTTGCCAAGACAGTGCAGCAGAACTATGAGATGATGGCGCGGCTCGAGGAGTTCCACCGACTGAATGCGCCGCTACTGGTGGGCATCTCCCGCAAGTCGATGATATACAAGGTGCTGGATTGCACACCTGAAGAGGCACTCAATGGCACCACGGTACTCAATACTGTAGCCCTCCTGGCTGGCGCACACATACTCCGCGTCCACGATGTCCGTGCCGCCGTCCAGGCCCGCACCCTCGTCCAATTGATAAACGCCCCTCGTCCAGGCGCCCCATCTTAATTCTTAATTCTCAATTGCCAAAGGTCTGCTTGATAGCTTGCCCCGGCTTCGCCGACACGCAAGCGCAGCCTTTGGCGAGCTAAAGATTCTCAATTTTCAATTTTCAATTCTCAATTAAATAATGGGTTCCTCATTCTTTTCACTCTTTGGCATCAAGGACTTGCTCGACATCTTGTTGGTGGCGACATTGCTCTATTACCTCTACCGTACCATGAAAGAATCGGGTACGCTCAACATTTTCGTGGGCGTACTGGCGTTCGTTCTGGCGTGGGTCGTGATGTACAAAATCTTTGACATGCGGCTCATCGGCACCATCATGGACAAGTTCATCGACATCGGACTGCTGATTCTCGTCATCCTCTTCCAAGACCAAATCAAGCGCTTCCTCATCGAACTCGGTTCGCAGAAGGGGTGGGGGTTCATAGCCAACATCTTCAAGCACAAGTCCAGCGCCGATGAGGAAAAGAAGTGGATCATGCCCGTGGTGTACGCTTGCATGAGCATGTCAAAGTCCAAGACAGGCGCGTTGATTGTCATACAACGACAAATGCCGCTCGACGATTATGAGCACACGGGCGACATGATTGAGGCGAACATCAACACGCGTCTCATCGAGAACATTTTCTTCAAGAACAGCCCCTTACACGATGGCGCCCTAATCATCGCCGGCGACAAGGTGATGAGTGCAGGTTGCATCCTTCCCGTCTCGCATGACACCTCACTGCCGCGCTACCTGGGACTGCGACACCGTTCGGCGCTGGGCATCGCCCAGGCCACCGACGCGGTCGCCGTTGTCGTCAGTGAGGAGACAGGCAACATCTCCTATGCCTACAAGGGCGAACTCCACCAAAAACTCTCCAGCACCGACCTCGAAAACGCCCTCTCTAATCTAGTGTAATGTTCGATATAAACGGAATACTGGTCAGTTTGGACTTTGTCGAGAAGTTTTTCTGCTGCGACCTGGACACTTGCCTGGGCGCATGCTGCATTGAGGGCGACGCAGGGGCACCCATCACCGAGGATGAGCGCCGCCAACTCGAGGCTGTCCTGCCCGAAATCTGGGACGACCTCCTGCCACGCGCACAAGAAGAAATACGTGAGAACGGAGTCGCCTACCACGACCCCGAGGGCGAACTCGTCACCCAGATTATCGACGGCAAGAACTGCGTCTTCACCTGCTACGAACCCGGCGGGCTCTGCTCTTGCGCCATCGAGAAGGCCTACCGTGCAGGGCGCATCAATTGGCGCAAACCCATTTCATGCTACCTCTATCCGGCGCGCGTCAAGGTGCATCCCAACTGCACAGTCGTCAACTACGACCGCTGGAAAATCTGCAAGTGCGCCGAGGTGCTGGGCCGTCGTGAGGGCATCCGCGTCTACGAGTTCCTGCGACAGCCCCTCATCGACCGCTTCGGACAGCGGTGGTACGACGAACTTGTCGCCAACTGCCAACTCTACATCCAGCAATACCT
>JAEEJI010000214.1 GCA_016281825.1 Muribaculaceae bacterium | reverse complement strand
GATGGCTCGAGTGCAACTTGGGCTACCGACTCGGTGACCAGCGACTACACCTACACGGTGCGTGGCATCCACAACAATACCGAGATTGGCGTGGACATCCGCGCCTCGTTGGAACTTGACTTTATTGCTGGTACTGCTTTCTTTGGAAAGGTGACCTACAACAATATTATCCACGAGAACGCCGTCTCGTGGAAGTATGACGTCAACAAGACGTGGGACAAACACAAGTCGGTCACCTACACCAATGGCCAGTCAACGTCCACCAGTTCAACCATTGACTATGTGGGCCGCGACGGTGATGTGTTCATCGGATACTCGACCAACTACATTATCGGCGCAGCCGACAAGGTGGGCCTGTTCAAGCAGAACGACGGCTCTTGGGCTATCGACATGCAGGAGACCATGGCGATGGACGAGAAGTTCAACACCCACTTTGAGTTCTCGCAGAGTTACATCGAGAACACGTTGTTCAAAAACATCTTGCGCACCCGCAACACCTTGCTCAAGCACATCAACTCGATGAGCGAGATCGAGGAGAATCCCGCACGGGCCACCTACTACACCTTCCTCACCGAGGATGACCCCCGCTATGGCACGAGCAACAGCGACAAGAAAGTGTGGCTCGAACAGGCCGTGACCGACGGCTTTGATGGTCCCAGTTACTACGCCCGCTTCCCCCAAGGCTATGCAGGCTGCGACAGCGTGCACTGGTGCAACCAGGTCATTGCGCAGTGGAAGCAGACACTTGCCGACAACGAGGAGGACAAGATCAAGGCGTTCAACGACCCGACCAAGAAAATTGGCAACGAGTCGTTTGAGCGAGGCTCGTCCATCACCAAGAGCACGGGCGAGAGCACCAAAGATGTCGACAATTCGGTGGAGGTCTTCTCCACAGGACTCGCCTACCGAGGCAAGAACGGCTACCTGCTCGACAAGATGGGCGCCATCATCATCTCGAACACCGACATTGGCTATCACCAGACCAAGTACGACATCGATGAGACGACCACCAGCGAACGGTTCTCTTATACACTCAACGACACGCAGCGTGGCAACTCTCACACGGTAGACATTTTCAAATCGCCCAAGGGCTGGTCACCCATCTTCCGCACCCGTGGCGGACAGACACGCTGCCCCTATGAGGGCGAGACACGCACCAAGTACTATGAGCCCTTAGGACAGTTGCTCGACTATGCCACCATGAAGAGCGACAATCCGCACATCCAATTGCCCGTGCGCAACTTCGTTGACATCCCCGCTGGACAAGAGGCGCAGGTGCAGGTCGTGTTCACCAACGAGAGCGAGACCCACGAGGCACTCACCTCGGCCATCGTCTATGTCGATGCGGGTTCCAACCCCGATGGCTTGCAAGTCTATATGGACGGCATGCCGCTGACCAGCGGAGTCGAGATGTGGATTGAGTACGGTGTGCCCATCACCAAGACGCTTACCATCAAGCAGAGCGACAACTCCATCCTCGACTACAACAACATCACCCTGTTCCTCGCCAACTCCTGCAAGCCCGAGAGGTGGATTTACGAGACCGCGTCGTTTTCGGCCCACTTTGTGCCCGCGGCACCCGATGTCACGCTCAAACTCGATAAGAATGTGCTCAACCTGCGCGCCGTCAACAGTGGCGAGCAGGTCGTCGCAACCATCAGCGACATCAACCGCATGTTCACCGGCTTCAAGGGCGTACGCCTCAAGTACCGCTTTGCCGGCGACAGCCGCTGGATCACCGCACACGAGTGGCTGACCAATACCTCCTTCCTCACCGACGGCGTGGAGAACGAGACACAGTCGCTCCTGCCCACCGACAAGCCCAACATCACCTACGACCTGCACTTGCCCAACATCGACGGACTCTATGTTGTCGCTGCCGAGAGCATGTGCATCCTCGGAGGCAAAGAATACACCGCCATGACGCAGGAGTATGAAGTGATTCGCGACACCCGCGGACCCAAGTTGCTGGGACAGGCCTACCCCAACACGGGATTGCTCACGCCCACCGACGACATCCGCATCAAGTTCAACGAAGACATCCGCGAGAGTTATCTCACCAAGGACGACAACTTCTTCATCACCGGCTCGCTCAACGATGCCCAGGTCAACCACGACGTGTCGCTGCAGTTCAACGGCACACCCGTCGAGACCGATGCCTACCTGCCCATCGCCAACACCAGTTTCGCTTCCACGTTGTGGCTCAAGCGCAAGGGCAGCGGCACCATCGTCGAGCATGGCACCGAGGGCAACCAACTCAAGGTCGCCATCAACCAGGCAGGCCATGTCGAGGCAACCATCAACGAAATCACCATCGAGTCGGCCGACGTCGTGCCCATGGACAAGTGGGTCTTCCTCGCGATGAACTACGTCAAGGGAGCGGCCAACCACAACACGCTCACCATGCTCATGGCCGACGACGGCAACGAGACCATGCTCTTCGACGAGGCCATCATGCCCGACTACAACAGCAATGGCCGATTGACCCTGGGACGCGACTTCACCGGCATGATGCACGAACTCGTCCTGTGGGCCAAGAACTGCCCCGTGCGCACCCTGCTGGCACAGAAGGACGAGGTGGTAGCACCCTACCTGCCCGGACTGGTCGGCTACTGGAAGATGAACGAGGGACACGGCACGACCGTCACCGACTATGCACGCTCGCGCAACATGCATCTGGCATCCGAGTCGTGGAACATCGAGAACACCAACCTCGCTGCCCACCTCGACGGCGAGCACTCCATCAAGGTTCCCATCGGGTCCATCGCTCCCCGCGAGACCGACAGTTATGTGGTCGAGACCTGGTTCCGTGGCGAGAAGGACAAGAACGCCCGTAACACCCTGCTCTCGGTCACCGACCGCCTGTCAATAGGCTTTGACTATGACAACTCGATGATTCTGCACATCTACAACGACACCCTGTCGTCGCTCCAGTCCAATGGCCTGCCCATCGTCTTGACCAACGTCAACTACAACGACGGCAACTGGCACCACCTGGCACTAAATGTGCGTCGTGGCGTGAGCGCAGTGGTCTATATCGACGGCAAGGCCGTCAAGACCCTCGCCGAGCAGCAACTGCCCGCTCCCGCCGGCGACTATCTCTATGTGGGTTCCATCCTCAAGCGCAGTGCCAACGGCCAGACACTCGAAGAGAAGCACAAGTTTGTCGGCGACATCGACGAATTGCGTGTGTGGAATGTCGCCTGCGACGGCACCTCGGTCATTGCCAACCGCTACAACCAGGTCGACACGGCCGACGTGGCAGGATTGATAGCCTACTACCCCATGGAGCGCCAGGTGCTCGACGCCAATGGCAACATCATCACCGAGTTCAGCCTTAACAACAAGGCGCCTAGAGCCACGCAATTTGGCATCGAACAAGCCCTGGGCGATGGCGTGGTCAAGGCCAACACGGCTCCCGCCCTGCGCACCGCACCGCTCAAGCAGAACCTCGACTTTGAGTACACCGCCTCGAGCAACGAGATTTACATCAACCTGCGCACACTGCCCTCGCGCATGCAGGGCAACCTGCTTACCTTCATCGTCAAGAACGTGCGCGACATGCAGGACAACCTCTCTGAGACCGTCACCTGGAGTGCCGTGGTCGACTACAACACCCTGGAATGGGACGAGGAAAGCATCGACGTGGTCAAAGACCGCTTGAGCGATTACAACGTCACCACCGTGCTGCGCAACAAGGGACGCGAGAGCGGACACTTCACCATCACCGGGCTGCCCAACTGGATTGTGCCGTCAACCACCGATGGCGTGCTTGCCCTTGGCGAGAGCCTGCCCATCCAGTTCACCTTCGGTGCCGATGCGCCCGTGGGCACCCACATGGTCTACGCCTATGCCGTCAACGACGACGACATCTGCTCGCCACTGCTGTTCCACGTCACCATCACCGGTAACGAGCCCCTGTGGAGCGTCAATCCTGCCGACTATGAGAGTTCGATGAACCTCATCGGACAAATCTACTTCGAGGACAAGATTTGCAGCATCCCCAACACGCGCATTGCAGCCTTCGTCGACGGTGAGTGCCGCGGCGTGGCATCGCCCCGACTGGTCACCAGCCGCGACGCTTACTTCGTCAACATGGTGATCTACGGCGTGCAAGACGTCACCCAGACCCAACCCGTCACCTTCCGCATCTATGACTCTGAACAAGGTGTGGTGCTGGGCAATGTGGTGACCATGTACAAGGGTCAGCCGCTGAACTTGACCTATCGTCCCAACGACCTCATTGGCGACTATGACGAGCCTGTCATGTGGATTGCATCCGACCAGATTGAGCAAGTGTGCTACCTGCAAAGCGGCTGGAACTGGATTTCGCTGTATGCCGAGCCCGCCCAGCCCGACCTCGAGAGCGTCTTCGGCCATGCCAAGGTGTTCAACACCATCAAGGGCAAGGAAGGATTCGCCATGAACAGCGGGTCGCAGTGGACCTCTACCGGCCTTGACGCGCTCGCCGTTGGCAACATGTACAAGTTGAAGACCAAGAGCGACGTCGTGGTCAACATCTCGGGCAACCGCATTGACACACGCACCGCCACCCAGACCATCTATCCCGGCTGGAACTGGATTGGACCGCTCTCCATCTTCAACCTGAGCCTGAGCGAGGCCTTTGCCGACCTCAACCCCACCCGGGGCGACATCATCAAGAGCAAAGACCAAGTGGCCTTCTACGACGGCTACAAGTGGGAGGGCGACCTCGGCGCAGTCGTGCCCGGCATGGGTTACTACTACAAGTCGTACGCTACCGAGGCAGTGACCTTCCGCTATCCCACCATCGACGCCACCTACAACCAAGCTCCCGCCCGCGTGGTGCGTGTGCCTGCCCACTCGCCCTTCACGCCCGTCGACCACCATCAGTTCAGCGACAACATGAACGTGGTGGCACATGTCATGAAAGACGATGCCTTGGTCGACACGCTCACCGTTGCCGCCTTTGTCGACGGCCAGTGTCGCGGTGTCACCACTGCCACCGACGATGGCTATTACCTGCTCACCGTCGCTGGCAATGCCGATGAGACGGGCAAGAAGGTCTACTTCGCCACCGTGATTGACAATGAGGTGATTTGGATGAACGAGTACCTGCAATGGGGTAGCGATGTCGTCTATGGCGACCTTGACGAGCCTCAGCTGCTGACGATAGCCTACAGTGGCGTGAATGACGTGAATGCCTTGGGCAACAAGATTTCCATCTATCCCACCCTGGTTCGTGACATGATCCATGTGAAGTCGGGCAGCGAGTTGTTGTCAGTGCGGGTTTATTCGCCCAATGGCTCGCGTGTTGACGAGGTGAAGCATGTTGGCGACAACCACACTTCGCTTAATCTGAGTCATCTGCCCACTGGAGTCTATCTGGTCGAAGCGACCACCGTCAATGGTACTCATGCCGTGACCCGCATCGTCAAGCGATAAGAAAACGGGAATTTGCCCTTCGTCTATTCATACTTGTGTGCTCATACACACAAACAACAAAGGCACTGATTCAGTGCCTTTGTTGTTTGATGTTTCCTAGGTATCTACATAGTCTATCATAGTGTTTTAATGTATTAATCAGGTTTTCCCAAAGGAGTGTCTAGTGCTGTCCAATGTGTCCAGTGTCGCCCCCAAAGAAAATTAACCGCGATTTAAAACATGACTTGTTTCGTGTGATTCGCTTTGTTTCGTGTGACGTGGTTATTATTTACATCAATCTTGGCGATTTTCTAACGCGAAACATTATTTCAACCACACGAAAAAACTTCGGTTTTTATTTTGTATTTTGCTCGGTTTGCACTAATTTTGCGGTGAATTCGCGAAATTAGGCGGCACTTCGGCAAAAACCAAACGAGCTTGCTTGTTTTGCGCTCGGTTTGCACTAATTTTGTCGGCGATGCGAATGAACGTATGCATGACGAGTATGAGGAAAGCGAAATGGCATATTGTCTGGCTAACTGTCTGCTTGATGATGGCGGTGGCGATAACAGGCAGCGCACAGCTGGTGCAGGACTTTACATATAACCACTTGGGTCAGGCCGAAGGGATGTGGAGCCAGCGCGTCTACTCCATTCAGCAAACGCAGGACGGCGCCATCTGGTGGGCAACGAAACGCGGGGTGGAACGCTACAACGGTGCCACCATCAGGCACTATGAGTTGGGTGACGGCTCCATCTTCAGCAGTTTTGCCGGACGCACCATTCGTCTAACCCGTCACGACGCGACCCTCTTCGCCCACGACAACAAGGGCTGTATCTATGCCTTCGACGAGGTTCTCGACCGTTTCGAACCAGTCGCCGACCTGAACAAGTTGATGAGTGGTGAAGTGTTGCTCAACGATGTGGCGGTGACCGACGAGGGCATGTGGCTAGCGATGTATCAGGGTGTTTACCTACTCAAAGGGGATCAACTCACCGCGCTGCGGCAGGGATTGTGGACCAACTGCATTATCCCCACCCGCTTTGGGCTATATTTCGGAACCAAGCAGGGACTCTACGACAAGCAGCTGAAGCAGGTTGTCGCTACCGAGGTCGAGACAGGCTACTACGACCAGCAATACAATAACGTGTGGCTGGGCGGCTTTGACAATGGCATAGGTGTGCTCTCGTTGGATGAGCACGGCGCGGTTGTCGGTCAGGAATTTTTCAGTGTGGGCACGCAGTTGCAGCAAAGTCCCATTCGCTCCTTTTGCCCCTATGATGACACCACGATGCTCATAGGCATAGATGGCCTGGGCGTGTATGCCGTCTCCCGCAATACTCCGTTCAGCCGTTGCGAATTGCTCTTCGATGCTAACGAAGGTAGGCACGGCGTGCTGCACGGAAACGGTATTTACAGCATCGTGAAGGATCGTTGGCAGAACATCGTTATTGGGTCGTACTCTGGCGGCATCGACATCGCACGCCCCGTGGGCAGCACGATGGCGGTGTTTGAGCACGTGCGCGACAACCTTCAGACAGTCGCTAACGACCGCGTGAACTGCGTGGTGCAGAGGGGTGACCAGCTGCTCATGGGTACTGACAACGGCATCAGCATTCTGAACACCACGAGCGGCATGTGGCAACACACCTGTCAGGGCGTGGTGGTCATCGACCTGTTCAAGACCGATGACGGGCGCGTGTTGGCATCGACCTTCGGCAACGGAGTCTATGAGGTGAACGCGGCGGGTGCCGCACGGCAGCTCTACAACGTGGCGGGCGGCATTCTGAAAGATGACCATGTGTATGCTTCCTGTATCGACCAAGCGGGCAACTTGTGGATGGGATGTCTCTATGGCGACCTGGTGATGACGGGCGTCACGGGTACACATTACTATCGCGTCGACAACGTGCAATGCATCTTGCAGCTGCCCAGTGGTGAAATGGCAGTGGGTACCGCTAACGGCATCAAGCTGGTTGCACCCGATAGGGAAGAAATCAACGAGTTGGTCTACAGTCCACAAGGCACCGATGAGGTAAACCGATATGTTGTGTGTATGTATGTGAACCAAGGGCGCGAGCTGTGGATTGGCACCGATGGCGGTGGCGTGTATGTCTACGACTTGCAGAGCCAGGCGTGCCGACAGCTGACCACACAGCAGGGTTTGCCCTCAAACTGCGTGTGCAGCCTGACGGCGGGTGACGACGGACGCATCTGGATAGCCACCGAGCAGGGATTGGCATTTGTGGCGCCACGGGAACCTGACAAGGCGGTTGACGTGAACTATTGTTACGGCCTAGCACGGGAGTACTCGAGTTGCGCCGTCGCACGGCTCGACAATGGCGACATCCTCTTGGGATCGACCACGGGAGCGGTGATTATCAACCCCAAGGAGGTGCACGCCATCGACTACACCACGCGGCTGCACATCAGGGGTGTGAGCTGCGGAGACGATGACAACGACAAGTTTAGAGAGCAGGTGCAACGCATGCTCGACAACGACGTGCTGTACTTGCCCTACGACAAGAATACGTTTGACCTTTACTACGAGAGCATCAACCTGCGATATCAGTTTGACATCGCCTATCGCTACCGTGTGGGCGATGACGAATGGAGCCAGCTGACCGACCAGCAGTATATCCACTTCACCAACCTCGCCCCAGGCACGCACCGACTGGTGCTGTGCGCCGTGAGCCGCACGAGTGGGGTTGTGCTCGATGAGAAGACGCTTGTCATCACCATCGCGCAGCCTTGGTGGAACTCATGGTGGATGTGGTGCTTCTATGTGGCGCTGGTGGGGCTGGCCTTCTACGGCGCATGGCGCATCTACCAGTTGCACAACAAGTATATGCGCCTGACCATCGATTACCTGCAGCTGTCGCAGAACGATTCGCCCTCCTCTGTCCCTCTAATGGATTCGCTCCCCTCAGTTCCTCTAAAGGATTTGTCACCCTCAGTTCTCCCTGAAGATTCACCCACCTCGATTCCCCATAAAGAGGGGGAAGCAAGACCCTCCACCAACACGGGCGGCCTACTGGGCGACGGCAAGGACTTTGTGGACCGCGCCACCAAGCACATCGTCGAGCACCTCAGCGAGAGTGACTTTACTATCGACAAGCTATGCCGCGAGATGATGATGAGCCGCACACTGTTCTATGTAAAACTCAAGTCCTATACGGGCAAGTCGCCGCAAGACTTCATCCGCGTCATCCGTCTGGAGCGCGCCGCCGTGCTGTTGCGCAACGGCAGCACCGTCACCGACACCGCCTCGCTCACGGGGTTTGACAACCCTAAATATTTCAGTACCGTTTTCAAGAAATACTTCGGTGTCACCCCATCTAAGTATCGCGTTGGCGGTGATGACGAGGAGGTTTGAATGCTATCACACGGGGTTTAAAAACTAACATTTCACGGTCTCAAATCAGGCAATTGTCAGATTTGAGACCGTACCTATTTACAATAGGTAGTACTTTTGCCCCGTATTTCCGCGCCTCCTGAAGGCGAGGACATAACCAACTGCTACTGAAAATGAGAATATTTCTTACCATCATTCTTTCTGCCACCCTGGGCGTGTCCTGTCTGGGGCAACCCACCGCGAAGCAATGGAACCACGAAGTGCTTGCCGGATGGAACCTGGGCAACCAGTTGGAATGCTCCACAGCTTGGGAGAACAGCCGGTCGATGGACATCGGGCTGTGGGAGAACTCCATCAATGCCGAGACCGCTTGGGGCAACCCCAAGGTAACCCGCAAGACCATCAAAGCCGTCAAGGAGGCGGGCTTCAACGCCATTCGCATCCCCGTCCGCTGGCAGTGCCACATCACCAATCCCCTGGCGATGAGCATTGACAAGGCTTGGCTCAAGCGCGTCAAGGAGATAATCAACTGGTGTCTGGAGTGTGACATGAAGGTAATCATCAACACCCATCACGACCAGTGGCTCGAAGGTCGTCCCAAGCACAAACACATGCAGGAAAACTGCCAAAAACTCGCCCTGTTGTGGTTCAACATCGCCAGCGAGATGGCCGACTATGATTACCGCGTGGCGTTTGCCGGCACCAACGAAGTGCATGAGCCCGACAACTGGGGCAAGCCCACCGCCGAGAACCTCGAGGTGCAAAATGCCTACAACCAAACTTTTATCGACGTTGTGCGCGCCACGGGCGGCAACAACGCCAAACGCCACTTGATTGTGCAGACCTATGTATGCAATCCCGACTTCGGACTGTCCAATGGCGATTTCATCATCCCCACCGACATTGAGGGCAACGGCAACGACTATATGAGCGTTGAGTTCCACTACTACACCCCCTGGGAATATGCCGGCGAGGGGAAATTTTATTATTGGGGCGAGCAGTACCGCCAGTTCGGCGAGGTTCCCGCCAGCGGCGAGCAGGCCATGGTTGACCTCTTTAACCGCGCCGACTCGTTGTGGGGCAGCACAGGCCTCGGCGTCATCATCGGCGAATGGGGCGTGAGCGACCACTACAAGAGCGGCCAGGCCGACAAGATTCATGAAAACATGACCTATTATTGCCAATTCCTCGTCAGCGAAGCCCGCAAGCGCGGTTTCTCCACTTTCGTGTGGGACAACAACACCTTCGGCAACGGACAAGAGAAGTTCGGCATCTTTGACCGCCGTCGCGGCATGAGCGTCAAGGCCCCCTGGATACTCAACGGAATTTTCAATAAGAACAACTAATATATTGTTAAACTTTTAAAAACCCAAAGAATTAAAGACATGAAAATGAGATTTATTCTTCTATGCCTGTTGGGTGCAGGCATGATGTGTTTGCCCGCAGCAATGCCGGCCAGCGCAGCCCCCGCGGCCAGCGCAGCAGCTGCTCCAGGCAAACAGATCATCAACGGAACGGTCTCGGATGCTAATGGTGGACTGATTGGCGCGACTGTGAAGGTCGTGGGAACATCCACTGGCACTGCTACCGACTTGGATGGAAACTTCTCGCTCAACTGCGAGGAGAACGCCACGCTCGAGATTAGCTATGTGGGTTACAAGACCGTGACCGCACGGGCTCACGACGGCATGCAAGTCATGCTCGAGGAGGACGGCGAAATCCTGGGTGAGGTGGTCGTCACCGCCTTGGGTATCAAGCGTGAGCGCAAGGCTCTTGGTTACGGGCTCGCTGAAGTGAAAGGCGAAGAACTGACCAAGGCCAAAGAGACCAACGTCATCAACTCGCTGGCCGGCAAGGTCGCCGGTCTGGTGGTTAACCAGACTGCTGGTGGTGCCTCGGGTTCGACCCGCGTGCTGTTGCGTGGTAACACCGAAATGACCGGTAACAACCAGCCGCTGTATGTCATCGACGGTGTGCCCCTGGACAACACCAACTTTGGCAGTGCCGGTGTTGAGGGTGGTTACGACCTGGGTGATGGCATCTCGGCCATCAACCCCGATGACATCGAGAACATGACAGTACTCAAGGGCCCTGCGGCCTCGGCTCTGTATGGTAGCCGCGCCTCGCATGGTGTGATTCTCATCACCACCAAGCGTGCCGACGACAAGGAAAAATTCTCGGTTGAATACAATGGCTCGTTCACTGTCGACACTCAGCTCGCCAAGTGGGACAACATTCAGGAAATCTACGGCATGGGCAACAACGGCCAATACTCAGTCTCAGCCACCACAGGCACCAACATGAGCTGGGGCCCCAAGGCTGACACCTACACGATGCGTTACTTTGACGGAGTAGACCGCCAATTCTTGATGTATCCTAATAATGTGTCGGACTTCTTCCGCACCGGTCTGACGGCACAGAACACCATCATCTTGTCAGCAAACGCTGGTAAGACGGGCATCCGCTTCTCGGCCACTGACATGCGCAACCGCGACATCTTGCCGAAGACGCACATGAGCCGTGACAACTTCAACCTGCGCGTGAATACGGCGCTGGGTCCCGTGGACATGGACTTCACCGCTAACTATACGCGTGAGGATGTGAAGAATCGTCCCGCACTGGGTGACTCTCAGAGCAACGTCGGTAAGAACCTGATGACGCTCGCCGGCACCTACAACCAGGAGTGGCTAAAGCACTACCAGAACGAGGATGGCACCTATGCCAACTGGAACGGTTTGGACCAGTACAACAAGAACCCCTATTGGGACCTGTACAAGTGCGAGAACAAGACCGCGAAGGACATCTATCGCTTGACCGCCAAGGCGATTTGGAACATCAACGAGCATGTGAAACTGCAAGGCACCGTGGGTACCGATATCAACAACATGACCTTTGAGGACTACATCGCTCCCACCACCCCCGGAAAGGCAGCTGGTCAGTTGCAGAACATGATTTTCAACAACCGCACGCTCAACGCCGAGCTGCTCGCCCTCTACAACAACCACTGGGGCGACTGGGACTTCAACGGCACCCTGGGTGGCAACATCTTCAAGGTGGACAACAAGAACAGTGTCTTCACCGGTCTGGACATGCAGATGAAGGATGTCATCGCTATCATGAACTTCTCGGAGCAGAGCGTTCAGCAGAACACCTACAAGAAGCAGATTAACTCCCTGTTTGGTAGCGCTAGCCTCGGTTACCGCCACACCTATTATCTGGAGGCAACCTTGCGCCGCGACCAGTCGTCGACACTGCCCATCGGAAACAATGTGTATTACTATCCGTCGTTCTCGGCCAGCTGGGTGTTCTCGGAGTATATCCGCAACAAGAACATCCTCAACTATGGTAAGTTGCGTGCGTCGTGGGCACAGGTAGGTTCGGACACCGATCCCTATCAGCTCGCACTGAACTACACCACCGGTAAGTATTCGATTCCCGGATACACCATCGGTATGATCAACAACGGCACACAGCCCAACAAAGACCTGAAACCGACCAAGACCAACTCGTTTGAGCTGGGTCTGGAAATGAAGTTGTTCCAGAACCGTCTGGGCATTGATGTCACCTACTATGATCAGGTATCTAAGAACCAGATTATCGGTCTGGCATCTTCGGCAACCTCGGGTTACTCTTCGCGCCTGATTAACGCCGGTGAGATTCAGAACCGCGGTATTGAGATTGCTTTGAACGGCCGTGCCGTGCAAGCTGGCGACTTCGCACTCGACCTGGGTGTAAACTTCTCGAAGAACCAGAACAAGGTGAAGTCTCTCACCGAAGGCATGGACTACTTCGAGCTTGAGAAGGCGATGTGGTGTAACGTGTCGGTGGGTGCCGAGGTCGGCGAGAACTTTGGTTCGATTGTCGGTCCGGACTTCCAGCGCAACGAGAAAGGAGAGATTCTCATCAACCCAAGTACCGGTATGCCCATGTATGACGAGACTCCCAAGACCCTGGGCAATGCCTCATGGGATTGGACCGGTGGTGGTTACCTGACCGCCTCATACAAGAACTTCCGCCTGTCGGCATCCTTTGACGTGAAGGTGGGTGCTGATATCTTCTCGATGTCGATGCGTTCAGCATTCCAGACGGGTAAAGCAAAGGAGACCCTCGAGGGTCGTGAGGATTGGTACCGTTCGGAGGAGGCTCGCCGCGAGGCTGGTATGACCATCGACGAGTGGCGTGCCGCCGGCAAGGCCGAGGGCTTTATCGCTCCGGGCGTGGTGGCCAATGGTGACGGCACTTATTCGCCCAACACTTATCCCATCGATCCGCAGTCCTACTGGGAGAGCGTGTCGCGCAATGCGCCCGCGATGTTCATCTATGACAACTCCTATGTCAAGTGCCGCGAGATTATCTTCGGTTACACCTTCCCCGAGTCGATGCTTGGCAAGGCGGTGAAAGGTCTGAGCCTCTCATTTGTGGCTCGCAACCCGTTCATCATCTGGAAGAACATCCCCAACATCGACCCCGACTCGGGCTACAACACGTCGGGTCTGGGACTTGAGTATGGTTCTCTGCCCTCACGTCGCAGCTTCGGACTTAACGTGAATCTGAAATTCTGAGAGTAAGCAACACAGTAAAAGACAAATCAAGATATGAAAAAGATATATTTCATCATCATGGTGCTGGCAAGCGTGCTCTCTTTGAGCTCTTGCAGCGACAGTTATATGGAAGACCTGAATACCGACGAGTCGAAGGCATCTTTCATTGACCCCAACGCGCAGCTGACCACGGGTCTGCTGCAGACCTACGGTGACTTTGGTCTGATGGACACCTACCGCAGCTACATCACTGGCTTCACCCAGCACTGTATGGGCGGTTGGAACGTGTCGAACTATGCCGGCTCGGTGCTGGCCAACAACGACCAGATGCGTCTGGTGTGGGACCAGTTCTACTCAGTCGCCATCAAGAATATGGTCGATGGCATCTACAACTCACAAGAGTCACCCAACGTGAACGCCGCGCTGCGCATTCACAAGGTCTACATCATGTCGGTGCTGACCGACATCTACGGCGACGTGCCTTGCTCTGAGGCTGGTTTGGGCTACCTCGAGGGCATCTCCACTCCCAAGTATGACACGCAGGAGGAAATCTACAACTACTTCTTTGAGGAGCTGGCAGCCTGTGTGGCACAGCTAGGTACCGGTTCCGACCGCATCAGCGGCGACGTGACCAGCCTTGCCAGCGATGTGAACAAGTGGAAGAAGTATGCCAACTCGCTGCGTATGCGTTTCGCTATGCGCATCTCGGACGTGAACCCCACCAAGGCAAAGGAAGAGTTTGAGAAGGCTATCAAGGCTAACGGCGGTATCATCAGTTCGGCAGCAGACGATGCCTATATCAACTACATCAAGAGCCCATTCACCCTGTATGATGGCAGCCGTGACCTGGACTTCCGCGTCAACGCGCTGAGCGAGATTCTCTACGGACAAGACCCGACCTCGCCCACGTTTGTGTGCTCAACGCTGTACGAGCAACTGAAGAACACCAACGACCCACGCCTGTTGCGCATCTGCCGTCATTACTTGAACACCCAGCGCAGCGAGACGGCTCCCGAGGGATGCTATGACGTGACCGACGAGATATTGGCATGGCAAGCCAATGGTGGCACAGGCCCACAGCCTTGTATCCCCGGCGCTGCATGGTGGCACAACTGGCCCACCATACCCTCCAACGCCGAGATTCCCACGCTGGCACGCCTGGTCGAGGAGTTCCCCGATGCTGGCTATGACCAGAGCAACTTCCCTGCCCGCATGACCCGTCCGTTCTTGGCATTGGCCTTCGAGCAACCCGACTGCCCAGGTATCCTGATGACCTACGCTGAGGTAGAGTTCCTGCTCGCCGAGGCTGCCACCAAGGGTTGGGCCGTCAGCGGCACAGCACAGAAGCACTATGAGAATGGCGTGAGAGCATCGATGATGCTGCTCAATGATCACTACAAGATTGTGGAGCCCATCAGCGAGGACGAAATCACGGCCTTCATCGCCGCGAACCCGCTGGGCGAGAACCCCAAGGAGAGCATCAACACCCAGGCGTGGATTCTGCACTTGACCAACCCGTCGGAGTGCTGGGCGAACCTGAGACGTTCGGACTACCCGGTCATCTACGACCGCGCACAACTGCCCAACTATGACTTTACCTACGAGGATCCTAACATGCACACACCCACGCGTTTGAAGTACCCCAACCTGGAGTCGAAGTACAATAGCGCAAACTACACAGAAGCCCTGAACCGATTGGGAGGTCAGGATGACTGGCACGTACGCGTCTGGTGGGATATGCACGAGATCAACTATAAGGGTCTGGAGTGATTCGGATTATGGATACAGTTAAAGAATTAAAGAACAGAAAGATATGAAAAGCAGATATTTTATACTGATGGCGCTGGTCGCAGCGATAATGGCTTTCACGAGTTGTTCATCGGATGATCCGTTCACCACGGCCAGCGAGGATGATTACCCCCGAATCCTGAACCCCTATTTCCCCGACTGGAACAATGGTGTCCCTGGTGAGTTCAAGAATTTTACCCGTGACATCAATCTGACGGAGGAGGTTATCGTAACTCCCGCCGAGCACACCACGGTGACGTGGTATATTGACGACAAGGTAGTTGCCACGGGCAACACCATCGATATGCCATTGCTGGCTGGTACTTATGTCCTGAAGGTGGTGGCCCGCACGACCAAGGGTCTGGAGACCTCACGCACGGGCATGGTGATTGTGCGTCCGTGTGACGGCGACCCTGTGCCGGGTGACCTGCTCTTCGACCGTCTGGTGGTACCCGGAACGGAGGCTACGCTACACGGAACGAACATGAGCAAGGTGACTAAGGTCATCATCAACGGCGTGGCAGCCAACGCGACCTATCACAGCGATGGCGACTATGTGTCCTATACCGTGCCCACATCGCTCGGCGACGGCACTTATCAGCTGACGGTGGCCGATGCCACGGGCTTCATCTATGGCGGAGGAAACATCACGGTGTCTTCGGCACCCATCATCAATGGCGCGTCGTTCAGCGGCAAGGCCAATGCTGAGGTGACCATCGAGGGCCAGAACTTGGACAAGATGGCTAGCATGAAGATTGGCAACGAGGCGGCTACGATTGTCAGCAAGACGGCCACCTCGCTCACATTCAAGGTGCCTAACCTGCAACCGGGTGACTATGAGATGACAGCAACCGATGCCAGTGGCAAGGCCGTGAAGTTCATCAACGGCAGCGAGATGGTCGAGAAGGCCAACTTCAACGTCACGAGCGAGACCGTCCTGTGGGAAGGCTCATGGGCGGTGACGTGGGGCACGCCGTTCAACGCACTGCAGAGCACAATGGCATCGCTGGTGCACAGCGGAACCATCCTGCGCGTCTATGTCAACGGCAATGGCCAGGGTACCGTGACCACCGCCTGGTGGAACAACATCCTGACGGGCAAGGGCGATCCTGAGCGTGGCGACATCATGATCTCGGGCAGCATGGTACTTGAGTACACACTGACCGACTACTCGATGGAGCTGATGAACAGCCAGGACGGCTGCCTCATCGTGGGCGACGGATACACAATCACCAAGGTTACTGCCGAATAATCGATAAGAACTATGCGTTTGATGAAACAATTGGCAATGCCTGTTGTGGCGGGGCTTCTCGCCACAACTGGCGCCTTTGCCCAGTCCATCAACTATGTCCCCGATGCCAACATCGAACGGCGCGTGGAGCAGACGCTCAGCCGCATGACGCTGGAGGAAAAGGTGGGACAAATGACCGAACTGGCCATCGATGTACTAGGACATTGGGAAGGCGAGAAATTTGTCCTGGACAAGGACAAGATGGACAATGCCTTCATGCGCTACAAGATTGGGTCGGTGCTGAACACACCCGGCCCGGTGGCGCAGACGCCCGAGTGGTGGCAGCAGACCATCCGCACCATCAACGACTACTCGTTGCGGGCTTGCGGAATTCCCACCGTCTATGGCCTGGACCAGAACCACGGCGCGACCTACACGCTGCGTGGGACTCTGTTCCCGCAGAACACCAACCTGGGCGCATCGTTTGACCCTGACTTGGCCCGCCGTGCCGCGAGCATCACTGCCTATGAGACACGTGCTGCCAACTGCCCCTGGACCTACTCACCAACGGTTGACCTCTCGCGAGACCCGCGCTGGCCACGTGTGTGGGAGAACTTTGGCGAAGACTGCCTGCTCAGTACGGTCATCGGCAAGGCGATGGTCGAGGGTTTCCAAGGCCCTGACCCGAACCATATCGACAAATACCACATCGGAACGTCGATGAAGCACTATATGGCTTATGGCATTCCACGCACAGGCAAGGACCGCACACCGGCCTATTTGCCCGAGTGGGAACTCCGCGAGAAGCACTTCGCACCCTTCAAGGCGTGTGTCGAGGCGGGTGCGACCTCGGTGATGGTCAACTCGGCGTCAATCAATGGCACACCGATGCACATCAATGCCAAGTACTTGACCCAGTGGCTCAAGGAAGAGACGGGTTGGGACGGCATGATAGTCACCGACTGGGCCGATATCGAGAACCTGTGGAAGCGCGAGATGGTGGCTGCTAACAAGAAGGACGCCATCTGCCTCGCCATCAATGCCGGCATTGACATGGCGATGGAGCCGTTCAACCTGGACTTCTGTGACCTGTTGATTGAGGCGGTGCGTGAGGGGCGTGTGCCCATGACACGCATTGACGATGCTGTGCGTCGAATCTTGCGCATGAAGTACCGCATGGGTCTGTTCGACATGCCCAACACCGATATCAAGGACTATCCCAAGTACGGTGGCGAAGAGCATCGCTTGGCGGCACAAGATGCTGCCGTGCAGACGATGATTCTGCTCAAGAACAAGGGCATCCTACCGTTGAAGCAGGGTCAGAAGATTCTGGTGACAGGACCTAATGCTAACTCAATGCGCTGCCTCAATGGGGGCTGGAGCTACACTTGGCAAGGAAAGGATGCCGATAAGTTCGCCTCAAGCCACAACACCATCCTCGAGGCGATGCAGCAACGCTTTGGCAATGCGAACATCGTCTATGAGCCGGGCGTGACCTATAACAATGACGGTCTGTACTGGGAAGAGAACGAGCCACAGATTGACCGTGCCGTGCGCGCCGCTGCCCAGGTCGATGTCATCCTGGCATGCGTGGGCGAGAATTCTTATGCCGAAACACCGGGCAACCTCGATGACCTGGCTCTGTCGGCCAAACAGCGCGACCTGGTCAAGGCACTCGCCAAGACCGGCAAGCCCATCGTGCTGGTGCTCAACGAGGGCCGTCCCCGCTTAATCAGCGACATCGAGCCGCTGGCCGAGGCGGTGGTCAACATACTGTTGCCTGGCAACGAGGGTGGCAACGCCCTGGCGCGTCTGTTGGCGGGTGTTGATAACTTCTCGGCCAAAATGCCCTATACCTATCCTCGCTACTCGGCTTCGCTCACGACCTATGACTATCGTGTCAGCGAGATGACGGGTACGATGGAGGGCGCTTATGACTACAATGCCCAGGTCGATGTGCAGTGGCCCTTTGGATTCGGATTAAGTTATACTACATTCGACTACAGCAACCTGCGTGTGGACAAAACTGAGTTCAGCGCAGGCGATGTACTCAACGTGAGTGTGGATGTAAAGAATACGGGTAGCAGGGCAGGCAAAGAGAGCGTCTTGCTATTCTCGCGCGACATCGTGGCGAGCATCATCCCCGAGGCTCGACGCCTGCGCGCGTTTACCAAAATTGACTTGCAACCGGGCGAGCAACGCACCGTCACCTTCAGCCTGCCGGCCAATGACCTGGCATTTGTGGGCTATGACGACCAGCGTCACCTGGAACCGGGCGAGTTTGTCCTACAAATCGCCAATCAGGCTGTGCACATCAATTGCCGCTAAGGAGGTCTCAGTGCTCGCTGACGCGAGCTGGCAGGATGCAGATTTTATTTGCATTCGCTGTGAAGAGCGTGCACATTTTTTTAAAAAAACTCGCTTGCGAGTTGCTGACGTCTGACCCCTAAAAGCGATATAACCTCTCGCAATCATAAGTTTAAGCAGGCCAGGAACCTCACGGTTGCCTGACCTGCTTTTTTCTCAGCAATTATATAGCAGTTGTCCCTAAATTAATTTGACCATTGATTGTAGGGACAACAGGTATTAAATTCCTTAAGATTTTGCTATCTGCCGAGAATGCTTTATCTTTGTGGCACAAAAAAATAGAAACCCAATGAATCACAAGACTAAAACTATCGTTGCCGCGCTGGCCCTCGCCTGGACACTGACGGCGAGCGCCATCGAGCGGTGGCAAGACCCGAGCGTGAACCAGGTGAACCGAGAGGTGAGGCGCGCCAACTTCTTCGCCTACGAGAACGAGGCCCTGGCGCTGCACGGCGACAAGAGCGCCTCGAAACGCTATATGAGCCTGGAAGGCCAATGGCGATTCCACTTCGCACGCAACCATGACCTGGCACCCGCGGGGTTCTATGACACGAAGTATGACGACTCGCAATGGACCCTCTTCACCCTGCCGGGCATGCTGGAGCTGAACGGCTACGGCGACCCCATCTACCGCAACATCGGCTATGCCTGGGCAACGACCTTCGAGACCAACCCGCCACACATCGGCGAGACACAGAACTATACTGGCTCGCTGCGACGAACGGTGAACGTGCCCGACGACTGGAACGGGCAGGACATCTACCTGCACGTGGGCTCGGCAACGAGCAATCTGACGGTGTGGATCAACGGGCGCGAGGTGGGTTACAGCGAGGACTCAAAGGTTGCGGCAGAGTTCAATGTCACCAAGTATCTGAAACGTGGCAGCAACCTCATCGCCCTGCAGGTGATGCGGTGGTGCGACGGCACCTATCTTGAGGATCAGGACTTCTGGCGCTTGACGGGCATTGCCCGAGAAGTATACCTCTATGCACGTCCAAAGGCACACCTCGCTGACCTGATCATCGGGCAGGACTGGGTGGACGGCAATGGCATACTGGATGTGAAGGCCAGCGTGGTGGGGAAGGCGACCGTTGAAGCGCGACTGCTCGACGCCGAGGGTAACGAGGTGGCTCGCGGCATGCACGCAACCATTCCGCAGGCTCATGCATGGACTGCCGAGACCCCATATCTATATACCTTATTAATAACGCTACGGCAGGGCGACCGCGTCATCGAAGCGGTGCGACAGCGCGTGGGATTCCGTCATATCGAAATTGCGGGAGGGCAACTATTGGTCAACGGCAAACCTATCCTCATCAAGGGCGTCAACCGCCACGAACTGGATCCCGATGGGGGCTATGTGGTGTCGGTCGAAAGGATGGTTCAGGACATCTCTATTATGAAGCGTCTGAACATCAACGCAGTGCGCACCAGCCACTATCCCGATGACCCGCGGTGGTATGACCTGTGCGACGAGTACGGACTGTATGTGGTGGCCGAGGCGAACCTAGAGAGCCACGGCATGGGTTACAACGAAAAAACATTGGCACGACGCGCCGACTTTGAGCAGATGCACCTAGAGCGCAACGAGGCGAATGTGAAGACATTGCGCAACCACCCCTGCATCATCATTTGGTCGATGGGCAACGAGGCTGGGCATGGGCCGAACTTCGTCAAGGTATATGACTGGATCAAGGCGCAGGACACCACGCGACCGGTGCAGTATGAGCGTGCCGGTCTGGCACGGGAGACCGACATCTTCTGCCCGATGTATTACTGGTATGATGACTGTGCGCGATATGCCCAGGGTGAAGATCCACGTCCACTCATCCAGTGCGAGTATGCCCACGCTATGGGCAACTCAATGGGCGGACTCAAGGAATACTGGGAACTCATCCGTCGCCATCCCAAGTACCAAGGCGGCTTCATTTGGGACTTTGTCGACCAGGCATTGCGTGATGTGAGTCCCATTACAGGTCGCGAGATATTTACCTATGGTGGCGACTATGGCCGCTATCCCGCCAGCGACTACAACTTCAACTGCAACGGCATCATCGCCCCTGACCGCCGTCTGAACCCGCATGCCCATGAGGTAGCATACTTCTATCAGAATGCTTGGATAGACGATGTGGATATTAAGGAGGGCAGATTTGAGGTCTATAATGAGAACTTCTTCCGCACACTTGACGACCTGCAGCTGGTGGCTCATGTCCGAGCCTTGGAAACGAGCGTTGATGAGGCGATTACCGACATCGACATAACGGGCATCCAGCCACAAGAGCGGCGCATCGTGAACAGCAAAGCACTGCGAAATGCCATCATCAAGGCTATGCAGACCCGCAATAGCGAAGTGGTGGTGGATTTTGAATTCGTTGCCTGCGAGGGCATGCCACTGGTCAACGAAGGACAAGTGCTGGCGCATGAGCAGATGGTTGTGCGGCCTTATCTCTTCCCAGCGACGTTCGCCGAGCGCGAGGAAGTAGAGGTCGAGCAAGCGAATGCCTACATCAAGCTGCAAGCCGCTGGAACAACAGTAACCATTGGCAAGCAAACGGGGTGGATTGACTACCTGGATAGCGATGGCACTCCCTTGTTGGCCAACCGCAAAAGTCTCCTGCCCGAGTTTTGGCGCGCACCTACTGACAACGACTATGGAGCTGGCCTACAACGCCGGTTCGCCACTTGGCGTGAGCCCAAGATGCAACTGCAGTCGTGTACCCTTGATGGTAACACCGTGGTGGCACAGTTCAATATGCCCGAGCAGCAGGCGAGTCTGACCATGACCTATACACTCACCCTGCAGGGAGAGGTGGTGGTGGAGGAGAAGATGACCACCACACCGGGGGCGGAGATACCCGAGATGTTCCGCTACGGCATGCAGCTGCAAATGCCCGCCACGTTTGATCGAGTGACCTATTATGGCCGCGGCCCCATCGAGTGCTACCGCGACCGAAAGAGCAGCCAACATATCGGCATTTACAACGGCTTAGTCAAGGATCAGTATTACGACTACATACGCCCGCAGGAGAGTGGCAACCACACCGATGTGAGATGGTTCCAAGTGACTGATGCCAACGGAAAGGGATTGAGAGTCTATAGCGATAACGTTATTGAGGCGAGCGCCCTACCCTACACCACCGACCAACTCGATGACGGCCCGGTCAAGGAGCATGCCTGGGGGCATCACAGCGGCGACCTCATGCCATCGGGCACCACCCAATTCCACATCCAACAGCAACAGATGGGATTGGGCTGCGTCAACTCCTGGGGTGCCTGGCCACTAAAGCCCTACTTGCTGCCCTATGGCTACCGCATCTTTACCTTCGTCATCAAACCATTGTAGTGGTTCACCTTTCGTTGGAGGTTCCTATAGCTTTAGTGAAAAAGCATTTACACCCCCCTTCATCTGCGGATGAAAGGGGGTGTAATTTATCGGTTCAACGTGATAAGAGACTAATTGTTCTCCCAGTTGACGTTCCAGATGCAGATGCGGTCTTTGTTGGAGTCTTGCTGGGTGGGCGAGAGATTGGTGAATACGATTTGGAAGTCACCCGTGACATTGCAGGTCTCACTGAAGGTGTAGGCCTGATACTTGACGGGTGCAGTCTCTGTCACCGTCCAGCTCTTGACCGACTGTCCGCCCTGCATGATGTCAATACGCATGCTGATTTGGGTGTCGGTGTAGGGCATGCCATATTTGAAGGTGAGCTTCTTGATGCCACCGGTAAGAGCGGGAGAAGTCACCGTGCCCACTGAGCTGGTCTTGCCGTTGAGGCAAGGCGCAAACGCATACTGGGTAGTCGAGCCGTCCATGAAGCCGATGAACTTGAAGACGGGATTGCTGTCCACTTCACCGCCCGAGAGGACGTTGCAGTTCACCGCCTTCCAGCCAGCCGTTGAGGTATAGGTGCCATAAGTCGACTTGGCCTCACCACCGTTCATTGTCTCGAAGTCGGCACGCGTGCCGGCGGGTTCAGGCGTGGGAGGCGGGGTAACCGAACCGCTGTAGTTGAACTTCACGTCATCGACACACCAGGTGGCGTAGTTGGCGTCCTGAGTAGCATAGAAGCGGAAGCCGATGTAATAGGTTCCATTGAACTGGCTCAGGTCGAGATCTCCACTCTGCTTCCAGTCGCTGTAACCACTGTTAGGAGCGGTCGCGAGTGCCGGGTTGAGCTTGGTCAGCGTTGCCGTATTCGGGTCGTTGGTCGACATGATATAGACCTCAAAGATGGTGGTCGTGCTGCCGTAGCCGTTGACCTGTGTGCGGAAGCTCAGGTTCTTGTTCTCAGCCTTGCTAATGGCCAGTGCCGGTGAGATGAGCCAAGCGTCGAAGGGCGGGTTGGTGCCCTTGTAGCCCGTCATGGCGGCGTAGGTGTTGTTGTCGAACGATGTGGTGTACCACTTTTTGTCACCACTCACTTGCAGGTTGAGCCAGTCGCTGGGCAGGCCGCCTTCGAAGCCTTCGTTGAGGCTGGAGAGTCCGCCAGTGGCGATACTCATCTTGAACTCGTCAGTCGTACCGCTGTTGCCGCCGATACCGTTGGCGCCCATATAGGTCGTTGACTCACCCTTGACCCAGATTTGCGTCTTGTAAACCTCGGGGTTGTCAAGCAGGTTGGCCTGCTCACGGAACTTCGAGCCCTGGGGCAGCGGAACCACGACACACTTGCTGATATCGGTCACATCAGGTGCGTCGGCAATAACCAGCGTGGTAGCGAGCGTGGTCGGAGCCTTCCACTCGATGTCACTGTTGCTGCTGATGTTGGTCACCTCAGGTGCCACGGCGCCCACGACATAACCTGTCATCCAGCGGCTCTTGCCGTTGCCCTGGTTCTCGATGAACTCAGCCACGGTGAACGGGTCGCCCTTGGTGCCCTTGGTGCCCATGTCGAAGTCTACATCGTCGAGGTCGCGCAGGAACAACTGCCACTGGTCGCTTCCGGTGAGCACCAGAATACCGGTGAGGTTACCCTGGGTCACAGGCAGCGGGTCGCTGTGGAAGTCAGCATAATT
>JAEEJI010000019.1 GCA_016281825.1 Muribaculaceae bacterium | reverse complement strand
GGGTGCCAGGCCGAAGCTCACCAAATCGCTCAACGAGTCCAGTTCCTTGCCTATGCCGCTCACGGCATGGAGCAGTCGCGCCGATAGTCCGTCCAAGAAGTCGGCGACGGCAGCCAAGCCAATGAGAATAGCCGCCAGTTGATAACCACTCAGCCCCCACATTGTGTCATTCACACCATGGAATGCCGCTATAATCGCAAGTGCGCCACACAGCCCATTCAGGCTCGTGATTGCATTGGGTATGTTGTTCTTAATCATCTTTTGAGTCTAGCTACAAGGGTTTCACCACCCCAGGTCTTGTCGTGGAGCTTAACGTGGATGTCGGTGTCGAGTGGCAGGAAGATGTCGACTCTGGAGCCGAACTTAATAAAGCCTATGAAATCATCGATGTCAACAGCCTCGCCTTGTTCGACATAGGTGACGATGCGCCTGGCAATGGCACCGGCAATCTGACGGACGAGTATCTCGTCGCCACCCTTTGTCTTGATGACGATGGTTGACCGTTCATTGTCGCTGCTCGACTTGGGCAGGTTCGCCGCCAGGAAACGTCCGCTATGGTGCTTGACATACTGGATTTCGCCTGCAACAGGCACCCAGTTGGCATGCACGTTGAAGATGGTCATGAACACCGACAGTTGTATGCAGCTGCGGTGCAGGTACTCATCCTCATAGACCTCTTCCAGTGCCACGACGGTTCCATCGACGCTCGACACGACCGCTGTACCATCGCTATTGTCCCCCTTGAAATGTCGTCTCGGTAGGCGGAAGAAGTTGAGCACCAATGCAAAGAGCACTACCGAAATAACCAGGAAGGTAATAGGTATGGCTTTGACATCAATAAACGCCATCGCCGCCGCATTGATGGCAATCAATATCAGCAACACGACAATAATGATGTTCTGTCCCTCGCGATGTAACTTAACTTTCATCTAGTATAAATTGAGAATTGAGAGGCCTCCCCCCCACCCCCTCTCCAGAGGGAGAGGGGAGCGGCCGATTATGAATTATTCATTGTTCATTATTCATTGTCAAGGCTAAAGGCATCTAGGATTTTTCGTGACTTGTCGCGGTCGTGGGTGAGCTGGGCGCGGAGCTCTTCGATGCTTCCCAACTTGAACTCCAGTCTCAGGAACTTGATGAATTCCAGCTCGATGGGTTTACCGTAGATATCTTCGTCAAAGTCAAATATGTTGACCTCTATGCTGAGCTGGGTTCCATTGTCCAGTGTAGGCCGGTTTCCCACGTTGACCATGCCCTGCAGCGTGCGATCGCCCAGATGCACCAGTACGGCGTATGCTCCATTGTGCGGCAGGATGAGACAAGGGTCGGTCTTGCCGATATTAGCTGTTGGGAACCCGATTCCGCGCCCGTTGTGGAAGCCATGCACCACGACCCCCTCCAGACGATAGGGTCGGTTCATGCAATGCATGGCATCATCGACCTTTCCGGCGGCGATGAGTCCGCGCACGATGGTACTGCTCACAGGTGCATACTCGCCTAGATATTCCGGTGCCTTGATGACATCAACCCCCATACCACGCCCGATGCGCACATAGTCGGCAAACTTCTCGCCACGCGCTCGACCGAATCGGTGGTTATACCCCACGATGAGTGCCGTCATGCCGTAGCGGTCGCGCAACATCTGCATGAACTGCTCACTGTCCATGCGTGACAGTTCGGGTGTGAAGTCCAGTACTGCCAGATGGTCAGGGTTCAATGCCTCCAGAGCTTTGAGCCGCTGGTTCATTGTCTGCAGCATCTTCAGTTGGGGATTGCGCTGCAGCACGTGCTGCGGGTGTTGTCCAAAAGTCACCACCAGCGTCTGCAGCCGGCGCGCCGCTGCCTCATTGCGCAGTGCCTCGATAAGCGTGGCGTGCCCCAAGTGTACACCATCAAACATGCCGATGGTGGCTACTGTCGAATTTGCAGGCAAGCATTCAGCCTTACTGAGCCTGTTCATTAGGCAAGTGCTTCTTGATGATGCGCATCGTGTCGTTGCACAACTTGATGAACACGTCTCTGTTCTTCAGCAGCGAGCTGGTCTTGGTTTGCGTCGTACTGCCCTGGAAGATAAATCCCGTGTCGCTCGATTCCAAAGCTCGCATCGTCGGAATGATGCCGTTTTCGGGGTTGGGGAACGGGTTATGGATGTATTCGGGGGCGCGCTCTACCCATCGGTGCAGCGCCAGCACGCTTGAGTTGATGACCCCTGGGTTGACACAGTTGACGTTGACGCGATGAGTCTTCATCACCGTGCTCATGTAGATGCTGAACAGTGTCAGTGCCAACTTTGCCTGTGCATAAGAGCCAATCTGTGTAAAGTTGCTCACGGCAGGGAACTCGTAGGGCAGCGACACCAGTCGTCTCGACAGGCTGGTCGACAGGATGATGCGTCCGTTCTCGACCATCAACGGATAAACCGCCATCGACAACAGCGCCGTGCTCAGGAAGTTGACCTGCACGGTATGCTCATAGCCGTCGGGCGAGATTTTGCTGTGACGCGGCAGCGTTCCTGCATTGTTTACCAAGGCGTAGACCGGGCGTTGCAACGCCTTGAGTCGCGCCACGAAGTCGTTGACCAGGTCAAATGAGCTCAGGTCGAGCTGCAGGCATTGGATGTCCATGTTGCGCGTCTCGCTCTTGAGTTTGTCGCAATAGCGTTGTGCCTTCTCGATATCACGGCAAGCGAGCAGCAATGGCTTGCCTTGCTTGGCGAGGCGACGGGCAATCACACTGCCCATACTGTCGGTTGCGCCGGTAACGATGTACAATGGCGGCAACTGGTTAGGGTTATTTTTCTCTTCCATATCTCTTGATTTTACTGGGAATACTGGGATGACTGGGAATACTGGGATGGCTGGGAGTACTGAGATGACAATTATTCATTATCCATTATTCATTATCCATTATTCATTGTCCTTGACGGTGAGTTTGACTAGTTCGATGCGCGCGGCAGTCTTGCGGATGACCTCAAACTCATAGAGTTCGGTGTCAATTCGTTCTCCGACTGCCGGGATGGCCTCCTGCAGATGGAGCAGGTAACCGGCGATGGTCTGGTAGTCGTCGCTTTCGGGCAGGTCGAGGTGGAAGCGCTCATTGATTTCCTCAATCTCCATGCGTCCGCTCAATTCATAGGTGTGGTCATCAAGCTGTTTGGCTGTGAGGCGGTTGCGGTCGTGTTCGTCCTCAATTTCGCCGAAGATTTCCTCAACGAGGTCTTCGAGTGTGACCATGCCGCTAGTTCCTCCGAACTCGTCGAGCACAATGGCCATGGAGCGTTTCTGCCCCATCAGGTTGCGCATCATCTTGCGCGCCAAGAGGGTCTCGGGAGCAAAGAGGACGGGTTTGATGCGCGTCTTCCAGTCGACCTCAGGGACAAAGAGTTCACTCACTTGTATAAAGCCTATGACATGGTCAATCTCGTCTCGGTAGACCACAATCTTGCTCAGTCCCGACTGGGTGAACAGGCTCACCAGTTGGTCACGTGTCGTGTCGCTGATGTCGACGGCGACCATCTCGTTGCGTGGAACCATGCAGTCGCGCAGTCGGGTGTCGCTGAAGTCGAGGGCGTTCTCGAACAGCTTCACCTCATGCTCCACCTCCTTGTTCTCATCCTCGTGCTTGTCAATATTCTCTTGTAGGTAAGCGTCTAGTTCATCGACAGTGATGAGTCCTAGTCGCTCGTTCTTCACCTTGATACCGAACAGTCGCATCAGCCAAGCCGACAGCAGTTGCATGAATCGGGAAACGGGATAGAGCAAGCAATAACACACGAATAGCGGCAGCGAGAACGTGCGCAACGAGTAGTTCGGGTTGATGCGAAACACCGCCTTGGGCAGGAACTCGCCCGTGAGCAGGATGATGACGGCACTGATGACTGTGATGAGCACCAGTTCCATGAAGTCATTGCCCGCGACCCATGGCCGCAGGGGCACCGTCAGCAACTGCGCCATGGCGATGCTATAGACCACGTTGACGATGTTGTTGCCTACCAGCAGGGTCGAGATAAACATTTCTCGGTGCGAGTAGAACACGTTGATGACGCGGTCGATGATGCCCCCGCGTGCGATGTCCATCTCGGCACGCACCTTGCTCGACGACACGAACGCAATCTCCATGCCGGAGAAGAACCCCGACAACGCAATGGAAATGATAACAATTATTAAAGATGAACTAATCATAATTTATATGTTCAGTCAGACTGGACTTCCCCCTCTTCATGGGGGTGATGGGGGCTTCCTAGGGGTGCGGCATGCGGCTCTCGTCAATGGGGAAGATGGCTTCGACGCGGCGCAGGGTGTAGGTTGTGAAGGTCTCGTTACTTTCGTAGCCGTAGCCCTCGATAACACGGCCTTGCTTCTCAACATGAATGAACGCCTCGCTAAAGAGCTTGCGGTCGCTCTGATCCCAGAAGAGTTGGTCTGTGAGGATGACATCGCCATCATCGTTGGTGATGCGCACGTTGCCGTTCAAGTCCCACAGCTGTTTGTGCGTGTCGTAGTATGCCGAGTCGCACTCGATGGTCGAGATTACCACGTAAGCCGAATCCATCTCCTCGGCCTTCACGCCATCGGGGAATATCCAATGCGGCTCCTTGGCCTCCTCAAACATCAGCCAACGAGGTGTGGTGATGCGGTAACGCGTGTGCCCGTCGTCGCTGATGATGGTCTGCACATCGTTGCTCGCCATCGTGGGCACACGCTCGGGGTCGGTGGCATGGCTCACCACGCTCTTCAACTCCCCATCCTTGCAACCCACCAGGTTAGTTAGCGCAATGGTGAGCATGAAGAAGATCAGGGTTCTAAAACTAATTATGCATTGTGCATTATGCATTGTGCATTTAAGATTAGCGAATCTTGTTCTTCCAGAACCACATCTCGTTGACATTGACGCCGATGGTGATGTTCAGGTAGTCTTCCTTGATGAGCGAAGTCGGGGCAGAATAGCGGTGCTTCCATTCCAGTCCGATATTGACCGTTGTCTTGCCGTTGGGTACAGGCAGCCCCACGCCGATGCTTGCACCATAGTCACGCACATTGTTGCCGTTGATGTTCATGTAGTCGTGGTTGTAGAACCCGCCCACACGGAACATCATCGCGCCCACATACGAGCCGCGGCGACCTGGCGTGTACTGCAGGCCAGCAGCTGCCTTCCAGCGGTTGTCAAAGTGCATATTGCCCTCCTCAAAGCCCGCCAGCGGCTGATACTTGGCATCGGCCCACTTCTGATAGGTGAAGTCGACCTCGCCCATGAGTCGTCGATCCCACTCGTAACTCACACCCACACCAATGCTGTGAGGCTGCTCGTACTTGCCCGCCATATCGGTATATCCCACAGTGTCCATCTTGGAGTCCTGCGAGTCGTAAGCGGTGCCCCACGAGTGGCCATGGAACGACTTGTTGGGTTGATAGGTCGCGCCGAACACCAGTCGGTTGCGATTGCCAATGTTGACCGCATATTGCAAACCCACCTGAATGTTCCAGTCGCGAACCTCCATCACGCGGCTGAACACGGTGGTCGACGAGCTGTTCTCAACCGAGACCGTGGTCGTGTTGTTGATGGTGCCGAACAGGTATGCCACGTTCGCTCCCAAGCTAAAGCCCTTGAACAATTCGTAGCCAGCTCCCAGGTAAAGTTGTGCCAGTCCACCACCCCCGCCACGGTACTCCTCGCCATTCTTCAGCGTGTTGCCGAAAGTGTAGCCCACCGACGAATAGGGTACCAGGCCCAACGAGCCTCCGAGCCGCTTGGTGATGCGGAACTGACTGGTCAAGTAGTCCAAGCCACCACCGAAGTTGTAGCCGCTCTTTCCGTTCTCCTTCGACCACAAGTTGGTCAGGTCGATGCCCACATCCCATAGGAACGTCAACGAGTCGACCTGCAAGTAGCTGGCAGGGTTCATCGCGTTCACTACGCGTCCGTTCTGCATGGCGTATCCCACGCCCCCCATCGCGCGCTGTATGCTCGATGCGTTGTCACTGAGCAGGCCGTAGCCCACCTTGCTGTACGGGCTTGTGCTCGTACTTTGGGCCGAAGCCCACATGGTCACTGCCATCGCAACGATGGCAAGCGTCAGTCTCTGTATCTTCATTTTTGTTTTTAGTTGGCAACAGGTATATAGCTTCAAAACTACAAAAGTAGTGAAATTTCCGGTTATACCATCCAACTTTAATATCTTTAACTATTCTGCCATCAAAAAACAACGCCCCTTACGATGCTTGCAACCGTATAGGGCGTTGTTCTTCACGAGAGTGACAGTACACTATTTCTCGTCATCGGCAAGGTGGGAACTCTTGCTGGCGCGGAGTCGTCGCCAAAGGGCGACGTTTGCGGCAAGCAAGAGCAGCACAAAGATGACGATGATGGCTGCCGAGGCGACACCCTCGGTCTGATGTAACTCTTGTGGATCAAAAGTCATCTCGATGGTGTGTTCGCCAGCAGGCAACTGCATGGCACGCAACACATAGTTTACGCGTCCAATGGGCGCTTCCTTGCCATCAATGGTGGCGCGCCATCCCCAAGGGAAGTACACCTCGCTGAACACCGCGAGACCGCCGTTCTGACTATGGCTCTTGAAGGCCAGCTTGTTGGCGGCATAACTGGTAAGTGCGATGGTGTCACCAGGCTGTACAGTCTGGGCACCCTTGAGTACCTCACGGAACTGCTCGTCGGCGACAGCAAGGCGGGCAGGCTGGATGGAGTCAAGCCCCGCCATCTCCTGGTCGGCACCCTTAACCCAAGCAATCGAATCGACAAACCAAGCATTACCCAGCGCACCGGGGTTCTGCTGCATCGTGTTGTCGTCAAGAATGATATAGCGGGTATTGAGCATGTTCAACACTTGCTGGTTATTCTTGGCAATCTGGCGATTAATCAAGTCGTTATAGCGTGTGAGCTTGGCGGCATGGTAGCCACCAATGGTCTTGTGGAAATAGCTGGGCATGGCATCGGCAAAGTGCTGGATATCGAGCACACGGTAGTGATCCTTGTCCTGCAGAATCTGCGTGTCGACGGGCCGCGGCGTGAAGCCTCGTGCCTGGTCAACGGTCTCAGCGGGTACAAAGGTCTCACTGTCGACATAACGCCTATTGACCACGCCCATATCGATGAGTACCACTGCGGCAAGCGCCAACGAGGTAACCATCGGATTAATCTTGCCCCAACGATAGAGACCCAACACACCGGCTCCCAAAGCCAAGAAAAGCAAACTGCGCATGGCGTCGCCACTTACCATCGCGCCACGCACGGCACGGATAGCGGCATCCACGGTGGGATACATCTGCAGTTGGCCCGTGGCGATGAGCTGCTCATGCTCCTGCTGGCTATAACTTCCAAACATGCTGGGGAATAGCCAGGTCAACAGGCACACCAGCGCAGTAAACCCGAAAGCGCCCACCACGGCCCACTTGTTTTCGCGCCAAAAATCCTTGTTCTCAAACATTTCCTTCAGCGCCAATACCGCTAGCAACGGCATCGTGAGTTCAGCGACGACCAGCCAACTGGCAGGAGCGCGGAACTTGTTATACATCGGGAAGTAGTTGATAAACAAGTCGGTAAGCCACATCATATTATGTCCCCATGACAGGAAGATGCTCAAGATGGTAACCACCACCAACGACCACTTGACCGGACCGCGCACCACAGCGACTCCCAGCAAGGCAAGGGCAAAGATAATCACCCCCACATAGACCGGGCCATT
>JAEEJI010000213.1 GCA_016281825.1 Muribaculaceae bacterium | reverse complement strand
TGATGCCACAAGCACGCATCTCTATGCTTGGGACAACAACGAGACTCCCATCGCGAAGAACTGGCCCGGCACCCCAATCCGCACCCTACCTTTCTGCTATGTCGCCGGCGCGAAATGGTACTACAAGACCTTTGACGTGAATACCATCAACGTCATCTTTAACAATGGCACGGGCGGGACTGAGAACCAGACCGAGGACATCAGGGAAATCTCGACCAGTAGTTTCTTCACCTACAGCGCTCCTGATTACACCAAGTATCGTAATGTCACCACGACGGTCAAGCCATACATTGGCTACACTATCCCAAAACTGGCTTCGCCCATAGCTGGACATCTCTATTGCTACTTGGAAACCAACGAGTATGCTGCCCCGCGCATCTACACCTGGGACAGCGAGGGCACCGAGTGGTCGGGCAACTGGAACGGCACGAAGATGACACTAGTGGGCACATCGCCCGTGACTGGCAACAAGGTATGGCTATGGGATGGCGGCGAACTCTCGCCCAACGGCATGGCTGAATACCTGGTGTTCAACAATGGCGTCAACGGTGGCGCTCAGTCTGAGGACATGGACTTTGTCAATGGCGGCTACTACACCTTGTATGGCCTATTGGGCAGTGTCGAGCAGGAGACTGGCATTGTCGGCGACATTACCGGTGACGGCACGGTTGACATCGCCGATGTCAACGCAGTCATCAATGTGATGCTTGGAAAGAGTACCGCTGCAGCAGATGTCACTGGCGACGGGCAGGTCGACATCGCCGACGTGAATGCCATCATCAACATCATGCTGGGAAAATAGATCGCTTTCAGCTGGTAGATCATTTCATTGGTAGACCGCTCCGCTGGTAGTGGGTAGAATAATGCACAATGGGCTTCGCTATTTGGCGAGGCCCATTGTGTAACTGTTCAGTCCCCCACTTTGTAACTATTCAGCGGTTCACCAAAACTTCCCCTCCCCTTTGAAAAGGGGAGGGGAAGTTGAGGAGATTTTTTAGAATCGCGGAATAGTTACCCCACTTTTTCATATTGGTAAAAAAACTTAATTCTCAGCTCTTAATACTCAACTCTCAATTAAAATCACTACTTTTGCACGCTTAAAAGTAAAGACAGTGGACAAATTTGGCTGCTTGCAACCACTTGAAAAAATGCTAAAACTGCGACAACCTGCTGGCTATATGCGGGTTTCCCCTTAGCATTTTCCACTCATTTTATTCATCCGCACGGCAAGTGTTGTTGTCGTGCAAAAAAGATTTGTTGGAAAATGAATTACCTATTCACATCTGAATCAGTGTCTGAAGGGCATCCCGACAAGGTTGCCGATCAGATTAGTGACGCAATTCTGGATCAGTTCCTCGCTTACGACCCTCAGTCGAAGGTCGCTTGCGAGACGCTTGTCACTACCGGCCAAGTGGTCATCGCCGGCGAGGTGAAGAGTCAGGCATATATCGACCTGATGCAGACTGCACGCAATGTCATCAACAAGATTGGCTACGACCGTAGCGAACTGATGTTTGACGGCTCGGCCTGTGGCGTGTTCAGTGCGCTGCACGAGCAGAGCGGCGACATCAACCGCGGTGTGGAACGCGCGAATCCCGAGGAACAGGGTGCCGGCGACCAAGGCATGATGTTCGGCTATGCCTGCGACGAGACTGAGTCGTTCATGCCGTTGTCGCTTTACCTGGCGCACTTCATCATGTACGAATTGGCGCAAATCCGCCGCGAGAGCAAGTTGATGAGCTACCTTCGTCCCGACTCCAAGAGCCAGGTGACTATCGAGTATGACGGCGAGACGCATCGTCCCGTTCGCATCCATACCATCGTGGTGAGCACACAGCACGACGAGTTTATCCGTCCTGCCGACAAGAGCCGCAAGGCACAGGACGAGGCCGACCGTCAGATGCTGGCACGCATCAAGGACGATGTACGCAACATCTTGTTGCCGCGCGTGAAGGCGCAGTTGTCACAAGATGTCCAGGCCTTGTTTGACGACGAATTCAAACTGCATGTGAACCCCACGGGCAAGTTTGTCATCGGCGGTCCCGCCGGCGACACCGGTCTGACGGGTCGCAAGATCATCGTTGACACCTATGGCGGTCATGGCGCACATGGCGGCGGTGCCTTCAGCGGCAAGGATCCGAGCAAGGTGGACCGCAGTGCCGCTTATGCTGCGCGTCACATCGCCAAGAATGCCGTCGCTGCCGGCATCGCCAGCAAGATGCTGGTACAGGTGGCCTACGCCATCGGTGAGGCTGAACCCGTGAGCTTCTATGTCAACACCTACGGCACGAGCCGTGTCGACATGAGTGACGCACAGATTGCCCTGAAGCTCAAGGAAATCTTCGACATGCGCCCCGCCGCCATCGAGCAGCGCCTGCAGTTGCGCAAACCCATCTACGAGGAGACGGCGACCTATGGTCACATGGGCCGCGACACCCGCAAGGTGGTGAAGAAGTTCCACAGCGACTATGATGGCGACCGCACCATCGAGGTCGAATTGTTCACCTGGGAGAAGCTCGACTATGTCGACCGCCTGCGCCAGGCGTTTGGCCTGTAAAATGTCCCCCTAAATCCCCCTAAAGGGGGACTTATAGATTCATTGACATGAAAAAAATCTATCTGTTGTCGGTGCTGGGCTTGCTTACCGCGCTGGCTCCTGTGATCAACAACATGTTCTCGCCGGCGATGCCCGCGATGGCTGCCGCCTATGGCTGCGAGCAAGCTAGCGTGCAGCTGGGGCTCACCGCCGCCATGCTGGGCCTGGCGCTGGGACAGTTGGTGATTGGTCCGTGGAGCGACCGCTCGGGCCGCCGCCGTCCGTTGTTGTGGTCACTGGTCCTGCTGGTGGTCGCCTCGGCTGCATGTGCGTTGGCCCCTGGCATTGCCACCTTTGTCGCCCTGCGTGTCGTGCAGGGCCTGGCGGCTGGCGGAGGCATTGTCATTGCACGGTCGGTAGCAACTGACATCAGTCGTGGCAATGAGTTAATCAAGACACTGGCTTTCATCAACGTGTTCAACGGCTTGGCTCCCATCGTCACTCCGATGTTGGGCGGCGCGCTCACTGCCTCGATGGGTTGGCAGGGACCCATGGCCGGAATGCTCGTTGTGGCAGTCTTGCTGCTGGTGGCGTGTTTTTGGGTTCATGAGTCGTTGCCTGCCGAGCGTCGTGTGAGCCATGACCTGCGGACGACCCTCTTATTATATAAAGAGGTGTTCGCCAACCGTCCCTGCATCCATACCATCCTGCACCAGGGCGCGGCATTGGCCGTGCTGTTCGGCAACATCGCCGCTACACCCTTCCTGGTGACCCACTACGGCTACGAACCGTCGGTAATCGGCTATGCGCTGGGCACCAACGGCATCTTCACCGCGATGGGTGCAGGAGCTGCAGCGGCGATGGGCAGCGGCGAGCGTGGAATGCGCATCACGTCGGCCGGTCTGCTCTCGGCAAGCATTGCCATGGCAGTGACACTGGTGGGCGACCTGGGATTCTGGCCCTACGAGATTTGCATTAGCGTGATGCTCTTTTTTGTGGGTGTGACCTTGACTAGCAGTAGCGGTTATGCGATGGAGAGCGCCCGCAACCAAGCGGGTACCGCTAGCGCACTGTTGGGTGCCGTGGGATTTGTAGCGGGTGCCATCGTCGCTCCGCTGATGGGTTTGGGCAATATGCTCGTCAGTGCAGCAGTGGTTTATGTGGTCTCAGCGGTGCTGACCCAGGTGTTCTGTCAGCTGGCTTTGACCTCAAACTCTTCTCAGCCCCCCCAAAAAAAGTAGGTGTCATCGTTCCGCCTCTTAAGGGTTTAGAGGCAACATTCTCAAAAAATTTGAGACGTTATGCTTTGTAAACAATATTTAACTATTGGCGATTAAACCTGGGTAACTCCTCCTAATCACCTTATTATCTGACTATTATCTAGGGGATTTTGCTAAATTTGTGGCACCGCATTGATAGCGCACATAAAATTTTTTTGGAAAAAAGTTTGCATGTTAAAAATTTGATATAATTTTGCAGCGGATTTCGGACGGAGATATCTGAAGTCCAAATTTAAGTTTGACTATAATTTTATTGTTTTATTTTTTAATTTTTACAAAAGAAATGAAAAAGTTAGTTTTATTACTTGCTGTTGTTTTTAGTGTATCTCTCTTCTCTTGCACTGGCACCGCCGAGCAGGCTGCTGAGGCTGTTGATAGCGCCGCAACTGAGATGATCGATAGCGCTTCTGCTGTCGTCGATAGCACCGTCAACGCTGCTGTTGATAGCGCTAAGGCTGAGGTCGCTGAGGTCGCTGACAGCGTTAAGGCTGCCGTGACTGAGTAATCGCATTTCGCGACACTCTAAACACAACAAAGAGTTTGAAGCTGTTCCCCTCGTTGAGAGTCGAGCAGCTTTTTTTGTGCCCTTAGC
>JAEEJI010000212.1 GCA_016281825.1 Muribaculaceae bacterium | reverse complement strand
GGTGTCGCGAAGCGACGGAGGAGTGTGTTGTTACTGCTTGGTTGGGCAACACACGCCCCCGCCCTTCGGGCACCCCCTCTAACTTAGAGGGGGAGTTGCTAACGCAGTGATTATCAATATACAATTTCGTCGAACTCACGTTCATTTTAGACTGCAAATAGTTGTGAGCCAGTAATCAATAGCCAGGATTCTGGGGGGTGCCGGTGAGGGTGAGGAATTCGCCGGGGATGGGGAAAACGATGGTGTAGTGGTTGGCCTCGCCAGGCAGTTGCGGACGGTCGGTGTAGGCACGGGTGAAGCGGTCGAAACGGATAAGGTCGTTGCGACGCCAGCCCTCCCATGCCAACTCAAGCAGCCGTTCGGTGAGGATGTTGTCTAGGGTGCAATCGCGTGGCGTGGCTCCTACGCGGTCACGAACGGCATTGAATGGTTCGCTGCCGTCCTGGCCGTTTCGCACAAGTGCCTCGGCACGCATGAGCAACACATCGCTATAGCGGAACAGCACGATGTCATTGTCGCTCTGCTTGCCGTCCTTAGTGCCCGTGGGGTCAACCTCATACTTTGCCATGCGTGCCCCGGCGGTCTTCTCCCAAGCGGTGCCACTGACATCCAGTGCCACATGCCAAGGCTCATAGACCAGCGGTGTGCCGTCGTCCAACAAGACAATGTTGCCATTGAGATCCAATGCCGAACCGGCATAGTAAGTCATGTAGAACCGCGGATCAAGTTCGCTCATGTCGTTCATGTCATGCTTCAATCCGAATGCGGTGATGGCCTCGATGGTGGCGCTGCTGCCATTCTCGCCGTTGAGTCCCATGGCTGCGGCATGGTTGTAGTGACGTGAGCGGAACAGGTTAATGAACTGTGTGTCGTAGAGGTACTTGTTCATCGGGATGGTGTAGATGTTCTCGACCGACTGCTCATTGTTGACCGCAAAGTTCTCCTGGAACGAGCCCTCAAGTTGATATCCCAGCATCTGCAGTTTGTCGCAGTAGTGAACGGTCGCCTCCCAACTGTTCATTTGTTGGCCGTCGATAGCCCACTTGATATTGCTGCCGTCAGGACGTGTCGCATCAGTCCAATCGTCATCGGCATAGACCTCGGCGTTGAGCATGAGTTTGGCGAGTAGGAAGTATGCCGCGCCTTGTGTCATACGCCCATAGTAAGTGCCCGGCTGGTTGCTGTGCTCCTCGCTCAGTTGGGTTGCCACTGCCTGTAACTCACTGACAATATGTCGATAGGTCTCGCTGCGCGGCTTCACTTGCAAGTCCGCGACAGTTGGCGAAGTAGTTGAAAATACTGGCACGCGGCCATAGAGGTCCATGACATAGAAATAGAACATCGCCCGCAATGCACGCACTTCTGCTTCAAGGTCGCTCACATCCACATTGGGGTTTGCCTTGGCAAACTTGTCAATGCGAGCCAATGAGCCATTGCAGCCTTGAATCTCCTTCATCAGATAGTTCCACACATCGCCCGTGCCGTCGGCCTGGGCGAACTTGTGCAGGAACAATGCCTGCCAATAGCCTCCGTCATACCAGTCGGCACCACGGGTAGGCATGATGGCCTCGTCGGTAGTGAACGTGTTCAGGTCGTACACGCCATGGCCCGTACCCTGCAGTCCCTGGCAGTTCTCACTGCCGCCCACATCGCGATAAATGGCCGCCACAGCGTTCAGATATAACTCGTTGCGGGTCTGGTAGGCCTCATCGGCAGTGATGCGGTCACTGGGATTCTCTTCCAGGTAACTGTCACATGCCGTAAGTGCCAGCAGTCCAACCAATATCATCAGTTTTGTTTTCATGACGCTTGATAGAGAATTATGATTGTGCATTAAAAGTAAGCGCTCACGGCCAGAGAGTAAGTGCGAGCCACGGGGTAGATGTTCTTGTCATCCACACCCAGTGTGCCGTTGACATTGCTATTGTTGATCATGGGTGTCAAGCCCGAGTAGCCGGTGATGGTCGCCAAGTTCTCGACGGTGAGCGACAGGCGCAAGCGGTCGACCCATCGCTTGGCGCGCCCCATGGGCACGTTCCAGCCCAAAGTGACATAGTCGAAGTTGACATAGTCGCCACGTTCGAGCCAATAGTCGGTGGCAGTTTGGTCAACGATGTTCTGCTTGGGCGCGTCAGCCAGCACATTATAGCCCGGCAACGAGTTCATGTTCATATAGGTCAACGCAGTTCCGTTGTAAATCTTGTGACCAAATGCGCCGTTGAGTTGCAGCGTGAGGTCGCAGTTCCTGTATCGGAAACTGATGTTCGCACCCAGCAGCACCTTGGGCATTGCCTGTCCGCATAACTGCCGGTCGCTGGCCGCTGTAGCCTCGCCATTGTTGTCCAGGTCGGCGATCTCATAGGTGTATCCGCCATTGCCGTCGCTCTTGAGTCCAGTGCAGTGTGGCAGATAGAACACGCCCAGGGGTTGCCCGATCACTTGATAGACAATGTGGTTGTTACCGCCATGGAATCCCGCACCATTCAGGCTGGCGATATCGACATGGGTGGGGACCTCCAGCCAGTAGTCGTTATAGAATCCACTGAGCGACAATAGTTTGTTGCGCTGCCAGGTGAGATTGGTGTTGATGTTCAGTTCCATGTCGCGGCGCTGGAGCACGGTGGCACCCAACGAGATTTCCACGCCTTGATTACTCATTGAACCCAGGTTGTCAAGCAATTTGTTGAACGAGAACGGCGGAACCGACACATTATATAGATAGAGCATGTCGCTCGTCTTGCTGTTATAGTAGTCGATACTGGCACTGAGCCATCCGTTGAGCATAGTGGCGTTGAGCCCCACATTGAAGGTGCGCCGAACCTCCCACTTGAGGTCGGGGTTGATGTTCTTGGGATTTCCCAGGCTCACCATCGCCTCGTGGCCCACGGGTACGATGCCACTGGGCATGAGCACATTCAATGACATATAACTGTCGATGCCCCCCATGTTTCCTGCCAGACCGTAGCCCGCGCTGAGTTTGAGGTTGTCGAGCCATGCGACATCGCGTAGCCATGCCTCGCGGCTCAGCGTCCATGCAGCCGACACACTGGGGAAGAAACCCCACTTGTTGTTCTCGCCAAAACGGGATGAGGCATCAGCGCGTGCAGTTGCCGATAGCGAGTAGTGGTCAGCAAAGTCATAACTGGCAGTGACCATAGCGGCTGCCATTGAGGGCTCCTCGCGGTAACTGCGTGTACCGTCCCACTGGGTAAGTGCACCAGCCTGGATGGCATCGTAGCCTAGTTGGTCATTGGTGAAGTTGGTGGTCGTGGTACAGTAACCCGTCAACTTGTCGCGTTGTGCCTCGCCATACAGTGTGGCGGTGATGTGGTGGGCATCGGCGCGATGATCCCAGTTCAGTGCCAGGTTGCCCATGAGCGACTCGGTCTTGCGGGTACCGCGGTAGGCCTGGCCGTGTGCCCAGATGCTCGTGGGCAGATACTGCGAGGTTGTGATATCATTGTTGCTGTATGCTCCGAACAGGGTCAGCCGCCACTCGCTTGCCAGGTTGACCGTGAGTTTGGCATGTGTACTCAGGTGCATTGTCTTGTCTTCGGTGCGGCTGTCCATCAGCGCCAAAGGGTGGTTAATCTGGTTGGCATAAGTAAATCCGTCCCAGCCTCCACTAGCATTGCGCTCGGTGCCAAAGGTGGGGTTCCATGTAGCGGCGCTGTAGAAGGTCTTTTGTACATCATAGACTGCCGTGCGGTTCTTCAAGATACTGCCAAACATGCCGATATCGATGATGGCTACTCCGCCAAACAGCTGTTGGTGGACGCTCATGTTGCTGGTGAAGTTGCGCAGGCGGTCATGCAGGATAATCCCCTCATGGTCCATGTAACCCAACGATACGCGATAACCGCCACGCTCGTTGCCGCCAACAAAGGCGAAGTGGTGGTCGTGCAGCAGTGCCGTCTGTTCAATCTCGCGCTGCCAGTTAGTGTCATAGCTCTTGTCGATGAGCATCTGTCCCGTGCGGTTCAGGTAGTCGCGGTAGCCACCGGCGTTAAGCATGTCCAGGTTCTTATAGACGCTGCTGAATCCTATCGAGCCGTTATAGTTGAATGTCGGGCCAGTGTTGCTGCCACGCTTGGTCTTCACCTCGATGACACCGCTGGCACCGCGTGAACCATACTGTGCCGTCTCACTGGCATCCTTGAGCACATTAAAACTCTCAATGTCGCCCAGATATATACTCGACAAGGTGTTCAGGTCACCCATCACACCGTCGATGATGATAAGGGGGTCGTTGCCGCCGGTAAGCGATGTGGTGCCACGCACGCGCACAGCACTTTGCGCCGCGGCCCCATTGTTACTCTTCTGAACGGTCACACCTGCCACGCGACCCGTGATGGCCTCGATGGGGTTGTTCACCTGCTTGCTGGTAAGTTCCTCGTCAATGACGTTTGCCATAGAATCGATAGGGGCGGTGTTCTGCCCCCATCCTGTAGCCGTGACGAGCATGACTGCAACCGCCAGCACTTGTCTAAGAATTTTATGATTGGTTTTCATCATCAAAGTTTTATTTGAGACGCCAGAAGGAAGAAGTCATTATGCATTATGCATTGTGCATTTTCTAAAGGCTATGGTCGATGGGTTTGTACTTCCAGTAGCCGTCGTTGAGGTTGAGCAAGTTCTTGAAATCTTGGGTAAGAACCGAACTCATGAGCGGATAGTCAATGAGAATCTCGATGACGCCCTCATTGGCGGGGGCAAGTTCACCTGCAGGATAGTCAAAGATGATGCCTGCGCGCGTGGCATGGAACTCATTTGCCACTTTGGCGGCACGCTCCAGCTGCAGACGTTTCTCATTGTTAAGTCGCTCAATCTTGTCGTTGATGAGCGAGAGGAGGATGGGTTCCTGAGCTGAGTCGAAGATGTGTTTGCGCTCAAGCACGCTCTGCTTGACGCGGTCGTAATGCACATAGCGTGTCGCCAACGTAGAGGTCTCACCACTGTGTGTGCGATGGTCCACCTCCATAACCAATAGCCGCAGGGAGGTGAGAATAGGATAGGCCAACAATTGTTCGGTATAAGCGTAGCGTGGCACAATCTTGGGCTGGATGTCAATCTCCTTGAAGTCCGAGAGTGCTTCGACATTGAATTTGGGTGACCGGGTCCACTGGGATGCGGCAAATGTGAGGGTCTTGTTGTCATTGCCGAACATGCAGCTCTGCAGCGCACCCTCCAGAGCAGGTATACTGTCGTTTCCGTTGACACTGAGAGGCCAACGTGCCTTCACGCGCTTGACGCAGGTATAATATGAATTCTCGTCACCACGCACTGCAGGGCTACGGCTCACGTAAAAGGCGTGAAACTCCTTGATGTCAAATGTGTCAGGAGTCGATGCCGTGGTGAGCGTGTCGGCAACAGTGGCGATTGTGTCGTTGTCACGTTGCCACAAGTCGCGACTCTCTCCGCTGGCCTCGATGCGTAGCGAGAGATACCAAAATGCCGCAGCGATGTCGATGATGAACAGCAGGGCGATGATGATGACGAGATTTCGTTTAGTCATTGAATATCAAATGTAAACTATCAACTATTAACTATCAACTCTAAACTACTCTTCACTTGGTTCATGAGCCAGCGGGGAGTGGAGGTCGCGCCGCAGATGCCGATGCGCTGCTTGCCAACAAGCCAGACGGGGTCAATTTCTGTCTCGTTGCTGATGAGGTGAGAGTTGGGATTCGCATTGAGACACTCGGCAAACAGGATGCGCCCATTGCTGCTCTTGTTGCCGCAGACAAACAGGACGAGCTCGTGCCGGCGGGCAAATTCGCGAATCTGAGGGATACGGTTTGCCACCGAACGGCAGATGGTGTCGTAGCTCTCAAATTTGACTTCAGGCTCGATACGGCGGCTGATCTCGTCAACGATGCGACGGAATTCCTGCACCGACTTGGTGGTTTGTGAATATAGGTAGATGTCGCGCGAGTAGTCAATCTTGTCAATTTCGTCGATATTTTCGATAACCAATGCCTTGCCACCAGTCTGACCTACTAGGCCGTTGACCTCGGCGTGACCGCGTTTGCCGTAGATGACGATTTGTGCCCTGTGCGAAGGATCCTGATTATGATATGTCGCGGCGATGCGCTGTTGCAGCTTTAGCACAACGGGGCAGGTGGCATCGATTATCTCGATGTTGTTGCGCCAGGCAATCTCATAGGTCTCGGGTGGCTCACCATGCGCACGCAGCAACACCTTTACGTCGTGCAGCTCTGCCAATTGCTCGTGCGTGATGGTCTCTAAGCCAATGCGACCCAAACGGTCTACCTCATTGCTGTTGTGGACGATGTCCCCCAAGCAATACAAGTGTCCCGACTGCTGCAGCTCTTCCTCAGCCTTGCTGATGGCGGTGGTCACACCAAAGCAAAACCCCGACCCATTGTCAATCTCAATCTCCATTTTTGCGTTGTGCATTGATTGTGGCGTGGGCGGCACCTAGAAGATAGGCGTTTTGTTCAGGAATTGTCAAGTTGCTATTGTCCAGCACCAGCGCATCGTCGGCCTGACGCAGCGGTCCCTCGGCGCGAGTTGTGTCGATGCGGTCGCGCTCCGTGACGTTCTCCAATACCTCCTCAAACGTAGTGGTCGTGTCGCCCTTGCCACGCAACTCGTCATAGCGTCGTTGGGCACGCACCATCGGGTCGGCGGTAACGAAGACCTTAAGTTCGGCGTTGGGAAAGACCACCGTGCCGATGTCTCGGCCATCCATCACGAGTCCTTTGTCACGGCCCATCTCCTGCTGCTGACGCACCATGTCGTGTCGAACAAAGGCGATGGCGGCGATGATACTCACCTTGTCGCTCACCCTCATTGAGCGAATCTCCTGCTCAACGTTCACCCCATTAAGATAAGTGTCGCTACGACCCGCATCGTTGGGGCGGAAGGTGATGTGGATGTCATCAAGGTGCTGTTGCAGTGCTGGCTCGTCAACCGTCTCACCATCAAACAGACCATTGTCCAGACAATACAGTGTTACGGCTCGGTACATGGCACCCGTGTCGACATAGGCATAATTTAAAGCCTTGGCCAGTGCCTTGGCCATTGTGCTCTTGCCAGTTGACGAAAAACCGTCAATCGCGATGATAATCTTTTTCTCTTCCATAATGACTGTTTAAATTTATTGTTGCAAAGGTACAAAATTTTGTGCAAACGAGCGCAATCAAGTTTGCTTGAATTGCTGAGAGCAGCCAAAATTATTTAATAAGCGAGCGAAAAGTCAAATAAATTTGACCGAAGGTTAAAATATTTGGGGAACTATATACCTGTTGTCCCAAAGCTAAGCTTTGTCGCTGAAAGCGACTGATTTGAGTAACCGGGGGTGGAGCTTGCGACACCCTCGGATAGAAGGTAAACAACGGTCCTCGCTGAAAGCGAGCATTTGGCTTGTGCGACAAAGTGCTCGCCTTCAGCGAGATATTTAGTGTGGTCTCATACCGAAGGTGTCGCTAACGCTCCAACCCTGATTACTCAAATTGTCACCTTCGGTGACGCTGCAAACTCATTAAATAAACACAAAACTAAATGGGGACAACAGGTATATAGTTGCCAAAATATTTGTCATTTTCCGAGCTGGAGTACCTTCGGCGAAGCCAACGGTACAGACATTTGTGGAATTTGACAAAAAAAACGCAGGGAATAGATTACTTTTTGTCCAGGCTGATATATTCACTTGGCGACTCACCTCAGGGCGAGCACCATCTATACTAAAAACGCATACATTTAATCAAAAACAAAATGGAAGAAAACAACATTCCTGTGCCGCCATTGGAAGAACAGGCAGCACAACAACCCACCGCTCAAACCTACGAGCAACCCTACGAGCCGCAACAGCAAGCCACACCCATTGATGACGAACGCGAGACGAAAGTTACCGACACCATCTGGTTCCGCCTGGGAGTCATTCTTCTCATCACGATGCTACTCTTCATTCCCCTTCAGATGGTGTCATCGTTGAACCATGAGCGCCAGCAAACAGCCCTCTCTGCGCAAGATGAGATTACTGGTAAATGGGCTCAACCCCAGCACATTACGGGGCCAATCCTCGCCATCCCCTACGGAGAGGGCGAGGGAGCCGGTACACTATATGTTCTGCCCAAGTCGCTGAACGCCAATGCCGACGTGAAGAGCCAAACACTGCATCGAAGCATTTATGAGGCGGTGGTCTACAACTCCACAATCGACCTGAAGGGCACGTTTAACCTGCGTGACGAGCTGGCCAACTTCTCGAACACCGACAAACTTCACATGGACAAAGCCCGAATCTTGGTGGGACTGACCGACCTGCGAGGTATTAGCAAACCGATGAAGCTGCAACTAGGCGGCAATCATTACGAAATCAATGATGGTGGCATCGATTCGAAGTTTCAAGATAAGAGCACACTGATAGCACTAGAGGGAATCGAGTTGGGCGAAGGTGAGGAACTAAACACCACGCGAGGCACCGAGTCGGTCGTGTGCTCGGTCATCGATGCCAATGCGCTTTTACAATCCGCCCCAGTTCCCTATAGCTTGACCTTGGAGTTGAAAGGCAGCGAGATGATTAGTTTTGCGCCCATAGGCGAGAGTACGCAGATACACGTCAAAGGCGACTGCGCCACACCGAGCTTTATGGGATTCATTCTCCCCGCCGACCGTAAGGTGGACAACAAGGGATTTGAAGCGACATGGAATATGATTGGCGTGAATCGCACCTATTCACAGTCGTTCAGCAACGACTGCTCGCGAGCCATCAGCAAGTCGCATGTGGCTGTGAGTCTGAAGGTACCTGTGGAGAACGGCCAAAAGACTGAGCGCGCGCTCAAGTATGGCCTATTGGTAATCGTCCTTACATTTGCCGCAGCATTCTTCACCGAACTGAAGACGCACAAGCGCATCAACATCTTGCAGTATGTCCTCGTTGGATTGGCATTGGTGCTATTCTATTCCTTGTTGTTGAGTATAGGCGAGCATGTGGCATTTGACATTGCCTATCTCATCGCAGCGCTGATGACTGTCACCATGGTCGCGCTCTATGTGTCGGGAGTTCTCAAGGCTCGCAAGCACGGAATGATGATTGGAGGGCTTCTGGCATTGCTTTACGGCTATATATACATCTTGTTGAGTTTGGAGACCTGGGCTTTGGTCGCAGGCAGTGTCGGACTGTTTATCATCCTCTCGGTCATTATGCGCTACTCGCTAGAGTTGCCAGGCGTCAGCGGAAAGAACAGCTCACTAATCTAGTCTAGAAAACACACTTCCATCCCTTCTTGGAAAACACACTTTCATCGACCCGAAAAGTTTAGACTTTTTGGGTCGATTTGTTACTTTTTGGCACATTTTTTGCAATATTTTTTGTCGTTTGGCAAAAAGTTCGTAACTTTAGGGCGATTTTTGACGACATTACTTACAATTAATCATTAATACTCAGAAAACTATGGGATTATTCAAGAACATCGTTGATGCGGCTAAGCAGGCCGCAGACCCCATGCAGCAGTATGGTCAGCCGGGCTATCAGCAGCAATACTATGGCCAGCCCGGTATGCCAGGACAAATGGGTATGAACCCGATGGCTGGTGCTATGGGTGGCGGCATGTTGGGAGGTGTCATCGGTCAAGTAATGACCAAGTTGGGAGGCCAACCTGGAATGCAACCCGGTCAGCAAGGCTATATGTCGGGTGTGCAGGGGCAGTATCCCCAGCAGGGCTATCCGCAAGGGCAATACCCGCAGCAAGGTTATCCCCAGCAGGGTTATCCTCAGCAAGGCTATCCTCAGCAGGGCTACCCACAGGGCTATCCGCAGCAGGGCTATCCTCAGCAGGGTTATCCTCAGCAGGGTTATCCCCAGCAGAGTTATCCCCAGCAGGGTTATCCTCAGCAGGGTTATCCCCAGCAGGCCTATGCCGCTGGTCAGTATCCGCAGCAGGGTTATCCTCAAGGAGGCTATCCTCAGCAGTCGGCTACAGCTAATAAGTTCGCTCAAGCCAAGCAAGGCAATGTGACCATGCCGCAGCAGCCAGCACATCCACAAGGGCAGGCGGGCCAAACACCCTTCCAGCAGCGAACGACACCGCAACAACAGACCGGTGCCCACACCCAGGCTGGATTCCCGCAGCAACAACCCGTGCAACAATCAGCATCGGCTAACAAGTTCAAACAGGCTGGTTCACAGCTCTCTGATCAGGCCAAAGGCGTTGTGTCGGTCATCAATATGGGCAGCAGCAGCGTACCTACCGGTAAGTAGTTAATGATTGTCTACTTAACTCCCTTTAACTACATCTAACTACTTAACTACTTTAAAAAGAAGACAATGGAAAATAATTATGAATCCATCGAACTAACGGTGAAGTTGGTGGCCAAGACAGGACTGTTCTTTGCCTGTGTCGATGGCGAGTACTCCGAGAGCGAAAAAATCTTTATCGAGAACTATATCAACAACCTGTCGAAGGTCGGTCCGGTCGACGAGGTGAAGGAAATGCTTGAAAATGCGCTGAATGTCCGCTTCACGCTTGACGAGATTGTCGCCGACACGCGCGAACTGCTAGGGTACTTCCCCGAAGTGGAGGACAAGAAAGCCATCGTGATGTCGATGTACAACTTCATCCAGCGCGTGATCACAGCCGACGGAGTGGAACACCCCAACGAGGTCGAGGCTCTGCAAAAGTGGGCCGAAGCCTTGGTCTAATGCATAATGCGTTAACCCCCCTCAGTCACCCGAAGAGGGGGAAGCTAAAATTCTCTACAAGCGCGAAGCGCGGTCTACCAATGCAATGCTCTACCAGCGCAGCGGTCTACTAGCGCGAACCGCGAAGCGCTCGGGGAGATGTTGAAGTGCGTGTTGCGCGCGGTGCAGCGCACGGTGCCGGAGGCATCAACACTCGACCCAACATTGCGCAGTCTTAATTCTCATTTCTCAATTCTCAATTCTCAATTAAAAAAAATGGCTTACAAAATTATCGACATCGAAGGTGTAGGCGAGGTCTATGCCGAGAAACTGATTGCCGCTGGCATCGAGAAAGTAGAAGAGCTACTCGATCGTTGTGCAGCACCCAAGGGACGTAAAGAACTTGCTGAAGCAACTGGAATCCCCGAGAAGCTGATCCTACGTTGGACTAACCATGCCGACCTCTTCCGCATCAAGGGCGTGGGACCGCAGTTCTCCGAACTGCTCGAGGCAGCTGGTGTGGATACCGTCAAGGAACTGCGCAACCGCGTTCCCGCCAATCTGCAAGTCAAGCTTGAGGAGGTCAACGCCGAGAAAAACTTGGTTCGCCGCGTTCCCGCCTTGAAAGAGGTGGAGAAAATGGTTGCACAGGCCAAGGAACTTGACCCGCGCATGACTTACTAACCAATGCGTAATGCACAATTACAGCCAGACATCAGCCTGGCTGTTTTTTTATCCCCTTCCCTGACAGAAGATGAGCGTTAATTATTAACTATAAACTGTAAACTATAAACTATTTACAGTACTCTTGATACAGATTGATGTACTCCATGACGATGTCGATGGCACCCTGTCGCATGTCAAGCTTCAGTGAACCGTCATGAGCGACATCGGCCATTACATTGTACACAGCGCACCAGTCACCGTCGTGCATATACTGTTGCGACTGAATCAGAGATGCAATAAACGCAACACTGAAACTGTGATCCTTGTTCTTCTGCATCGCCTGCTGACCAAGTGCGACAGCATCTTCAACCTCAAAATAGTTGCACAAAGCCTTAAAGTAGGCATAGACACATAGTGTCTTGGCATCCAGCTTTTTGTAGAGTTTGTCCAAGGTCTTCACCTTGTAGCGCTTCATCAAGTATTGCCCAAGTTGTTCTATCCCATCATTACCACTGATACTCCATCCCAAGCGATTGATGACAGCCAAACGCTCGTCAACGGGAGACTTCTTGTTGGAGAGGAAATCGAGCAAGGATGTCGGAATAAAATCTCCGGGTTCTATTCCTGCGGCCATTTGTACCATCGGGTGCTCAGCATAGGCTTGGTTAAAATCTGTTGATGTCAGAGGCGAGTCGGCCCACATCGCCATTGACCAGATTATAAGCGCTGACATAGAAGCAAAAAAACGTTTCATTGTTTGGTCCATTTAGAAAGTTAGAAATAAATAACGGGGTTCTCATTCAATCCACAAAGATACAAAACTCATGCCAAAAGACTAATTATCCGTTCTCAAAACCGAGTTCTACGACCTTTGCACGAACAGTTTCCTCGTCAATATTGCCCTCCACATAGGCGATGCCTTTGGCGAGGTCTACGGTTACCTGCTCGACACCCTCAAGCTGAGCCAAACCTTTCTCGACGGTGGCCTTGCAATGATTGCACATCATGCCTTCGACTTTAAATTCTTTCATAGTGTTGGTTTTGTAATGTTTGATTTGATAAGATTTCCAATATTTGCTGGCGATGCCCACAATGAGCATAACCAGTAATAAAGTGCTGCACACCCAATTGAACCAGCCTACTGACATCTCATGAGACATCGCTCCATGATGGTGAGGCATGGCGTTGAAAAACACCTCACGCAACCCAGGCCAATAATCGACTACTATCCCAAATCCTATTGCACCTGCGACGATCGAGGCCAGATAGGCCCACATCGCCTTTCGACCGAACGACTGAGAGATGACCAGCATCGAAGCCATGTTGGCTGCCGGTCCTGCCATGAGCATCACCAGCGCGCAGCCAGGCGAGAGACCTTTCATCATCAAGGCGGCGGCGATAGGGATTGACCCCGTAGCGCAGATATACATAGGCACCGCGACCAGCACGATGACAAACATGTTGAGCAATGGCCAGCGGGCATAGGTCTGGAAAAAGTCATCGGGGACAAGCACGGTGATGAGTGTGGCAACTATAAGGCCCAGCACCAACCAGCGTCCAATGTTCTGCACCATCTCAAAGAAGCCATATCGCAAAGCTTCGACGACGCGACTCCATAATGTGGGCTTCAGCGGCTCGGCTGCGGCGCATGAGTCACCGCATTCTTCTTGTTCAAGGTAGCCCCTTCGCTCAATGGCGCCAACCACATTGCCGCCTAGCATGGCGGTGACAAGCGCGGCGACTGGTCGTAGGATGGCGAATGGCAACCCCATCATCGAGTAGGTGGCAGCAATGCTGTCGACCCCCGTCTGAGGCGTGGCGATAAGGAACGAAGTGGAGGCGGCGCGCGAGGCACCACCGCGACGCAGGCTTACTGCAGTGGGCAACACGCCGCATGAGCACAATGGCAATGGAATACCGAACAACGCGGCGGCCACCACCGAACGCCAACCTGTTCCGGACAGATAGCGCGAATAGACTCGGGTAGGCACAAACGCATGCAGCACTCCTGCTATGAGAAAGCCCAACAACAAGTAGGGCGACATCTCATGCAACATCATCAAAAAAGCATTCAGCCAAGCCATTGTTTTCAACCTTTGGCAATTAAGAATTAAGAATTATCTAGAGTTTCTAGTCCAGTCGTTGCAAAGGTACTGAAAAATCTGGCACCAAGGGCGGTGATTCAGTTTTTTTTGTTACTTTTGCCGAACAACTATCCTAATTGCTATGTTTAAGAAGTCTCTTTTATTACTCATGATGTGCATCTGCGGCCTCATGGGGCTTGCCCAGGACAACTTTCATCCTCAGTCGCCTGCCGACCAGTACCAATGGCCCGCTGAGCCCAATGTGCTCGATAAACTCCACCACTGGCAAGACCTTAAATTCGGTATCCTGCTGCACTGGGGCATCTATTCGGTGCCAGGCATTGTCGAGTCATGGTCCATCTGTGTGGAGGACTGGATTACACGCGACACCACGCAGACCTACCAACAATATCGTGACTGGTATTTCGGGCTGGCCGACCAGTTCAACCCCACACAGTTCGACCCCACGCAATGGGCCTCAGTGGCCCGCCAGGCCGGCATGAAGTATATGATTTTCACCACCAAGCACCATGACGGCTTCTGCATGTATGATAGTAGGGAGACCGATTACACCATCACCCACCACGCCTTCAAGAACGACCCGCGACGCGATGTGTTGCGGCATGTGCTGGACGCATTCCGCCAGCAGAACTTCATGCTGGGCACCTACTTCTCCAAGGCCGATTGGCACTCGCAAGACTACTGGTGGGATGTCTATCCCAACCGAGGCCGAAACGTCAACTACAAGATTGAGCAATACCCATGGCGGTGGGAGCGATTCTGCCAGTTTACTTATCGCCAGATTGAGGAAATCATGTCGGGATATGGTCCGGTAGACATCCTTTGGCTGGATGCCGGATGGGTGTGCGCCGAGAACAACCAGGACATCCACATGCCACAAATAGCACAGATGGCGCGCCAACACCAACCAGGCCTCATCATCGTTGACCGCACCATCCGTGGTCCATACGAGAACTATCAGACCCCCGAGCAAGCCATTCCCGCCGAACAACTCTCATACCCGTGGGAGAGCTGCATCACGTTGAGCGACGACTGGGGGTGGGCGCCGCGTCCTCGATGGAAGTCGCCCGCACGCATTATCAATACACTCGCCGAGATTGTAGCCAAGGGAGGCAACCTAGTGCTGGGTGTTGGGCCCACTCCTGAGGGAATTATTCAGCCCGAGGCGGTAGAGCGATTGCAAGCCATCGGCCGTTGGCTTGACAAGAATGGAAAAGCCATCTACGCCACGGTCAATACGCCACATTATCATGAGGGCAACCTATGGTTCACCGCCAGCAAGGATGGCAGTCGCCGTTATGCCATCTATACACTTCCCGATGGCGAGCAGCTGCCAGCCACAATCAGTTGGAGTGTGAATCTGCCCACCAAGCGCATCCGCCTGCTCAGCACTGGCAAGGTCCTGCGATACAAGGTGCGTGACGGCCTGGTGACCGTCACGCTCCCCAAGAATTTGCCGCATCAGCCCTTCGCCCTCGAAATCGAGTAAGACAAGTTAACGCACGATGTGCTTCTTGCCTGCCTGGATGTAGATACCGGCG
>JAEEJI010000018.1 GCA_016281825.1 Muribaculaceae bacterium | reverse complement strand
TGCGTTCATGATGTAGTAACCGAATCGCTCGCCCATGTTGCTCAACGCGGCGGGGATCAGTCCTTTGGGATGATTTTTAAACATAGTTTTTAAAGTTTTTGTTATAATTGAGTTTCGTTTTCAGTCTGTTCCAGTTGGTGATAGGCCAGGGCGTAGGCACGGGCGTGCTTGACCATAGCGAGTAGGCCGTTGCTGCGTGTGGGCGAGAGGTGGTCGCGCAGTCCGATGGCCTCGATGAAGTAGAGGTCTGCGTCGAGAATTTCCTGAGGGGTGTGACCGCTGAGGACCCGCACCACCATCGAGACGATGCCCTTGACGATGAGCGCGTCGCTGTCTGCGCTGAAGGTGATGACGCCGTCCTCGTAGTCGGCCTGTAGCCACACGCGACTCTGGCAGCCGTCAATCAAGTTGTCGGGCGTCTTGTATTGCTCGTCGAGCGGGGGCATGGCATTGCCTAATTCGATGATGTAGGCGTAGCGGTCCATCCAGTCATCGAAGCCCTCAAACTCCTCGATAATCTCGTCTTGCAGTTGGTTGATCGTTTCCTCGGTCATTGTCGTTGTTGTGGTAATATCTAAAGGCTCTAGATTGTCTAGAATATCTAGAAACCAGAATAAAGCACAAAAATAGTGTTTTTTTGTGAGATAGAGACAAAGAACCGCAGATTTTTGACAAAATCCGCGGTTCTTTGATGTTTTTTAGTTGTGTGACACACGCCCCCGCCGCTTTGCGGCACCCCCTCTAACTTAGAGGGGGATAAACCCTTGTCCTCCCCCTCTTTAGGGGGGACTGAGGGGGGCTTAATAGAAATTGATGAGCGAGCGCTTGACCTTGGTTGCCTTGCCCAGGATGAATGCCATAGCACCGGGGTTAGCGATCATGCCGCCACCGCGCTGTTGTGCATAGCGGTTGTCGAGCTCTTCCTTGCTGGGCTGGCGAGCATCCTTCTGGATGTCGTAGACCTGGAAGACATACACACCGTTTTCACCCTTGACGGGGCCGACGAGCTTGCCCTTGGGAGAGCCAGCGATGCGACCTGCCAGACCGGGCTCGTTCTCCAGCTTGGGAGTGAAGTTGCTGGCGAAGACCACCTGTGCCGAGTCGACCTGTGCGCCCATGAGCTTGGCATAGCCGTTGAGGTCGTTTGCCTTACCCTTGAACTGGGCCATGAGTGCATCAGCCTTCTTGCTGTTGCGCACCTTGTTGGTAAGCGCTTCCTTCAGTTCGGGAGCATTCCAAGGCATATAGTCGCCGTCGTAGATCTCGTCGAGGCAGACAGCCACTAGGTAGTCCTTGTTGTCGCTGAAGATGGGCGACACCTGATCCTTCTTGCTATCGAAAGCCCACTTGATGGCCTTGCGGGTCTCGCTGATACCCTGTCCGGTGTAGGGGTTCTGGCCCAATTGTGCCGTGCTGGGGGTAATGGTCGCGGGCATTGCCTGGAAACCAGCCTTGGCAGCGTTCTCGGCAAAGTCCTTGGCGGTCTTGTTCTTGTTCAGGAAGTCCTGCAACTTGGCGCGAGCGTCGTCGTGGGTTTTCTGGCTGGCATAAGCGTCATAGCTGATGGTTGCCAGCGTGTAGAAGGTCTTGGGGGCTTTCTTCTCGTTGACCTTGAGCAGGGTTGCGCCCTGGTCGCTACTATTCATCACGAAGTAGCCTTCACCAGCGTTGGCGAACTTGCTCTTGATGGAGTCGGGAGTCATGTAGATGCGCTCCCAACGGTCCTCGGCCATCTGCGCGCCCTTGATGTTCTTGGCAACTTCCTCGGGGGTCTTGCCACCTTGCAGCATAGCCAACGCGCTGTCCTGAGTAGCCTTGTTGCCAGGCACCATCACCAGGTTGTAGTTCACCGAGTCGAGCGACACCACTTTATTAATAAGCTTATACATCTTGTGCTTATTGTTGATGACAGTGTCGCGCTTGGTCGAACCGATACCTGCGCCAGCAACAAAGTCTTTGACGGTCTTGTTGGTGAACTTGTCGAGGGTCTGCATGACAGTGTCGATCTGCACTGTGCCCAGGATGCGCACCGAGTCGATGCCAGTGCCCTTCTGCAGCGCGGCCCATGCATTGTCGGCAACCTTGTTGGCTGCGGCGATGTCGGCCTGCGACGGCACGATGTTCAGAGCGATGTAGTGGATATTGCGGTTCTCCTCGTCGAGTCGATACATGGCCTTGTTCTTCTCCCACTCGGCCTTGATTTCCTGGTCGCTAACGGGATACTTTGCGTCGTCCATGCCTGCGAAGTCCTTCTTAACGAAAGTGATGTAGCAAGTTGTTGCCTCATCCTCGGCCATCTGTGCGCGGTCCAGGTCGTTAGCCTGCAAGGCACCGCCCACGAGCATCTGCAACTTGGTCATCTGCAACTGCTCGACCAGCTGCTCCTGCAGCTTGTTCCACTCGTTGCGCATCTCGACCAACTGATCGGGGGTAGCGCCGAACTTCTGCGGGTTAGTCAGGATTTCATTGACCTGTGCGGGGCTCTCGGCACCCACCTGCTGTGCAAACTGCTGCACCATGGGAGCGGGGTTCTTACCCACCATGAGCTCGGTGATCTCGTGGTCGCTGACCTCGATGCCTACCTTTTCGTACTCCTGATTGAGCAGGGTCTCGTTGATCATGGTGTTGAGCACTTGCTGCTGGCGCACTGCTGCGTCCATCTGGTTCTTGTTGTTCTGGTCGGCTGCGGCCTCTTTCTCCACGCGGCGCTGGAAGGCCATGATGTCGATTTTCTCACTTCCCACCTTTGCGGCGGTGCTGTTACCGGCCTGACGACCGAGTGCCTCGATACCTACCTCAATGATGAAAGCAATAAGTGCGGCACCGATGACGATGGCGAGAATTTTCTTTCTCTGACGGATTCTTTCTAATACTGCCATTTCTGTTTTATTGTTTTGTTTTGTTTTTTCTGAGAAATCTGGGAAAACTGGGAGTTTTGGGAGGACTGGGAATTCTGGGAGAGCTGGGAGGGCTGAGAAAATTGGGATTCTCTGCTCCCTGACAGCTTGCTCCAGCAAGGCCTGCCCCCTGACTCCATCCCCCTCATAAGGGGGCGTTTTTCCAAATAACCCGCAAAAGTACGACTTTTTTGTGGAAGACCAAGCATAGTTGGTCGTTTTTATGACTTTTTTGGAGAAAAAAGGGAGAAAATGGCGATTTTTTGAAAAAAGTTGGGGAAAAATTTGGTGGGTTCGTGGGAAAAGCAGTAACTTTGCACCGCAAAACCAAAATGGTGCGTTAGTTCAGTTGGTTAGAATGCCTGCCTGTCACGCAGGAGGTCGCTGGTTCGAGTCCTGTACGCACCGCAAGATGGCATCGCTCGTATGAGCGGTGCCATCTTTGTTCTGGGGGTGTGACAAAGGTCTGCTTGATTGCTTGCCCCGGCTTCGCCGACGTGCAAGCGCAGACTTTGTCGAGTTAACAGTTCGCTGCTCTCCAACCTCGGTTACTCAGATGGTCGTTTCCAACGACAAACATCTTGTACTTATCTGTTCTTTTGTCTTTCTAGTCCAATAACCACAAAACACGCGAGACTTATTTGCCCAGCATGATATTGATGATGGCGTTGACATCGGCAATGTCAACATGACCGTCATTGTTCATGTCATAAGAAGGTATTATATCAATCTTTCCCAACATGATGTTGATGGCAGCATTAACATCTGCGATGTCATAAGCATAACCCATTTTGAAATCGCTGACTGTGAAAATTACCTCTCCATTCTCGCTGCAAGACAGCATTCGGCAGTACTCTCCCTCACCGGCAATCTCAAGACCACCATCCGATATCCACTCATCTTTGCTAACCCCAACACCCTCAACAACATAATAGTAATACTCTCCATCCGCAAAATCAACTCCAGAGTCAATCTTCAGTCTTTTTCTACTAACCCCATTCACACAAATAACATCATCGTCCACGACAAATCCCGCTTCTACCGGGTCTAGTCTTTTCAGCCCGACATCAAACAACAGGAATTGTGAGCCATCTTCTTTCACTTTCCATACTTTACCATTCTCTTCGCGGGCCATGACGGTCATCGTTTTACATTGACCATCCGTTTGGACTATTTCAATCTTCTTGCAGTCGAGACCATTCACGATAGTGTCCCCGGCAACCAGGACATTGTAGTGTCCTGTCATGTCTGAAATTTCATTAAACCAGCCATATCGATTGAATGTGGCAACCTCCCATGTCTTGCCATTTGACAAGACGGGCAAGTATGTCGTCTCAGCCAACGACAGTAATGGGCACAAGACGGAACACGCCAAAAATGACATTTTTAGATATTTCATAACTAAATCCATCTAATGTATTTAATGAGAATGTGTAATTTGCTTACTTGCTTCGGCTGCGGCCAATGACCCAGGGGGCATGACGCTGGATCCAAGCCGAGATGGGATAGAGTGCCGCCATGACGACGAGAGCAATGACCAGCCGCATCCACACATGGTCGGTTAGCCAACCGGCACCCGCAATGCGTTCCAAAGCGATACGGATGATGCCGATGGCGTAGTTCTGCAATCCGAGATAGATGGTGCCGCCCAACACGACCGACTCGATGAATGCCCGCCGTCCACAACGGTTTGCTATCCATTTGCCCACACAGAGATAGGCAGGAATGACCAGCAGTCCGCACACCACACGCAACAAGCTGTACAACCCCGGATCATGGGGTTTAACACCCAGCACCCAGGTCATCGCCACCATTGAGCCGATGCCCAATGCCAACAGACCAATGGTCTGCCCCACCCCGCGGAACTCCAGCCGCTCAAGT
>JAEEJI010000211.1 GCA_016281825.1 Muribaculaceae bacterium | reverse complement strand
GCAACCACGTTCCACTGGCTATTGAGGTCGGCATGGATGGCATCCTCATTGAGGATGAGTTTGTTCAGACCCTTGAGTGTGCTGGCCAAGGCGATGGCAAGATGGCCGAAAGGCACACCTACATTGCGCAGCACGGTCGAGTCGGTCAGGTCGCGTTGCAGACGCGACACGGGCAACTTGCGGGATAGGTGCTCAAGGATGGCGATGGCGATGCCCAGATTGCCCTCGCTGTTCTCAAAGTCGATGGGGTTGACCTTGTGCGGCATCGCGCTGCTTCCGACCTCGCCTGCCTTAATCTTCTGCTTGAAGTAGTTCATCGAGATATACATCCAGATGTCGCGGTTCAGATCGATAAGGATGGTGCACAGGCGTTTCAGTGCGTCGAACAACGCTGACAGATTGTCATAGTTGCTGATTTGCGTGGTCCACTGCTCACGCACGATGCCCAGGTGGGTGTGCAGGAAGTCGTTGGCAAACTCGCGCCAGTCGCGCTCGGGATAGGCAGCCAGATGGGCGTTGAAGTTACCCGTTGCCCCGCCAAACTTGCCACTGATGGGCACTGCCTGCAGTTGCTTGAGCTGTTCTTCAAGGCGGTAGGACACAACACGCATCTCCTTGCCCAGTCGGGTGGGCGATGCGGGCTGACCGTGTGTCTTGGCGAGCATCGCCACATCATGCCAACGCTCGGCATGCTCGTTAAGCCAGTCGATGACCTGCTGCAGTTGTGGCACCAAAGACTCATGCAGTGCATCACGGATGCTCATTGGCACTGATGTGTTATTGATGTCTTGAGATGTGAGGCCAAAGTGGATGAATTCCTTGTAAGCGCTCAGACCCATTTCGTCAAACTTCTCTTTTAGCAGGTACTCCACAGCCTTCACGTCGTGGTTGGTGATGCCCTCGATGTCTTTCACGCGTTGGGCGTCAGCAAGGGTGAAGTTGCGGTAAATGTCGCGTAGGCGCTCGGCTGTGCTGGTTGGAACATCGGCCAGCGCGGGCAGCGGTAACTCGCACAAAGCGATGAAATACTCCACCTCCACTTTCACGCGGTAGCGAATAAGGGCTGCTTCTGAGAAATATTGCGACAATTGTTCGGTCTTGCTGTGATAACGTCCGTCAATCGGCGACACAGCCGTCAATGCTGTCAGTTCTGTCATCTCTATAGGTTTCAAAAAACGCGGCAAAATTACAATTTTTTCCGCAAATAGAATCCAAAAAATGCTCTATATCCTTACGAAGCGTCAATTGACTCTTTTTTCGTTGCGTTTTTTTGCTTATCTCATTATTTATTCTGAACTTTGTAGCCAAATCATAGAACTATTGAAAACAATGAAAAAGATTTATCTATTAGTTACATTGTTGGTCATGATGTTGGCACAGTCGGTAATGGCTGAAGACTTTTTTGATTTCAAGGTTGACGGCATCGCTTACAAAATCAACGATTACGATTCAACCACGGTGTCTGTGTCCAAAGAGCAGAACCCGAATCTCCCCGAGACCAATTACACGTCTTACGCCAACCTTACCGGCACGCTTGTCCTTCCTGAGAAGGTGACGCATGATGGTGTGACCTACACAGTGACAGCCATCGGACTGGAGGCCTTCCAAGGTTGTGCTGGCTTGACTGGCGAGCTGGTGCTGCCCAAGACCATTTGGCTGATTGACCATTGGGCATTTTATCAATGTACCGGACTGACAGGGCACGTGGTCATCCCCGATGGAGTGCAAACCATCGGTTATGGCGCATTCGGTGAATGTGATGGCCTGGAGGCAGTGACCATCCCCGCCTCGGTGCGGCAACTTGATCCTGGGTCATTCGATTGCAGGGGATTGCAGACGTTCACTTCCTTGATTGACGACATCTTGCCTGTTGCCGCCTCGCTCAATAAACGGATATTCCGTTATACCACTACAGGAGTCAACATGAACTCCTGCCGTCTGGTGGTGCCCGCAGCCGCCTTGTCGCAGTACCAGGTGTTTGAGCCGTGGAAGAACTTTGCCAACATCGACGTGCTGGAGAATGTGGATGGACAGGAATCTGTTGACATTAGCGATATTAATCAGATTATCAACGCGATGTTGGGCAAGACCAGTGACCCACAGGTAATGGCTCGAGCTGATGTGAACCGTGATGGAACGGCCGACATCAGCGACGTGAACCAGGTCATTAACATTATGTTGGGTAAGTATGAGTCATTCAGCATTCCGAACGTGACGGTTGACATGAGTGGTTCATACAATACCGATATGGAGTTGTCTATATTTAACAACGCCACTTTCGCCAGTCGTGCTGAATCCTATGGACATACTTCCCAGTGTACGGGTATCACGTTAGAAAAGATTGTCGATGGCGTGTTTTATTGTAACGACTTGTTTGGTGGCTATTTTGGTCAAATCATGGGCTACAATCAGTATGGCAATTATGTTATGACTGGTTATCTGACTGTTGACAATGACGGAAATGTCTCTTTGATGTCTAGTTATTGCCCAGGATGGAACGACTCGTTGAATGAATTTTCAGGCGGGCATTTCGATGCCCAGTCAGGCACATTGTCCTACGATATCAAGTATGGAGCATTACCTTTCCACGTCGTTCTCAATCGCCAATAAGGGAGTATAGAATCCCATTCAAGTGTTAATGGTTGTAAAAAAACAACCGCAAATGCTTGCTGTTCCAAAAACTTGTTCTACCTTTGCACCGCCTTTCTAGGAAAGGGGTGCTTAGCTCAGCTGGTTTAGAGCGCATCCTTGACAGGGAT
>JAEEJI010000210.1 GCA_016281825.1 Muribaculaceae bacterium | reverse complement strand
GATTGTGCAAACCGATACGCGGTTCCAGTCAGGCTCGCTGAACATGTCACCCACGCCAAGTCCCTTAGCGTCGATGCGCTTGGCAGCAATCTTGTACTTGTTGGTCAGCAGGTCCTTGACAGCAGCTGCACGTGCATTGGCGAGGCGCTCGTTAATCTCCGCACTGCCTTCGGGCGAAGCATAACCGCGGATAACGACTGTCGACTTCGGGTTGTTCTTCAGGAAGGTAGCTACGCGCTCTACATTGGGCATCTGGGCAGCAGTAACCACGCTCTTACCCTGTGCAAAGAACACATTGGTCTCGAGCGACTTGGTGCTGTTGTCAATCACCTTCTCGACATTGACAGGCTTCTCAACGACCTTCTCGACCACCTTCTCGACTACCTTAGTTTCGGGCTTGCGTGCACGCAAAGCATTGATCTCAGCGTTTAAGGCGTCGATGTCGGCCTGAGTGTACTGCTTGTCGCAGAGCGTCATGTAGTGCTCACCATTGCTGTTGCCAAAGTGGTAGGTCAGACCGGCTTCCATCTCAACCATCGCGCGATTTGCGTTGAAGGCGGTAGTGGTCTGCGAAGCGCCAGCACCCATGTACCACACCACGGCGGGCTTCAGTGCGAGGGTCCAAGCCTTGCTCTCGCCCAGGTTGAAATTAATGTTCACCCCAGCCTTGGTATACCATGAGTTCTCGTCGGGGTAATGAATGTCACCTTCAGTGGTCTTGTAGGCGTGCCACCATCCGGCACCAAGGACACCCTCAACATCGATAGTGCGGGGAGCGCCCTTGTAACCCATGAACCAGTTAGCAAAGTTGATGGTACCGAAGGCACCAACCAACTGATGGTCAAAGATGTTCTTGCTGTGAGGAGCCCACACCGAGTATGCTTCGTTCCAACTTGAGGTGTTCACAGTCCACTCGCCCTCGACACCCAAGCCGAGAACGCTGGTGACCTGCTTGCGCAGCTCGACACCCCAAATGCCACGAGCACTGGGCCAAAAAGCATAACCCTGGTACGGAGATACTGCACCTCCCTTGAGGGTCAATGACCAGTTATCACTGAATTTGCTGCCCTTCACGGTCACTTGTGCCTGGACTTGAGCAGCTACAAACGCCATCATAATGGCGAAAATCATCACAATTCTTTTCATTTTTTAAAAAAAATATTTGATTTATAATCATATTATTCCTCTACTACTGGAAAGCTACTCCCCACGGAACGGAGAGCCGATTAAGCCTTGCCTAGCATGATGTTGATAATAGCATTCACATCGCTCACATCAACATCCCCATCACCTGTAACGTCGGCCAATGCGATTATCTGCTGGTTGTTCTCCTTACCAAGCATCACGTTGATTACTGCATTGACATCACTCACGTCAACACAACCATCACCCGTCACATCACCTGGCACAAGAACCGTAACACCCGTTGTGACCGCCCAAACCTTGACAGACTTGACGGCTGGGAAATTTTCCTCACTCTCTTTGGCCTTTGGTGCTGAAAAGAGCAACGCGACATCGGTCAATCCATCCACAGGCACCATTGTCTCCAAATTTTGCTCAATCACATTGGGTAGCACCGCAACGTCAACCGTCTCCAGCACATTTCCATCACTGTCCAACACTTCAATTCGCGGAGCAACCTTTGTGGGATTGAAACCCATGTCCAGTTTATAGCTTATCTCAACTTTGAGCGAGTCAATCCCTAAACACGAGAATCTGGGCGACTCAAGTGTGTACTGGTCGCCATTATTTGCAGTGAAGAGCGTTACTCTGTTCTGCGAAATCAGATTATTGTCAAGTACCACTCCTTGGCGATGATAAGTCCAACCCTCAAAATGATTTCGGCCAAATTGCACCAATGTAGTGTCAGCGACAGTCGCCTGCACGACACATACAGTGAGCATCATCAAAAAGAGCAAATAAATTTTCTTCATATCATAACAATGTTTAGTTCGGCGCATAGAGGCAGAGGATATATAGGGTTACTTACCGGGTATGGGGGTGATGCCTAATCCGGGGATGTCGTGGAGGGTGATTTTGCCATTCTCGACAGTCATGCCGTTGAAGCGGTCGTTGGCAATGAGCAAGTTGCCATCAAGGTCGGCAAAGTCGACCAGGGGTGAAAGGTTTGCCGCAGCTGTGACGGCGCACGACGTCTCGGTCATACAACCAATCATCACCTTCATGTCAAGTGCGCGCGCCAGGGTCACCATCTTGTATGCTTCGTGCAGACCGGTACTCTTCATGAGCTTGATGTTTATACCGTCATAAACGCCCTTGAAGCGGACGATATCCGGTAGTCGCTGGAATGCCTCGTCGGCAATCAATGGCAGCGGGCTTCGCTCGCGCAGCCAAGCAGTCTCATCGATCCACTCCTTATCGAAAGGTTGCTCAACAAATAGGCAGTTGCGTTCTTTGAGCCAGTGGCACATCTCTAGGGCGTGTTCCTTATCCTTCCATCCCTGGTTACAGTCGACACAGATGGGTATGTCGGGCATCATCTCACGGATAATCTCGACAGTCTCTTGGTCACGGTCGAGTCCCATCTTGACCTTAATCAGTTTGTAGGGTCTTGCTTCCTCGACCTTCTGCCGCACCACTTCCTCGGTGTCGATGCCTATGGTGAAGCTAGTGACGGGAGCATTCGCGGGATTTAGTCCCCATATTTTATACCAAGGTTGTCCCATGATTTTGCCCAGCAGGTCGTGCAGCGCGATGTCGACACTCGCTTTTGCAGCTCGGTTGTTGGGAGCTTTTTGGTCGACGTAAGTGAGGATGTCCTCGATGCGGAATGGGTCGGTAAATTGCTCGAGATCAAGGCTGTTGAGGAAAGTGGTCACACTCTCAACGCTTTCGCCCAGATAAGGCGGCATTGATGCCTCGCCGTAGCCCACATAACCGTCGTACTCCAGTTTTACCTGGATATCGGGGGTGGTTGTTCGGCTGTATCGTGCCAGGTTGAATGCATGACGCAACTTCAGTTCATAAGGGAAGAACGTCAACTTGAGTTTTTTACTTCCGCCGGTTGTCTTGGCAACTGTGCGTGCTTTACGTGCCTTCTTAGTGACGGCATCGATTGAGATTGGCGTTGCAGCGGCCACCAGGCCCAGACCTGCACTTGCTAAGAATTTTCTGCGATCCATACTATATAATTAAGAATTAAGAATTAAGAATTGAGAATTATTATGAGGCCGTTACCTTTGCCTGTTGCGGACGTGGCTGGAGCCGCGTCCCTACATCCTTCATCTGTCAACTATTATCTAATCTATCATCTATCAAAAGTACCACGGGTGGTTACGCAGATAGGTGATGCCCTGGGTGCCAATCATACCGTCGATACGACTGATGGATAGCGTCGAGTAGAGGTAATCAGGGGCATTGGGGTCAAGGCTGTTGATCTTGACTTGCCCAGAGCAATGAATGTACTTGCCATCGCGCAGATAGATGCCCACATGGGTCACTCGTTTGGTTTTGCTGTTGCCAAAGAACAACAGGTCGCCCAGCTGTGCCTCGTGGTAGTCATAGAGTTTCTTTCCTGTAAGTGCCTGTTGCGAGGCATCACGCTGCAGAATGATACCATTGGCGAGGTAGCTGACCTTGACAAGTCCCGAGCAATCGGTGACCTTAGTTGATGTGCCTCCCCAGAGGTAGCTCGAGCCCATCATGCGACGTGCGGTCTTCTCGATGAGTTCAGCATCAAAGTTCTGCTTTGACCATTGGGTAAGGTCTGCGACCTGATTCTTCTGGATATATCCTTCGCGTCCATCGGGCGTAGCCAAACGTACCCATTCTCCTTGCTCTCCACGATACTCCAAGATATTGCTCAGCACCAAGTCGGTAACCGTCTCGTCACCACCAGGTTCGGTTACCAAGCGGCTATCATAGACGGTGACCACCATGCGCCGTGCCTTACGCCAAGAGTTCATCTGCTGGTCGGTCTTGTAGCACAGGGAACTCTCGGGGACATAAGAGATATAATCGTCAGGTGTCTGTACGCGATACCAATCATCGTCCTTCTCCAGCACCTTGACGGGCATGCCCATAAGGGCTTGTGTAGCAATTTCGGCCGAGTGTTTCCCCTCGGTGCGTAAGGTGGCAATCGAGAGTTTGACCAGTGCCCAGCGCTTGCCCTCGGGTAGCGAGTTCTCGACAACTGACAGGTTATTCTTGACTTTATATCCCTTGAAGGCCGTGTCAATAGCATCCTTCATCTGTTGGGTACCAACCTTTCCTGTGAGGTTGGTGAGGCCTTTTTTGCTGGTTGTTGCCTTGACATCCCAGATGGCAGTGCGCTTGTCTGGCGCATGACGTGCCTTGAGCATGTCGAGCAAGTCTTGCGGCGACAACATGGACTGCGCCGTGGCAGCCAATGCCAGAATGGCGATAGTGGCTAAGGTTAGGATTCTTTTCATCGTTTATTAGTTGTTTTTCCGAAGCGAGCCTCGGACTACACCGATGGCACCGCTCTTGCTTCTTGTTTCTTAATGGATGGTGGCTCCTATAACGCGCCCCAGCGGGGTAATGCCGTCAACCTCAAGGTGGGAGCTCCATGCATCGTAGTAGAGATTACCTCCTCGCCACTCGACTTCTCCGGGTTGGAAGTCGACCGTCTCGCTGCGGATGAACTTCTTGGGTGGACTGAGGACATCGCCCACAGCCTCGTTCGATGCCATGCGATAGACATCAATGCCCGTGGCATAATAACTGTTCATGGGTGTTCCGACCGAACTGCGTCCGAACGAGGGGTCAGTGGGCACCCATCCCACGCCTTCAAAGTAGGTCTCGGCCCAGTCGTGCCAGTTCACCTCGTGGGGGTGGAGCATCCATCCACTCTCCCATCGTGCGGGTATGCCCAACGAGCGCACCAGCGTGATGTATAGCAGTGCTACCTGTCCACAGTCACCGTGTCCACTTTCGAGCACATATTCGGGGATGTTGGCGAATGTGCTGTATTCGCGTGCTCCCGCCCAGGGGAAATGAGAAATCCACTCAAAGACCTTGGCTGCCTGCAGCACAGGATTCTCCTCATCGCCCACAATCTGACGTGCCAAGTCACGCATCTTGTCAGTAATGATGACATGGCGCGGCTCGTCGCCAGTGTATCGCTGATAGACCTCGCTATGCACATCGTATGGCTCGACCATCGCCAAGAGATCTTGCTGTGCGATATGTCGCTCGCCCACCTCGTAACTGAACGAGTATTCAAAGTGCGTGGGCTTGCCTGCCTCGGCTTGTGCTTCCATATAGACTGTGTGGTGCTTGCTACCCTCGCTGAAGGTCGCCTCGTGGTTGCCGCCGCGGTACTGGATGTTGCGCTGCCTCATGTTCTCATAGGGCATCGGCATCCACACGCGCAAGGTCTCTCCTGCGGGCACCACATCGGCCTTGACATCCAGGCTGAAGGTGATGTTGACTCGGCGCCAGTCGCGCACGCCATTACGGTCGGCAGGCGTGTGCATGGCATCGAGGTAATACTTGCGACGGGTCTTATAGGTCTCGTCTCGGTCCTGGGCGTTCTGCTCGGCAAACTCTTCTCCCAGCAGCCACAGGTTGCGCACACTCTTGCGGAACCACCATTCCTGGCCGTCAATGTTCATGACTTCCAACGCCTTTTTCTGCTTCCAGTTGGCAATTTGCGCATCGGTAGCCTCAGGCATGCGCTCGCGAATCATCTGCTCTCCCTGCTCGGGAGTAATATTGAAGTCCTTGCGTATGCGCTGCATGATGGTTTTGAGCGAGTCGATGCGCACGGCCTCGGCCTGGCGCGTCTTTTTGGGCAACTTGTCCATCACCTTCTCGGCTTTCTTGAACTCTCCTTGGGCGATGAGCTGGTCAACTTGGTCCTGCCAGTCGGCATGGGCGCAGACCGATATCAGCAACACTGCCGATGCAATCAAGATGAATCGTTTCATATCTAATGGATTAAATTGATTAACAGAGACTTAACACAATCTTCTTGACATTCTCGCCCAACTCGGTCGCCTTTTCCATGGTGTGTGCCTCGCTATAGATGCGGATGATGGGCTCGGTGTTGCTCTTGCGCAGGTGCACCCACGAGTCATCAAAATCAATCTTCACACCGTCGATAGTAGTCAGCCGCTCACCGGCATAGTGTTTCTCAACGGCCTTGAGAATGGCATCCACATCCATCTCGGGGCGCAGTTCGAGTTTGGTTTTAGCGATGCTATAGGGCGGATAAGTTGCCTTGAGTTGGCTTACCGTCTTGCCACTCTTGGCCAGCAAGGTGAGGAAAAGTGCCACACCCACGAGCGCATCGCGGCCGTAGTGCAGGGCTGGATAGATAACCCCGCCATTTCCCTCGCCACCAATAACGGCTCCAGTTCGACGCATCTCGGTCGTGACATTTACCTCACCGACAGCTGCCGCTGTGTAGGTGCATCCATGTCGCTCGGTCACGTCACGCAAGGCGCGCGACGAAGAGAGGTTGCTCACCGTCGGTCCAGGGGTGTTGGCAAGCACATAATCGGCTACTGCGACCAATGTGTACTCTTCGACAAAGAACTCTCCGTTCTCCATGACGATGGCCAGACGGTCTACATCGGGGTCAACGACAAATCCCACGTCTGCCCTACCCTGACTCATGAACTCGCTGATGCCGGTGAGGTTCTCGGGGATGGGTTCAGGTGTGTGACCAAAGTTGCCCGTGGGGTCGCAGTAGAGTTTCTCAATCTGCTTCACGCCCAGCGCCTCGAGCAGCTTAGGAATGGCGACACCGCCCACAGAGTTGACTGCATCGACGGCCACTGTAAAGCCAGCCTTTCGGATGGCCTCCACATCGACCAGCGGCAAAGCCAACACTTGCTCAATGTGGCGGCGCAGATAGGTATAGTTCTTCTGCTCGCGTCCCAAGTGGTCGACATCGGCATAATCGAAGTCCTCGGCCTCGGCTATGCGCAGAACCTCTTTGCCCTGTGCGTCATCAAGGAATTCGCCTTGCTCATTAAGCAACTTGAGCGCATTCCACTGCTTGGGGTTGTGCGAGGCGGTGATGATGATACCGCCACAAGCATCCTCGCCTACCACGGCAAGTTCAGTTGTGGGGGTTGTGGCCAGACCTATATTGACCACATCGAATCCCATACCCGTCAGTGTGCCCACCACCACATTGAGTACCATGCGCCCTGAAAGTCGCGCATCGCGTCCTACAACGATGACATTGTTCTGCTTGGTAGTGTTACGACGGATGAATGTTGCATAAGCTGAGGTGAACTTGACGATGTCAAGTGGCGACAGCCCGTCGCCCGCACGGCCCCCGATGGTGCCGCGAATTCCCGATATTGACTTGATGAGTGACATTTAGCTAATTAAGAATTAAGAATTAAGAATTAGATTTGGCTGTGGAAATATCGCACGTGATATAGGTAGGGCTGGACATAGCTTATTTCGCTAGTCAAACCATACTGCGACTTGATAATCAGATTCACTTCGCACTCAGCCCCCAAGTAGTTGAGAGGCATCTGCAGGCCATATCCCCACTGAGAAGATATCGCAAGACTGAAGTCCTGGTACTGGAAGTAGGTAGCCGACTGGCTCATGTCCTGCTCGTTACCTCCCGACTCTGCCATTACCTTGGTTGAGTACCATTCTTCAAGGTTGAAGCGCGTAAAGCGGAAATAGATGGTTTGTGATGCCTTAGCGCGGTCATTCTTCCGGTCGCCAGGATTGATGACCTGCATATACACATTTCCATCCGGGTCTAGGCGGTAGAACGGTGCGTCCTTACCGACCTCGAAAACGGTGTCTGATGGTACCTCATTAACCACTCGCTGCGTCTTCAGGTAGGCATTGGTTGCGTTTCGTTCAACATTCAGGCGGTCACTATAGCTCTCGCTGTCCTTGCATGCAGTGAGAATCACTGCCAACGCGATAGCCCAAAAGCCAAATTTCTTCATTTTCATATTTCGTTTTTTGGTAAGTTATCTGTTTGGATGTCATTCTCGGGATAAAGCACCTCCATGATCTGTTCAAAGAGCTGCACCGCCTGTTCCATCGTCCCATAGAAGTCTCCTCCGGCGGCGTTGAGATGCCCTCCTCCGTTAAAGTATTTTGTGCAGATGTCATTGACCGCAAAGTCCCCTAGGCTTCGGCATGACACCTTGATACATTCGGCATCTTCGCGGAGGAACACGCTCCACTCCACTCCCGGTATTGCCAAAGGTTTGTTGACGATTCCCTCGGTATCGCCACGTTTGTAGTTGTAGCGTTTCAGCTCTTCAGCATCGAGGGTAATCAACGCCATGTGCTGCCGTTCATAGATTTTCATCTTCTGGTCCAGAGCATATCCCTGCAGCCGTAGGCAGTCGGCACTAAAGGTATTCATCGACATGTTGTATAGCCATTGGCGTCCCACTTTTCGTCGCATGAGTGCTGCCTGTATTTCGTACAACTCCGGGTTTTCGCAGTTATATGAGAAATTGCCCGTGTCGGTTATCATGCCTGTGAGGAGGCACTGCGCCGCCCATCGGTCGACGAGTCTCAACAGCTGCAACTGCATGAGTACGCGGAAAACCAACTCGCAGGTTGATGAAGCTTCAGGGAATGATATCATGAGGTCAAAGTCCTGATCGGGGTCGGTGTGATGATCGACAAGCACTTTGGGGCATGGATTGCCCATTACCAGAGGCGCCAGCTTGTCTATACGCTGCAGTGTGTTGAAATCAAGACAGAAGATGAGTTGTGCGGTCTCGATGACCTTACGGGCTCTTGGCTCGTTCTGTGTAAAAGTGACAATGCTTTTCACTTCGGGCAGGAATAGGAGGGTGCGTGGAATCATGTCGGGTGTGACCACGTCGGCATCCTTGCCCAGCCTTCTCAACACATGGCATAACGCCAACGATGACCCGATGGCATCTCCGTCGGGCGAGAGGTGGCAAGTGATTGCAATGCTCTTTACGCCATTGATGAGCCTCTGCAATCGTTCGATGACCCGTTGTTCTATGATGGGTTGAATCATTGTTACTTTCTAAAACCTATGAACTGACAAAATTAGTGTTTTTTTTGATAGAGAGTACTACAAAAGAAAGCGTTTTTTCTCATTTGTCGCAAATTTTAAACTTTTTTGTCATTAACCTAATCCTCATGCATGAAATCAGGGCCGGTAGAATAATCCACCAGCCCTGTGTTAGAAGGGTGCGTACATGTCACGTCTTAGACATCGATGAAGGTGCACCAGTTGTGCGTGTCCTCGACCTCGCCCAGTTGAATGCCGCGCAAGCGGTTGTAGAGCTTCGTGGTCCATGGTCCCGGCTGGCCGTCCTTGGCGATGACATAGGTGATGTCAGTGCCATCGTCATAGATTTTGCCGATGGGGGTGCACACTGCAGCAGTTCCGCATTCAGCAGCCTCCTCGACCTCGGCGAGTTCCTCGACAGGCACGGGACGGCAGTCCACCTTCATGCCCAAGTCTCGGGCAATCTGTTGCAGACTCATGTTGGTGATTGACGGCAAGATCGAGCCACTCTTGGGAGTGATGTAAGTATCGTCCTTGACGCAGAAGAAGTTTGCAGGTCCGCACTCGTCAAGGTACTTCTTTTCCTTGGGGTCCAGGAAGAGCGCAGCCGAGTATCCATTGGCCTTAGCCTTGGCGGTCGCTCTCATGCCACAGGCATAGTTTCCGCCTACTTTCAATCGTCCTGTTCCCAATGGTGCCGCGCGGTCAAACTCACGGTAGATTGCGACATTAGTAGTCTGGAAACCACCTTTGAAGTAAGGTCCTACGGGTGTGGCAAAGATGATGAACAGATACTCAGTAGCAGGGTTCACACCCACGCGAGGCTCGATACCAATCTCCAAGGGACGTAGATAGAGCGAGCTGCCGGTGCCGTATGGTGGAATAAAGCGCGCATTCAGCTCAATTACCTTCTTGCACATCTCCTCAAAAAGCTCGACAGGAATGGGTTCCATCATGATACCCTTGGCGCTGTTCTGCATGCGCTTGGCATTCTCATCGACGCGGAACAGGCGCACCTTGCCATCAACGCCCCGGAAAGCCTTCAGTCCTTCGAAGATTTCTTGTCCGTAGTGTAGGCAGCTTGCGGCCATGTGCATGGTGATGGTCTCGTCGGTGCAGACCTCTATCTCACCCCATTTTCCATCACGGAATGTGCAGCGCACATTGTAGTCAGTTTTCATGTAGGAGAACGATAAGTTGCTCCAATCAATTGTTTCGTTTGCCATTTGCAATCAGTTTTATGTTTAATGGTTAATTCATGAATTATCAGGTTAATCAGAGTGCCACTTTTTGTGTCAGGTTGCCAATCTTGACGATGAAGATTCCGCGTGACCCGATACGCAGCTCCGAGGTTCCTGGGTTAAGCGTTACGGTCGATACGTTCTGCCCCAAAATGGTAAACACTCGTACCTGTATTCTTCTCGTTGTGCGGATGGTGATGGTTCCGTTGCTGCCATAAATCTCGATACCGTCGGTCACTCGAGGGTCTGTAAGGCTTCGGCCTGGGACATCTTTTGTCTCACGCCACTGCATTTGGGCGACCGCTAGATTGCTCATTGCCAGCCCAATCACGACAGTCAATATGGCTATCCACCTCTTCATTGACACAGTGATGCACTACATCAATCTGCAAAGTTACAACATTATTTTTTCATGGTGCAACTTTCGTCACACTTTTTTAGACAAGAATTGCAGATTTTAGTTTAACCGAATTGTCATTGGGAAAAACGTGTTATTTTATATTACCCCCATTACTCTATTTTTGGACAATTTTGATAAGAATTGTTTTGTGGGTGTTTTTTTACAAAAAATGGCTAGGTGGTTTGGTTAGTTCAGAAAAAGACAGTAATTTTGCGGCCGTATCGGGGTATTAGCTCATCTGGTAGAGCGCTACATTCGCATTGTAGAGGTAGGCGGTTCGAGTCCGCTATGCTCCACAAAACGAGAACAAGCGACTGAATTTCAGCCGCTTGTTTTTGTTTTTATCCTGATACTCCCAGCATTGAACTTACTTCTCTTGTCTCATTTCTCCAATATGAAATACTTGAATCCCATATTGGAGAAACTATGAATCGATCAGGTTCTTGAACAGATTGTGGACAAATATTTAACCATCAAACGATATTGGCGACCGTCGGCCTCTTGTTACAGTCGAATCACTTTTTGCTGAG
>JAEEJI010000209.1 GCA_016281825.1 Muribaculaceae bacterium | reverse complement strand
CCATGACTGTGAACGGCTTCACCGCTCCTGGCGTTCCTGGTGACGTGACTGGCGATGGCCAGGTCGACATCGCTGATGTCAACGCCATCATCAACATCATGCTCCAGAAGAATCCTGCTACTGATTATCCTGGCGACGCAGACGTGAGTGGCGACGGTCAGGTCGACATCGCAGATGTCAATGCCGTGATCAATATCATGCTGGGCAAGAATTAATGCACAATGCACAATGCACAATGGGCTTCGCCGGTTGGCGAAGCCCATTCTTATTTTTTAATTCATAATTCTTAATTCGTAATTCTTAATTCTTAATTAATTATTGTATCTTTGCAGCCAATAACAATAGATCCACTATGTCCCAACACAATATGATCCGAACGGTAGCCGCATCTTTCGCACTCATCTTGGCCTCAGCGATGCAGGCCAGTCCCATTACTCAGAGTCAAGCGCAAGCCATCGCTTCACAATTCATGACCGGCAAAACGCTGCAATCAGTGAACCTTCAGCGCGGCCAGCTAGCTCCCCGTCAATGCGCATACTATGTGTTCAACGCCGAGGCTCATCAAGGTTATGTGATTGTTTCGGGCAACGACCTGCTGCCCGCTATCCTGGGCTATAGCGACATGGGCACATTTGATGCCAACGATGTGCCACCCGCCATGCAGTCATTGCTTGACTATTATGCCGAAAGCATTACGAATGCCCCCGCCCAACCTGCAAAACTCATCGCCCGCGATGGTGTTGCGCCGATGACTACGAGCATCTGGGGGCAAGGTGAGCCATTCAACCATCACTTACAATTCCAGGACACCACCGCCACCGGCGACACCATCGTCTGGCAAGCCCAAGTGGGAAGTGCCGCCACCGCGATGGCACAATTGATGTACTACCACAAATGGCCCGAAGCGACCGAACTGGCAATTCCCGGATATACTATTCAAGACTATAACCATGTGCTTTCCGCACTGCCCGACACCACCTTTTCGTGGAGCCTGATGCAGGATGTCTACCACACCACAGACAGTGCCAATGCTAATGGGCTGGCTGTCGCCCTGCTGTGCCAGTATTGCGCGCAAGCATTAGAAACAGACTTCCTCCCGAACAGTTCAAATGCGGCCACAAACACCCTGCCCAACAAGCTAATTCAATACTTCGATTATGCTGCCACAGCACGCTTTGTAAAGCGTGAGAGCTACAACACACAGGCATGGGAAGACCTGCTATATACCGAACTAACCGCCAAACGTCCCGTCATCTATCGTGGCGAGAACAACGCCGAACTACACACGTTTATCGTGGACGGTTGCGACAACTCGGGACTGTATCACATCAACTGGGGCTGGAATGGCCAGAGCAACGGCTACTTCGTACTGAGCGACCTCAACCCCACTGGACAAGGTACTGGCGGGTACATCAACAAACAAGCCATGGTCATCGGTGCCCAGCCCGATGACGGGTCACTGGGCGAGAACCACATCCGCTTCCACTCCATGACCGTACGCAGCATGAGCAGCACCCCCATCGATAGCCTCGGCAACTACAAGGTCAATGTCACCGGCGTCTTCCACAACAACTCCAACGAGGCCGAAACCTTTGACTACGGCTGGGGAATTTACCTGGGCGACGAGTTGCTCTTGCCGCTAGCCACCAAGTCACGCACCACCCCCTTGCCACCGAACTATCAGGTCACCAGCACGTTTGACCTGGAGTTTGGATCTGAATTGAGCGACAGCACCTACTTTCTGCGCCCCATCTGGAGCGAGCTCGACGAGGATAATTGGAAGGTATGCGAAGGAGGTCAGCTCAACTTTATCGAGGTGACCCTAGCTGAGGACACTTGTATCTATGTGCTACACGGTATGACAGGCACACCCCAGTATGTGGTCAACGACCTGACTTTCACCGGCACACTCCATGCCGGCAAACAAGTGACCGCCACCGCCAACATCACCAACCTGGGCAACACCCTCGGCGACCCCATCTACCTCCTGGACAATGGCACCAAGGCCTATACGACGATGGTCGATGTGGACAAGGACTGCACGGGTGACATCAAGTTCTACTTCACACCCGACACGGCCGGCACGCACATCATCACACTGTCACAGCTGGAAAACGGCACCGACACACTCTTCGTGCAGGAACTGGTCATTGACAGTATGCCCGCCGCGACGCTCACGATGGAGAGCCAAATCCTCAACGTCACCGACACCCTCAACCTTATCATCACAAGCCGCATCTACAGCATCGAGGCCACCATCACCAACGTGGACACCCTCGCCTATGACGAGGACATCGTCCTGCGCCTGTTCCGCATCCAAGACGGTGAGAACGGTATCGCCGTGCAAGATGTGGTGATGCCGCTGCAACTGGCTCCCGATGAGACCCAAGTGGTGCGCTTTGATTGCGACAACGTGATTGACGGCGAGCAATACTACTGTCAGTTGTACTACTATTCGGCGGGAGAACGGATTCTTTGCAGTGGCACCCCGCCCTTCACGCTCGTCTTCCCTGTTGCGCCCCTTCTACCAGGCGACATCAACGGCGACGGCCTGGTGGACATCGCCGATATCAATGTGGTGATAAATGTGATGTTGAGCCTCACCCCCGACCCCTCTCCGGGGGGAGAGGGGAGTCCTGCTGATGTGACGGGTGACGGTCAAGTTGACATCGCAGATGTCAACGCAGTCATCAATATCATGCTAGGAAAAACTGACCAATAACTAATTAACTATATTCAAATGACAAAGAACATCTTACTGCGAGCAACTGTTCTGACACTTGCCGTCGTTTCAACAACCTTGATGTGGGCCAATCCCATCACCGAAAGCCAGGCGCAAGCCATTGCCTCACAATTCATGACCGGCAAAACGCTGCAATCAGTTAACCTGCAACGCGGCCAGCATGCCCCTCGTCAGGGAGCTTACTATGTATTCAACGCCGAAGCCAGTACAGGTTTTGTGATTGTTGCTGGCAACGACCGTCTGCCCGCCATTCTAGGCTATAGCGACACCGGCACCTTTGATGCCACCGACGTTCCTCCCGCCATGCAGGAGTTGCTCGATTACTATGCCGAGCAGGCCAATAATCCGTCGGCACAACCCCCACAACGAGTGAGCCGCACGCCTGTCGCTCCCCTACTGAAGAGCATCTGGGGACAGGGAAATCCATTTAATTACTACCTCCCGTTTACTCGCACGACCACAAGCAATGGGGTGACCACTGCCCATCATGCAGTGACTGGCTGTGTCGCCACAGCAATGGCGCAGGTGATGTACTACCACAAGTGGCCCAGCAAAACCACTCGGACTATACCTGCCTATACATCAGAATCGGAGAGCGATGACCTAACATTCTACCGCCCAGCATTAGGCATCACCACCTTTGCTTGGTCCTCAATGAAAAACGCTTATCAATATGGCGATACCGCCAACGCGTCCGGCCAGGCTGTCGCCAAGCTCATGCAGTATTGCGACCAAAGTCTAGAGATGGTATTCGGCAAGAATAGTTCAAGCGCTTTGACCAACCACATCCCATACGCATTGACCACTTATTTCAATTACGATGCCAGCATTCACTATGTGAACCGCGAAAGTTACACGACCGCCGACTGGGAGAACCTGCTCTACAACGAGTTGAGGGCTAACCGCCCCGTGGTGTACCGCGGCACAAAGAATCCTGGAGGTCATGCCTTTGTGTGCGATGGTTGTGATGCCTCAGGTCTGTTCCACATCAACTGGGGGTGGAACAGTTTGAGCAACGGCTATTTCTTGCTGAGCGACCTCAATCCTGACGCACAAGGCATCGGTGGCAGTGACGGTGAGTGCGGCTACATATACGGCCAAGCCATGGTCATCGGCATCAAGCCGCAAGCCAACTCGACCGACCAGCTCATCATACGTTTCTATGGGATGGATTACCAGTCGGGCACGACACTCACCCGCAGCTCATCAAGTGCCGACTTCAGCTTCTCCATTTATGGACGTTTCCTGAACGCCTCGAACGTGGCCAAGACGTTTGACTATGGTTTCGGCCTGTTCCAGGGTTCCACGATGTTGTCAACTTTATACACCAAATCTTACAGCAATGAACTGGATCCCAACTGGTACATACATAATACCTGGACTGTTAACTTTGGCAAGAACATGACGAGCGGCACCTACTACATACGCCCTATTTATAGCGAGTCGGGCAAGAACCAATGGAAGCTGTGCGAGGGTGCTAGTGCCAACTACATTCAGGTTGTCATTAACAACAACAGTTGCTCAATGACAGTCTTCGGTTCCGGTGCAACTCCCAACTACACCGCAAGCAGTATGACTTTCAGCGGCACCAAGCACACGGGAAAGCAGTTGGATGTGACCGCAAATATCACCAACAAGGGCAACACGCAGGGCGACATGATATATCTGTTTGTTGATGGCGTGAAGACCACCTCGGGCATGGCCGATATGGCGAAAAACGCCTCAGCGAATGTGACGTTCCATTTCACGCCCACCACAGCTGGCACCAAGACAGTGAAGCTTTCGCTCAGCGAGGACGGCAGTAACCCGCTCATCACCAAGACGGTGAGCATCACCGCCATGCCGGCAGCCACATTGACAGTGACCAACACGGTGCTGAACGCCACCAACAATGTCATCAACAGCAACAAGTTCAGCGTGAATTCGGTTATCAAGAACACGGGGGCATCGACCTACAACGAGGATGTTACCTTGCGCTTGTACCGTGTGGTCAATGGGAACAGGGGCAGCAATGTTCAAGACGTGACGATACCCGTCACCATCGCTGCCGGCGCCAGCAAGACGGTGCAATTTGATTGTGAAAACGTGATAGATGGTGAAAATTACTTCGCTTGGGTCTACTATTTCTCTTCGGGTACACAAGTGCAGTCGTCAGGCACCTATTCCTATACCATGCAATTCCCCACCAGCACCCTCACAACTGGTGACATCAATGGTGATGGCGAGGTGGACATCAGTGACGTGAATATCATCATCAACATCATGCTGGGCAAGGCACAAGCCAGCAGTTATCCCGGCAACGCCAATGTCAACGGACAAGGCGGCATTGACATCGCTGACATCAACGCCGTCATTAACATTATGCTTGGGAAATAAGTTCCCCATCCCTAAAGATTAAATCCCTTCCCTATCATATAAAGGGCGGGGATTTTTCTTTCTGTCAAATTTAGGGGCAAAATATTTGGAAAGTTGAATTATAGTTCGTAACTTTGCCTATCCAAAAAACTAACTCATTCATGAAAAAGATTGCCAAGTTCATCGCCCTGGCCGCGATGATTGCTACAAGTTGTGCGCTCAATGCCGAGGTGTTGCCTGCCCCGCAGACTACGGGCGGCATGCCGCTGATGCAAGCCATGCAGGAGCGCAAGAGCCAACGCGACATCGACCCTGCGTCGACTGTGACCAAACAAGAATTGAGCAACATGCTCTGGGCAGCCTGGGGCATCACCCACGATGGCAAACGTACCATTGCCACGGCAATGAACCGCCAAGAGCTGGAACTATATGTCATCACTGCCACCGAAATCAGCCGCTACAGCGCCGAGGACAACACCCTGACTGTGGTCAATACGGGCGACTTCCGCGAGATCCAAGCACGTCAGGACTGGGCGAAGACGGCACCCATCAACATCGCCCTGGTGGTGAACACCGACAAGCAGCGGATGAACGAATTCCAAAACTACACTGCCGGTGCCGCCTCCCATGCCATCTACCTCTACTGCGCCTCGGCGGGACTGAAGACCACCGTGCGTGCCATGCCTGATAACAAAGAGGTGTCAGAAGCCTTGAAGCTTGGCTCGAACCAACGTCTGCTCTACATCCAGACCGTGGGCCGATGATGCGGTCTTTGCTCTGGACAATAACCGCCTCATTGGCATTGTCAATAACCGTGAGCGCTTGCTCGGGTAACGACAAGGCGAGTGACGAGGTGTCTTCATCACCCGATACCCTGGTGACGCTGCATCCACGTGCCATCGCCCGTCTGCTTAATGACATTGGCGATGCCGAAGGTGTGCAGCGGTTGACCGTTACCCCTTTGGGTCGCTTGCGCGAGGTGTTCAACGACACCAACGAACTGCAACTGCCAGCCGCCATGGCCAACGGCATCGAGCCAGTGACTGACCTGCGCAGTGCCTACCACCTGAAACGCCCTATCCAGCTGATTTATTCCTGCGACGAGTTTGTGGTCGACTCCATGTGGATGTCGATGCCCTATTTAGTACCTAAAGCCGCACAATTGCTCAAAGATATCGGGCGAACCTTTCAAGAAACTGTGAGGGAAAGAGGAGGAGGCGACTACCGCATCAAGGTGACCAGCGCATTACGCTCTGAATATAGCGTGGGCAAGCTGCGTCGCCGCAACCGCAATGCCAGCGACAGTTCCTGTCACCGATTTGCCACGACCTTTGACATCAGCTGGACCAAGTTTGACTGCCTCGACACCACCCGTCTAGTCTCGCTCGAGGACTTGAAGAACATCCTCGCCGAGGTCATCCAGCAGAAACGCGAGCAGGGCCGCTGCTACGCCATCTACGAGCGCCGACAAGGGTGCTTTCATGTGACGGTGCGATGATTTTAGACTTTAGGCTTTAGACCTTAGACTTACAGGTCTAAAATCTACTTAACTCCCTTTAACTACTGAACTTCTTAACTACTAAGATATGACTGAACAAAATGCAATTGCAGGTTACCTGAAATCAACGGGTAACAAGAGCCTGGACATCAAGGCAGCGCTCATCGACAACGATGGCGTATTGTTCGACTCAATGAAGAACCACACCCGCGCCTGGGTGAAACTGATGAAGAAAAACGGCATCAAGTGTACACGCGACGAGTTCTACCTCTATGAGGGCATGACCGGCAGCGAGATCATCAAGAAAAAATTTAAGGAGGGTGCCGGCAAGATGATTACCGATGCCGAGGCCGTGGCACTCTATGGCGTGAAAGGGCGTTATTTTACCGAACTGGGCGAGGTACCCGCCATGCCCGGCACGATGGCAACGCTTGAGGCGCTGAAGGCCGCCGACATCGAGCGCGTGCTTGTCACGGGGTCGATGCAACAGAGTCTGCTTGACCGCATCGACACCGAGTACCCCGGCATGTTTGGCGAACACCGCGTTACGGGTCATGACGTGCGCCGCGGCAAGCCCAGCCCAGAGCCTTACCTCAAGGGCGCACTCAAGGCGGGAGTCCAACCCAGCCAGTGCATCGTCATTGAGAACGCGCCATTGGGCGTACAGGCAGGCCATGCCGCTGGTTGCTTCACCATCGGCGTGACCACAGGTCCCATCCCCGAGAAAGACCTCTACAAGGCGGGTGCCGATATCGTCTATCCCAACATGGATGCCTTGGCACAAGCCCTGCCCACACTGATTGAGGCCTTCAAGCAGACCCAAGCATAATGCCACAGCACATTACATACACCAACCAGGTGGGTGCCGCGCTAGACAGGGCGTTGGCATCCACTTGTTGCTCACGGTTGTTTGTCCTCACCGACGAGAACACCCACCATTTAGTGCTACCCCACATTGACAATCAGGCGCTGCAACAAGCCACCGAGATTATCATTCGACCGGGCGATGAGCATAAGACACTCGACACACTTGCCCAAGTGTGGCACGCATTGAGCGACGACGGCGCCACACGGCAAAGTGTATTGGTAAATGTGGGGGGCGGCATGGTTTGTGACCTGGGTGGCTTTGCTGCCGCAACTTTTAAGCGAGGCATACGCTTCATCAACATCCCCAGCACCCTGCTCAGTGCGGTGGATGCCGCCGTGGGCGGGAAGACGGGTATCAACTTCGATGGGCTGAAAAATGAGGTGGGTGCCTTCGCCGAAGCCGACGAGGTCATCATCTCGACCTGTTTCTTCAAATCCTTGCCACCCAAGGAACTGCGCTCAGGTTATGCCGAGATGATCAAACACGCCATGCTTGACAGTCGAGAAGCCTTCCTCTCGCTCACCAAGGACAGCCCGCAAGCAGTGAGCCTGTCGCAACTGGAGCATTCGGTGGAGGTGAAACGACGCATCGTCACCCAAGACCCGCACGAACAAGGCTTGCGGCGCGCACTGAACCTAGGGCACACCGTTGGGCATGCCTTCGAGAGCTGGGCCTTTCAGAGGTCAGGACTCGCTAGCGCGAGTTTTCAGGGATCAGGAATCAGGGCGAGCATACCGCACGGCTATGCCGTGGCATGGGGGCTAGTCGCCGAGACCGTCTTGTCACACATG
>JAEEJI010000208.1 GCA_016281825.1 Muribaculaceae bacterium | reverse complement strand
CCAGAATTCGACTTTGCAAAAGTATATATTCTTACGCACGCGTGGTTCAACAATTATCCCAAAAAATAGTAAAATTGGAGCAAGGCGAGCGCAAAGACAAATATTAAGCGCAGTTTTTTATTTTAGGGAAGGGGAATGGCTCTGTCCCCTGAAACCTTATATCGCTTTCCCCAGCATGATGTTGATGACGGCATTGACGTCGCTGACATCAATGTAGGTGTCGCCGTTGATGTCGGCGGCGGGGGTAGGCTCGTTCTTGCCCAGCATCATGTTGATGATGGCATTGACATCGCTCACGTCGACTGTCCCGTCGCCGTTGACGTCGCCCACGAGCGTAAGCGGCACCAGGTCCATGACCAGTGTCACGACCGAGCGTGCGGGGATGGTGATATCTTCGCCACCATACGTGGCGGGCATATTGCGGTCCCAGTTTAGCGCAAGGCTGGTGTTGGTGGTGTATTTCTTGAGTGAGTCGATGCGCATGTCTTGGTCAGTGACGTCGACACTGACTGTTCGGGCGCTTTGTCCCATGTTGACGTAGACGGCGACAGCCTTCTTGCTGTCGGGCGAAAGATAGGCCGAACCCATCAGGCCGTTGATGTCGTCAGCCCCGCTGAGGTCAATGCGCCGATAACCGGGACGGATAAATCGGCTGTAGTTGCCCAGCACCCACAGGTTGCGGTTGTCGAGGATGGTGCCTCCGTTTTTGAGATCGCCATAACTCTCATTTCCGTTGTCGCCGTTGGCATTGACTCGCAGCAGATAGAAGCGGTTCTTTTGTCCCCATTGCTCTTGTGCAAATGCGGTCCAGAAACTCCACGATGACATGTTGCCATAGACCATGTCGCAATAGATAAGTTTGGCCATAAACAGGGCAATGTCCATATAGGTTGCCTCGTCATATCCTCCGGCGGGGAAGCCGGTTGACTCGGCTGGGGCCTCATCAAGCATGCTCCATTCGGTCTGGAAAACATCCAGGCCATAGCGCTGCGCTTTCTGCCACACGTTGCTGCGGTCATTGGTAAGGCGATCGTTGGTCGTGAAGGTCCAGTAGTCATGTCCGGCAATGGCGTGTGCCACATGGGGCAAGTCGCCGATGTAAGTGCTCTTGTTGGAGTTGAAAAATGCCTCAATCTGGTCGCTGGCAAGCATCGACTGGATAGACCATCCCGTCAAGAAGTACCAGGCTCCAGCCTCCGGGATAAGGATGCGTGTGTCAAGGTTGTGGCTCGTGAGCGACTCATCCAGCTCACGCACCAGGTGTGCGATGTCCTCGTTGCGCCAGGGAGAACCTTCCTGGTCGCTGTTGCGCCAGTCGTATTGTGGCTCGTTGACGGGCGAGATGTAAGAAATATGGTAGCCTTGTTGGGCGAAGTGTTCAGCAACGGTAGCCAAGTATTCGGCAAAATCGTCGTAGCAGTCATCTTTGAGGTTGGCCGACCACAGACCATTGCTGTTGCAGGCAGTGCCACTCTTGGTATACTGCACGGGAGCAGAGTTGCTGAAGAGCAAGATGTTTTCTACACCATACTCCTTGGCCTTGCTCATGAAGTACTGTTGCCCGCTTGCTTTGCTCCAGTCATAACTGGTGCCGTCGCTGGCGAGGAAGCTCTCGGCGCGGCGATAGACATTGCCAATGAGGCTGGCATCGCCCTGCTCGGCACTGCCGCCACCCAAGTTCACACGCCAGTTGCTCAACCCGATGCCCTCGGGGTTGCCGCCACGGTTAAACTTTTGTGAGAACAGAAACTGAGCGGCTCGCTCACGCATCGTGTTGCTGAAATAGCGGCCTACATAGTCGGCCAACCAAGCGTCAGATGCGCCAAAGTCGACTATCGTCTGGTGGGTGGCATCGAGGTGCAGCACCGTGGGCGTTGCTAGCGACTGTGCCAATGACTGAAGGGCTACACACACAATAGTGGCAAAGGTTGACAATGGTCTTAAGTACTTCATCTCAAATGAAAAAACAAGTTGCGCCCCGCCACGCAGGACGCAACTTGATGAATAATAACCTTTCTATTATTTACCAAGCATGATGTTGATAACGGCATTGACATCGGCGATATCAACACTGCCGTCGCCAGTCACATCAGCGTTGCCAGGATAATCGCTGGCCGGATTCTTTTGGAGCATGATGTTGATGATGGCGTTGACATCAGCAATATCAACTTGACCGTCACCAGTCACATCACCAAGGATGCCAGGATCGGGAGTCTCTGCACCCATGTCAAACCAGATGTCGAACACGTTTGCGCCTGTATCGCCGCTGGGCGTGTTGTAGATCATGTACAACTCGTGCTTGCCGGTCACGTTGACGAGGAACTCGCCAGCGGTGCGCTTGCGGATGCTCCAAGCACCAGTGCCTTGCAGACGGACCATGGCGATGGGCTCGTGGCCCTCGAGGATGGCGGGAAGGTTCTGTGCCCAGTCTTCGGGAGTATAGATAAAGTCAGGATCTAGGTCGATGTAGAACGAGAAGTTCAAGCGGTCTATGTCGCCAATCCACGAGGGTTCGCTACTGTGGTTCACGATGATGCGCTTCCAGCCTTCTTCGCCAAAGTCCACACCTGTGCCATCACCAAAGAAGTCGATCACGGTGCCGTTACCTGTGTAGCCAATGTTGCCGGCGCTCTCATATTGTCCCTTGTTCAACACCTGATAGCCCCAAGGATCGCCTAAGCCTTCGGGGCAGCCCTCGAAGGTGAAATGGAAGTTGGGCTCGGTGGGCTCGACATCCTCAAGCACGACACCGCAGTCGGGGTGCTCAACCCACAGTTGTTGCTCGACAAACTCGAGGGCCTGCAGGTTGGTGCTGCCGCCGCGCCACATCACCAGCACCTTGTGCTCGCCAGTAATGTTGGCAGGAAGGTTCTTGGCAAATGGATTCATGCCGTTGTTACTCAGGTCTAGACCTGACCAGAGCGAGACCACCTTGTTGGCGGGAGTCACCTCGTCAATGTAGAGTTCAAGATAGTCATAGATGTTGGAACGCCAGTGGGTCAGGTAGAATACCACTTGTTGGTACTTGCTAAAGTCGACCGTACCATAGTCGGCGATGAAACCTTCGCGAGTCCAGCCCCATGCACCATGCGCATTGGCTGCGGTGTCGATGCGGGTGTCAGGATAGTCGGTTCCCTCGCCAATGGGGATAGCCGGCTCAGAATCAATCGAGGGGATGAAGAGCGAGATGAGATCGTAGCCAGGCATCTCGTTGGGCTCGAGCAGGCGGATGCCGCTGTCCCAGTTGCCTTCCTCGTTGACAAAATCATCGGCAGTCAGTTCATTCTCGTAGAACATCACGGCACGGATATTGCCCGAACCGCCTACATAGGTGAGCCAAACCTTCTGAACGCCAGTGGGCTTGGTGTAGGTGATGCCTTCCATGGCGGGGCCGCCACCCGGCAGCAGCGAGTCGACCTCTTGATTGTAAGCCATGTTGGCGGCATAGGTCACATAGTGCTGGTAGCCACCAGTCTCGTTCAGAGCCATCTGCGTGAAAGGTTCGGAGGTCTCATAACTGGAGCCGGCATGGAGCACTGCCCATCCGTCCATATACCAGCCGTTGGCAAAGCGGATGCCGGTGGCTTGGAAATTGTTGCCGTCGGCACCAAAGTCCACCTCACCGAGATAAACACGCGTGTTTGGGCCACAGTTGCCAATGTTCTGATTCAGGCGGTCGAAAACACCCTCCTCCTCAATCACGACGCCGCAATCTTCATTCCAGGTGTTAATCACCAGATTGTCGGCCTGCATGGCTGCAGGTGCAAACAGTGCAAGCAGACTTGCAAAAAGCGTAATCTTTTTCATCATGTCTCAAGTTTTTATAAGTGAATAGGTTTATTTCATTAGATGCGGTTGCAAAAGTACACTTACCTTATTTTAGTATATAAAACAATCGTTTCAAAAAATAGTAATTAATTTTAGGCTTTTTCTTAATGATTGATTGCTAGGTTGTTAAAGTTTCTTCTCTTATCACCAAAAAAGGAAAAATTAGGTGTCTGGTTTTAGGGCTAGCGCGAGCCCTTTAGGCTTATCGGTCGGTTCTGAAGGGCGCTACAGGCAGGTTGTCGAGGCCTCGCAGGTTGTTGGGAGGACAGTTGGCCCAGGCATAGCGCACTGCAATGGGTATGGTCACTTGCGGTGACCATACGATAAGTTGGTTGCCTTGGGCGATGGCCTGAGCGGGGTGGAACTCTAGGTCGGGACCAGCGATGACAAGTCCTTGGGCTTGCGTGCCGTCGATATGGATGGGCTGGTTGAAGGTGAGCACGATTTTGCCGTCCTTGACGTGGTGTCCTGTGCATTGAGGTACTTGGTAGTGACCCTTGCCATAGGTGCCCGACAGTGCGGCCAGCGCGAGGCGGCGGCCCACTTCCTGCTTGTTCTTGGGGTGGATGTCATAGGCCTCGCCAATGTCGATGGCGAGTGCCATGTCGGTATGCTCGAGCGCAAGTGCGTTGGCTTGCGCCTCACGCAGATAGGCCCACGACGAGTTGGGCTGTACTAGGGCGGGCTCTTGCCATCCGGCGAGTTGAACCAGGTAGAAGGGCATTTGGCTATTGTGCCAAGCTTGGCGCCAGTCGTGGATAAGTGCCTGCAGCAATGGGGTGTAGCCACGCCAGCGGCTGGCATTCTCCTCGCCCTGGTACCAGATCACGCCGGCAACGGCAAAGTGGGTGAACGGATGCACCATGGCATTGTACAGGTTTGCGGGGTAGTTCTGATGGTCGGGTGCGATGGCGCGATAGGGCAGGTCTTCGTGCGACACCCCTTTGTGCCAACGCCAGTCGCCGGCAAGCGAGATGACATCGCCGTCGATGCCAATCGACAGCATGCCTGGGTCGCCACAAATGCCGCCCAGTCCGCTGCCGTCCTTCACTTGGACGGTAATCACTGCTTTGCCCTCTTTCACGAGGTTAGCGGGTACTTTGTACTCGCGCTCTATCCAGTAGCCATCGGTTGTGCCCACCTGCTCGCCGTTGAACCAAGTGACGTCGATGTCATCGACCTTGCCCACACGCAGGGTGAGTTCCTTCCCGGTCCAGCGGGCGGGCAGGTCAACTACCTTTTGGAACCAGACGATGCCGTCAAAGTCGTTGAGTCCGCACCATTCCCATGCGTTGGGCAGTGCCATTGTGCCCCAGTCAGGGCCTGTCTGCTCGGCGTCGGTCCACAGGGGTTGGCCGTGGCTCATACCGGCATCGGCATTCTTATAGTTGGCTTGCCAGTCAATCACGTCCTGGGCATACTTGGCGTTGAGTGCATCGCGGTCGCCGTTGGCGGCGAGGATGGCTTGGGCATTGTGCTGGTGTTCAATGACCTGTGTGAGGGTCTGGGCGCTGGTCCAGGCCTCGGCGGGTGTGCCACCCCACGAACTGTCGATGACACCGATGGGCACTTTCAGTACCTGTTGCAAGTGGCGGGCAAAGAAGTAGGCCACCGACGAGAAATTCTCGAGCGTGCTGGCCTGGCACACAGCCCAGCCATCGCCATTGACTTGTGGTTGTGACTGTGGGGTGAGTGCGGTCACATGCTTGCTCTGAAGCAAGCGGATTTGGGGATGGTCGGCATTGGCCAGTTCTTGCTCGTAGTCCTTGACCTGGCCCCAGCCTTTGACTGGCATCTCCATGTTGCTCTGGCCCGAGCAGAACCACACCTCGCCCGAGAGCACGTTGTGCAGCACCAGCGGGTCGCCGTCGTCGATGGTGATGGTGTGTGGACCACCGGCCTTGGGCGTGGCAAGCGAGACACTGAACGAACCATCGGGGGCAATAGACGCGCTAGCGCCACGCTTATTCCAACTGGCAGTGACGGTGACTTGGCCCGTGCGGGTTGAATGGCCCTGGACGAGTAGCGTGGAGCGTTGCTGCATCACCATGTTGTCGCTCAGGTATGCAGGCAGCGTCACAGCTGCAAACGAGCCCACCGTGGCGGCATGGGCCGCCACGACGAGCGCCGAAATATAAATGAACTTTGAAACCTTCATAGTGTGATGGGGTGACTGGTTGTTGTTGCTTGTGATGAAATAAGTCCTGGCGAACTGACACGGACGGTGATTTCGCCAGGCGTGAAGGTGGTGCGCACAGCCACGCGCATCAGACCACCCTCGGCACGCAGCTCGTAATCGCCAGGAGCATGATAAGAAAGTGGCTGCCCCTCGGTTACATAGAAGTTGTAAGAGCCCTTGTAGACTCCCTCGCCCTCAACCTCAAAGTGCAGCAGCGGCTGGGCCAGCGGGCACCAATGTCCATCCTTGTCGACCACGCGCACGGTGGCGACAAGGGCATCACTGGCGTTGGCGCGCAGCACAAACGGGGTACCGTCGGCCTTGCAGCCCAGCGGCTCGATGTTTACCTCTAGATGATGCGGCTCGCCCGACGACACAATCTGGTCGCGGCACACCTCGCGGCCCTGGGCGTCACGGCCAATGGCGATGACGGTGCCAGATGCCCAGGGGATATTGCTCCAGGTGCATTCGCGCGTATCGGGCTGGGGGTTGACAATGCCTTGCGACATGCCATTGACCAGCAGCTCGACCTGCGGGCAGTTGCTCCATGCCGATACTGCCTGTGTTCCCGTCTCACCACCCTCGTTGAGCCACACGCTTTGCAGCGTCACCCCAGGGCGGCGTTCATAGGGTACCCACAAGGCATTCTCATAGATGCGGTAGATGAGTTTCTCAAAACGGTTTCCGTCCATGGCGCACGAGCCAAGGCTCTTTTGGTTGCGACGGCCGTTGAGATAGATGGTGTAGCCCTCGCCATAGGTCTCGCCCAGCATCCAGTGAATCCATCCGCAGGCCTGATGCTGCAGGTCGTCGAGGTAGTTCTGGACATAAAAGCGTGAGAAGGCTTTCTCGTGGGCATAGTCGTCGCGGGCGATGCACCAACTGGGGCGACCGCTCCAATTGGTACCATAGACCTCGGTGTTGAGCGACGGATGACCGGCTTGCTTCTCATAGCGGTTGGTGTAGCCGATGACGATGTTCTTGCTGCTGTCCCACTCGGGGGGATAGCCGTCGCGATTCATCACTAGGCGGGGAGCAATGTAGTCCCACTGCTCGCACACTTGCTGGGTGTAACTGGGCAGATATTTCTCGCCATCGTAGGCGAGCCCGTTGTTTGACTCCCAAACAATCACCGACGGGTGATTGCGATAGGCAACCATCAGTTCGCGGTCATATTCTCGTTTGTAGGTGAGAGCGGGCTCGTTTTTGAGCGACCACTCGTTGTCGCCGCTGTTGACAATGAGCAGCACACCCAGCGCGTCGCAAGCGGTGAAGGCCTCGCTGAATGGTGCCTGATGGCCCACACGCAGCACATTGCCGCCACATTGCGCAATGCGGCGAATGTCGGCCCACTGCATCGATGGCGGGACGGCGGCGCCTAGTCCTGGATAGATATTGCGGTTGCCAAAGCCCCGCAGGATGCACTTCTCGCCGTTGATGTAGCAATAATTCTCGTCCCAGGTGACAGTGCGCAGTCCCATAGGTTCACGGCGCTCGTCCACCTTTTTGCCATCGGCCCACACCTCGTTGATGACGGTATAGAGATAAGGCTGGCCCGACATGCCCACAGGATACCACAGGGTGGGGCGACTCACCGAGTCGGTCCGGTCAAACTGTGCTCTGCCGCCAGCGGGAATGTATTGCGCTTGCTTGAACTTGAGCACGGTCTTGCCACGGTGATCGCACAAGCGTGTGCGCAACTCGACACGGCTGGCTCGAGGCGACTGGTTGACTACCTGGGTCACCAGACGCACGACGGCACGCTGGGCGGTTGCCGACAGAGTCCCGTTATAAGTGCCCCATTGGTTGTGGGTCGCATAGGCGTTGAGCGGAATGTGAATGGGTGAGACGCGATGCAGATAGACTCCAGCAACAATGCCACCCATGGCCTGCCCAAAGCCTTCGTTCTCGGCAAAGTTGGGATAGGTGAAAAAGGTGTTGCGGCTGTTTGATACCTTGACAACGAGCAGATTGTCGGTGCCATATTGAACATAAGGCGTGATGTCGACCACAAAGGGCAACGAACTGCCCACATGGGTCACAGGGCCAGGCTGCGCCACAGCCGAGTTTCCGGTGATGGCATGCCCATTGACATAGACGGTGGCACCGATGTTCACGCTCTGAAACTCAATGAGCAACCGCTGGCCGCTCCATTGCTTGGGCACACGCAGCACCTTGCGGTACCATGCCTCGCCGCGCCAGCAACGTTCGCCCGTTGAGGTGTTGAGATAGGTGTCCTGCTCGTTGTAGCAGTGCGGTATGCCCACCATTTGCCACCCAGAGTCGTCGAGCAATGGGGCAAGGTAGTATTCATCGGGTTGACGTGTACTCACGGGGTGTACTTCCAGTTCGTTCAAACTGGGAGCAATAGTGTGGCCATCACTGCCCATGCAACGCTTCACGCTCACGCGCAGATAGCGAAATGGCTCTGGTGTGCTTACGCTCGCCGAGGTACTGATTACCACCGACGCATAGCCCACGGTGTTGTTCACTGTGGTGATGTCATTCACGCGGTTGCCTTGGCAGGTAAGGGACTGGTCGGCATGGCTCAAGGCAATCCAGTGTTGCAGGTCATTGCTCACCTCAATCATTGCAGCCACCTGGCGCACAGAGTCGCCGGCAAACAGCAACTCGATGCTGCTGGCCCGTGACACCTTGAGCAGGTCAAGCATGAGGGTGTCGGTACCCGTGTGCTGCGTCTCCAGTTTGTTGTCGTTGACCTCGGAGACTCGATGCGTGCCGTGGAGCACATCTAGGCCGCTGCCCAGGCTGGATGCCTCGGTGATCACGCGCGTGAAACTCCATGGCGTGTCGCCCAGATTGACAGTTTCGATGCACAATGCACAATGCACAGTGCACAACGCAAGCAACAATGATGTGAGGATTCGACTCATTACAAGGCCAGCTTATGCGTATATGTATTGCCGCCTTGTTCCACAGTGACGACATAGATGCCCGGTGATGGCACATCGAGGTGGCCCGTGCCGCCCACGGCGCGATGGCTCACGAGCATGCCCAGCGTGTTGTATACGCAGAGGGTGGCGGTGCCGTCGATGTGATAGCGCAGGCATTGCCGTCCAGCCTGGACGTGGGGGGCATGGGGATCGATGCGCTCAATGCTGCTGTTGGCGATACTGAATGTGCCTGTGGCAAATATGCTGCCGCGGTTGCCGCCATCGATGCACTGAACACCCCACTCATAGTCACCATTAGGGAGCGTTATTTCATAGCTAGTCGGGCTGATTGCGGCGTGCAGCGCTTCGACCTTGACAAAGCCTGTGGCTGGATCGGCGGGAATGAGCATGGAAATCTCGTCGGTGGCCAGATTCTTGATGTATACATTGTAACGCAAGGCCGCAGTGGGTGTGAAATCATCACTACCAGGCGACCAAGACAGCTCGACATAGCCTGAGCCAGTTGTCATCATCACATTCAGGCCTGTAGGGGGTTGGGGCGACTCGTTGGTGGGAATACCCTTCGTGGAACTGACGTTCTGATAAAGTTCGGTGAGGCAACCTTTGTTGCAGCCTCCATTGCTCCAACCATTGTACCAAGCATCAAGGTAACCGTCGTTGTCATAGTCAATAAGGTGGTGACTGCCATGGGTTACGCGGCTGAAACTGCCGATTTTGCCAAACGGATCGTTGTAATGAGCACCCCAGTCGTCAAAGGTGAAGTTGCCCTGGTTAAGGTAGAGCCAAGTGGTGTGCTCGTGGGTCTGGCCATGACCGCCCACTAAGATATCGGTGTAGCCGTCCTGATTGGTGTCGCCAAAGGCGAGTTGACCGCCGTCGATAGGCTCCAATGCGTCGGTGTTCACAACACTAAAGGTGCGGTCGCCATTGTTGCGGCACAGGTAGAAGCACTTGCGCTCAGCATCAATATAGATACCGGTCATGACAAGGTCGGGCAAACCATCGTTGTCAAGATCGGCCACCGAGCAAGATGCGTTGGTTAAGGGCCACACGGGCAACACGTCACCACGGGTGAAGGTGCCATCGCCACGGTTCCAATAGATGTAGCCCTCGGAATTGTGAGAGTAGCCGTAGCCTGTTGAAAAGACATCGAGCCACCCGTCGGCATCAAGGTCAACTAGCGTGACGCTACCGTCGTTCATGCCAATGAATGGTGCATCGCCCTCAACGGGCAGGGGCACCAACTCATAACGCTCACCCTGGATGTTGCGGTAGAGGTTCACCACACGAATAGCGAGTTCAGGATGGTCAGTTCCGGGACGCGACAGGTCGTCAAAGCCCGTCATAATCAAGTCGGTGTAGCCATCATGATCAATGTCGCCAGCCGACACCCAGTTGTGGCCCTTGCCACCTGTGAGACCATTGTAGATGGGGCGAATGCCGCAGTCGGGTATCTCAGTAAAGCCACCCTCACCATCGCCCAAATAGAGGTGTGCCACAATTTGATCAAGGTGAGTGAGCGTGTCGTTCCAGCGGTAACCCCAGTTGTTCACACCACTTAAGAACAAGTCTAGGTTGCCGTCGTTGTTCACATCAAGCCACACGGGGCAGGAGAATGCCGTTGAACTGATGTCGGGGCGAAGAACTCGGTTGAAGGTGCCATTCTGATTGTTCCGGTAGAGGTTGCTGAACACCGTGTTGTCGCTGATGAGCGTGTTGCGGTCGCTGTAGTAGAGGTCAAGGAAACCATCGTTGTTGTAGTCTCCCCAGGCGGCACCCGTATAGGTGGCGTGGTAGAACTCACCGGAGGGGCGGTTGCCCTGGGCACCTTGGTTTGACACGGGAGCAGCAACCTTGACAAACTTCATAGTCGAGGCATCGTTGGCCGTCTGGGCTGCGATGCACAATGCACATTGCATCATGCAAAACAGCAACAGTAATGTTGTAATGTTACGTTTCATCAAAAACAGTATTTTAAAAAGTTGTTTTGGCTGTTGGGTTATCGTTGTGAATTGTACATTGTGCATTGAGCATTGATGACGGACTCCACATGTTGCGCCAAGGAATCGATGGGGTGTCGTGGTCAAACTCGATGGGAAGCCAGATGTAGCGTGATGAAATCAGGTCATGCTTGTTCCAACGGTCAAACATCATGACATACTGGTCGGTGCCAGCGATGGGAATGACAAAAGTGCTTTGGCCGTAGAAAGTCTTGTCGGCATCGTCGCCGCGGCAGGGGTTGCCCAGCGAGGTGTAGGGTCCCATGATGTTGTCGGCGATGGCCAAGTCGGCCTCGTTGGGATCCCAACCGGTACAGCCCGAAGTGACAAGATAGTACTTGCCATGACGCTTGAACAGGGCAGGAGCCTCGCGGAACTGGTTGGGAAAGTTGCGGGTGTAGACCTGTGTGGGCTTGAGATAGTCGCTCGACAAGAGCGCGATGTGCAGCGTGGCGTTGTCCTCTGACGAATAAATCAAGTAAGCCTTGTTATCATCATCTTTAAATAAGGTCATGTCACGGCTGATTTGTTCGTTGGGGTGGATGGCTTCTAAGAAGCGAAATTTTCCTGTTGGCGAGTCGCTCACTGCCACTCCTGCCATTGCCTTGCCATAGTTGTGGTTGTCGATGTGCATCCACATTACAAATTTCCCAGTCGCATCGTTGTAAATGACCTTGGGGCGTTCGATAACCATCGTCGGGTGAATGTCACTGTGGGTGTCGACAGTGTCGGGTTCGAGCACGATGCCCTCAAATGTCCAGTTGCACAGGTCGCGCGACGAGTAACAGGACACACCACCCGCCTCGGTGCGGTAGCAGTCCCATCCCACACCGGGCGAGCGATAGGTGAAGTCGCTCTTGCGCTCGCCATACCAGTAGTACACACCGTCGTGATACATCACCCCACCGCCATGCGCATTGATGGGTCGTGACTGCGTGTCGAGCCACTCCATACCTGGCATGATGATACCATCGGCAAGGGCCTGGCAAGGCATCGCCAGCCCCAACAGCAAGGTCGCACAGTGAATGAACAGTTTAAGTCTCATTGTGGTTTGATATAATTTTTCGAAAGCTCGATTACTCGAATGCTCGATGATTCTATTATCTGTAATCTATTATCTATTAGCTTCTTGGCGGTTCTCCTCGCGGGCTTTGCGCTGCTGGCGTTCAAACTCCTTGGGTGTCATGCCAAACTGCTTCTGGAACAACTTGATGAAGTAGGACGGTGAGTTGATGCCCACCATGTAGCAAACCTCGCCCACACGGTAACTGCCCTCGGCGATAAGTTCGGATGCCTTCTTCAGTCGAACCATCTTGATAAAGTCGGTGGGTGATGTGTCGCTAATGGCTTTGATCTTGCGGTGAAGGCTGGAACGACTCATGCACACCAGTTCGGCAAGCATCTCGACACCGAAGTTGGTGTCATCGATGTTTTCCTCAATCATTTGAACAATCTTGTCCATCAGTTGCTCGTCAGCTTTGCTCATGCCCAGCGTCTGCGTGGGCACAAAGGGCTTGCGCATGAAAGCGTCCATGTTGCGTCGGCGGTTCTCAAACATACTGGTGATTTGTGCCACCAAGTATTTGTAGGAGAAAGGCTTCTCGATATAGGCGTCCGCACCCATCTGCAGACCCTGCACCTTGCTGTCGAGGTCGTTCTTGGCGGTGACCAGGATGACAGGGATGTGGCTCAGCTCGATGTCTTCCTTGATGTGTCGGCACAGTTCCAGACCGTCCATTTCGGGCATCATGATGTCGCTCAGCACCAGGTCGATGTTCTTCTCGTTGAGCACTTCCAGTGCTTCCTTGCCGTTGCTCGCGGTCTCAACGGCATAGGTCAAGCGCAGCTTGTCGGCAACAAATTGCTGCATCTGCACATTGTCCTCGACCAGCAGGATGACGGCCGACTGCAAGTTCTCGGGCACCAGGTCATCGTCATCGGTGAGCATCGGCTCGCCAGTAGGTGCGGCGAGTGCCTCAGGATGTGGCTCGGGAACGGGCAGCTGCAACTCAAAGCGGTTCAGGCCCTCGTGCTCACTATAGGTCAGTGTGCCGCGCATCAGTTCGGTGATGGAACGTGCCAAGTACAAGCCGATTCCCGAACTCGAGGATGCGTTGGCGTTCTTCTTCAGTTGGTAAAACGGGTCAAAGATTTTGTCGCGGGCTTCCTCGGGGATGATGGTACCGTCGTTTTCGATGACCACTTTTGCCTGCTGGTCATCGGCTGTGAGGTGGATGGTAATGTCGTGCTCGCTATACTTCACCGCATTGGAGAACAGGTTGTTCAGCACCTTGATGAGCGCGTTGCGGTCGGCGTGGACCATCACTTCCTCCTCGGGCGATGTCATGCGCATCTGGCGTTGCGACGCCATGGGCATGGCGGCAAACTTGTGGGTCCACTCGCGTAGCAGGGCCGACAGGTTGACCGACACAGGGTGCATGTCCATCTTGTTGCTGTCCATCTTGCGGAAGTCAAGCAACTGGTTGATGAGGTTCATCAGGTCACTGGTGTTGCTGCGCATCGTGGAAAGGTTGCGCTTGATTTCGGGGTCGGCGAGATCCATGTCCTCCAGATTCTCGAGAGGGCCGTTGATGAGTGTCAATGGGGTGCGGATCTCGTGGGCTATGCTCGTGAAGAAGTCTATCTTGTTCTGATACAGCTCTCTCTCTTTCTCGGCTTCAAACAGGCGCTGTGCCTCCTCGGCCTTTGCCTGCTCGCGACGCTTGTACAGGTTGAATATCCACCAAGCGACACCCAGCGCCATCGCCAGGTAGGCGAGATAGGCCCAGATGGTCTTCCACCATGGAGGTAATACAATAAGTTCGATGCTGGCCTCTTGCTCGCACCACACGCCGTCGCTGTTGCAGCCCTTGACATGGAATACATAGTGCCCGGGACTCAGGTTGGCGTACGACACGCTTTGATTGTTGTCGGTATACACCCAGTCCTTGTCCACACCGTCCATCTTATAGGCGTAGCGGTTGGCTGACGGCATCACATAGCTCAATGCGGCGTACTCAAACGCGATGTTCGATTGGTCGTGGCACAGTGTGATGTGGCGCGTTGTCAGAAGGCTCTCTTTAAGCGGCGAACCCACCTCGCCAACAAATGCTTCGGTATTGTTGATGAAGAAGCGCGTGATGTAGACGGGAGGCACAAATTGGTTCTTGTTGTCCTGGTCGGGGTCAAACGAGATGAGCCCCTCGCTGCTGCCGAAGTAGAAGATGCCGTCGCTCGTGCTCAAAGCCGACTTGTAGTTGAACTGGTTGCCTGGCAGGCCGTGGCTGGTAGTGAACACCTGGCACTTGCCAGTTGAAGGGTCAAGGCATACCAGACCATTGTTGGTGCCGAACCACAGTTGGCCGTGCTTGTCTTCCAAGATCTTATAGCCCGTGTCGTCGGGCAGACCTTGCTCTAGGCTGAAGGTGGTGAAGGTCTCGTCGCCCTTGTTGAAACGGCATACGCCGCCACGGTCGGTAGCGAACCACAACTCGCCGCGACTGGTCTCGGTGATATTGCTCACCGAGTTGGAACTCAGCGACTTGGCATTGCCCTCTTGGTGCATATAGTGCTTCACGACACCGGTCGATGGGGTATAACGATACACGCCATTGCCCATTGTCACTACCCAAATGTTGTGGTCCTTGTCCTCCATCAAGTCGAAGATGTAGTTGTAGCCAAATGCGTCGATGCGCTTGAAAGCCATCGAACCGCTGTCGGCCATATAGACCCCCCAGCCGTTGCCAAGCCACACGCGGCCCTCGCAGTCCTGGCACATGGCATAGAGACTCGACTCGTTCAGACCCAGGCTCTCGCCGGAATAGTGGCGTACCCCATGACTCGACTGCGACACGATGTCGAGCGCGTCCTTGAAGTAACCCACCCAAACCTGGTCGCGCAACCGCATCAACGACAGGGTTTTTTCACTGGTCAGTCCGCCGTCTGAGCCCTTGCTCAACAAGTCGAAGGTGCCACGCTTGGGGTCAAAGATATTGATGCCGGCATCCTCGGTGCCTATCCAGATGTTGCCTTGTGCGTCCTCCACCATCTCGCGCACACGCTTGCTCGTGATAGTGTGAGGCTTGGTCAACGGCACATATCGCAAAAACTCCATACCCTTTTGGGGCAAATAGTTGACACCGCCCAGGTTCGTACCTATCCAGATGCCGCCCTCGCGGTCGCGGTAGATGCGGCCAATCTGGTTGTCGCTCAACGAATAAGAACACATTGCGTCGTGCTCGATGTGCTGGATGTTGCCTTGACGCTCATTGATGACATACACGCCCCGTTGGGTGCCTATCCACAACTGGTCGTCATAGTACTTGACATCGCGGATGATGCTATAGTGTACTTCGGGAGCATTGAAGTCGCTGACGGTGTTGCGGTGCTTGTCCAGACGGCGCAATTTGCCCTCGTGGACACCCAGCACCAGTTCGTCGCCGTAGTCACAGATGGCATAGATGTTCTCATGCGACAGCGTGCCACCCTCTCGGTCACCCAGATGTTGTTCAAACTGGTTGCTCCCCTTCTTGTATAGGTATACACCATTGCCGTTAGTGCCCACCCAAACGCGGCCATCATTGTCGATGCACAGGCATTGCGGTCCACCCGAGTCGGCATGACCCGGTTGACCGATGGTGAACAGATATAGCTTCTGGTCGGGGGAATAACGGAACACGCCCTGGTTTGGGATGACAATCCAGATGTTGCCGTCAGGGTCGTTGTTGATGGCGGCAACCCAGTCAATCATTTGGACATTGCCTTGCGCCTTGGCTGAGACAAAGCTGAACTGGTCGGTGCGCGGGTCAAGGATGAACACACCCTTGTCGGTGCCCACCCAGATGCGTTGTTGCGCGTCCTCGTAGAGCGACGAGATGTTGTTGTTGCGCTTGCCCGCTTGCTTGTCCACACAGTCAAACACCCTTATTGTATGGCCGTCGTAGCGGTTCAGGCGGTTGCGGGTGCCGAACCACATGAAGCCGCGGCTGTCTTGCAAGATGGCCTTGATGTCGGTTTGCGACAGGCCTTCGTGTTTGCTGATATTGCGGAAGTAGTACTTATAGGGATAGTTCTGCGCCTGAGTAGTCAGAAACAGGAACAGAAACATGCTGCAGATGAGTCTAAATCTTGTCATAATTTGCGTCGAGCGTTTTTGTACTGCAAAAGTACTACTTATTGTAAATATAGGCGTTTCAAAAAATAGCAATATAGTAGAAAAATGCGCATCGCATGGTTTGATATATTCCTTGCCCTACCATTGTGATAGTTTTTTACACCAAATTGATGACGCTATGTCCAATTTCATCACTAACTTTGTAGTCAGATTTCCAGGGGTGTCGCTTCGCTCCACCCTCGGTTACTCAGATGGTCCCCTCCGGCGACTATTCATTATTCATTATTCATTGTTGATTAAGCATTATGAATTATAGATTATACTGTCTGTTGGCCGCTATCGTGTTGGGGCTGACTAGTGCGCAGGCCAGGACTGCAGTGCGATTGACGGGCGAGTGGACCTTTGCCCGTGCTGACAATCCCACGGCATGGCAACATGTCGATATCCCTCACTCGTGGAACGCGCAGGACGGCACCACGACGGGCTACTATCGTGGCGCGGCGACCTACCGATGCCGCTTTGATGCCCCGCCCGCTGGGCGTGAAGACCGCACTTTCATCCGCTTTGAGGGGGTGAGTCAAGACGCCACCGTGTGGCTCAACGGCAAGCGGTTGGGACGGCATCAAGGAGCCTTCACCGCATTCTGTTTTGAACTGACAAAACTGCTCAAGCCGCGTGGCAACGAACTGCGCGTCGAGGTCACCAATGCCCCCGACAGTCTCATCATGCCGCTCGAGGGCGACTTCACCATCTTTGGAGGCATCTACCGTCCTGTGACCTTGTTGGTGCTGCCCAAGGTTTGTTTCACTCCTTTGGACTATGCCTCAACGGGCGTGTACATCAGTCAGACGGAGGTCTCTCAAAGCAACGCGCGGCTCGACATCAAGGCGAAGGTTGATGGGGCTGGGCAGCATGACGCAATGTGCGTCCGCACCACTGTCTTTGACCTGTCGGGTAGAGTGGTGACGGTTGCCGACAACTGCCAGTCGGCCAACCATGGAGGATTCTTGGAAATGAGCCAACAGGTCAACATCGCCGAACCGCAGTTGTGGGACGGCATTGATAATCCCCAGCGTTATCGCTTTGTCACCGAGTTGATGTGTGACGGCAAAAAAGTGGATGAGCTTACCACCGAGATGGGCTTGAGGTTCTTCAAGGTCGACCCGCACAAGGGTTTCTTCCTTAATGGCAGATCTTATCCCCTGCATGGCGTGAATCGCCATCAGGATCGCCAAGGCATGGGATGGGCCATCACCGAGCGCGAGCACGATCAGGACATGGCGATGATTCAGGAAATTGGCGCAAACTGTATCCGGCTGGCGCATTACCCGCATTCGGGCTACTTCTATGACCTGTGCGACCGCGCGGGCATGATGGTATGGGCAGAAATACCCTATATCGGGCGAGGCACGCGCACGGCGGCATTCGATGCCAATGCCATGCAGCAACTCACCGAACTCATCAGGCAGAATTACAACCACGAGAGCATCTTCTGCTGGAGCCTGTTCAACGAGTTGGGCGGACCAGACAGGCCGCACGAACTGGTTCAACTGCTTAACGACCTGGCTCATAGCGAGGACCCCACACGCCCCACGGTGGCGGCGGTCAACAACGACGGGCGGCCTGAAAACGAAATGCCCGACATCATCGCCTATAACACCTATCCTGGCTGGTACTGGTCGGGACCCGATGCCATGCAGTGGGCCATCGACTGGAAATACAGCCCCGAGCGCGACCGCGCAATCGCCATCAGCGAGTATGGAGCGGGAGCGAGTATCCATCAGCATGACCAGCACATCCGGCAGGCGCCCAAGACCGACGGCCCCTATCACCCCGAGGAGTGGCAGGCAACCGTCCACGAGGTGAATTATCGAGAGATTGTCAAGCGACCCTACGTCTGGGGCTCGTTTGTGTGGAACATGTTTGACTTTGCCAGTGCAGGCAGGCATGAGGGCGACACCATGGGCATCAACGACAAGGGGCTGGTGACCTACGACCGCCAGACCCGCAAGGACGCCTTCTACTTCTATCAGGCCAACTGGTCGCGCAAACCGATGGTCTATATCACCAGCCGTCGTCACACGCCACGCACCGAGGCGGTTACCGACATAAAACTCTATACCAACTGTCCCACAGTGACCTTGAAGGTCAATGGCCGTGAGGTGGTGTTGGAGCGCGGCGAACTGGGCATCGTCATCGCCCGTGGCATCACGCTGCAACCGGGCGAGAACCAAATCGCCGCCACCGCACAACGCGACGATGTGATGGTTGCCGATCAATGCACATGGACGCTTGAAAACTAATTGATTATGAAAAAAATTATCGTGATATTGTGCATTGTGCATTGTGCGCTGTGCATTGAAGCAAAGTCGCTAGTTGACTATGTCAACCCGCTGGTGGGCACGGCACTCAAGGGCGAGGGCGGTACGGCACCCTTCGTGGGGCCGCCTCATGCCATGACCAAACTCATGCCGCAGACGCGTGAGAACAAGATGGGCACCATGGCCTACGTCTACGACGACCAACACATCATGGGCATCATGGCGTCGCACCAACCCACGGTGTGGATGGGCGACTATGGCTATGTATCGCTCATGCCGCAGCAGGGCGAGCAAGTACTGACCCTGCCCGAGCAGCGTCGTTTGGCGTTCAGTCATGAGAATGAGATCGCTACACCTTATTATTATAGCGTGTCAATGACCTCGCAGGAGCAGAAACCCCTCAAGGCCGAGGTGGCTGCGGCTAGCCGTGCGGCATTGCTGCGCTTTACCTACCGAAAGAGCCAGCATTCGCGCATCATCATCCAGGGCATCAACCTGAATCCTGCTTTGGGCGACTGGTGCAACGACTACGGGCCGCGGCTAGAGAGAATCAAAGGCTGGGTCAAGGTGGATGCCGAGCGCGGCGAGATTGTGGGTTACAACCCCGACCGACAATCGGCGCAGATAGGCCCCGAGCTGCCCAACTTCAAGGGGTATTTTGTCATCCGCTTGAACAAGAAATTCAGCAGATTTGGCACCTGGGACGGCGACAACACCTATCCGGATCAAGCCGAACTGCAAGGTACCCGCATGGGTGCTTATGTCGAGTTTGATACCCGTCAGAACGAAGTGGTGATGGCGCAGGTGGGCACATCCTTCATTAGCATCGACCAGGCACGCGCCAACCTCGAGGCAGAGTTACCCGGTTGGGACTTCAAGGCATTGAAGGCCAGCACTCGTCTGGCGTGGGAACAGAAGTTGGAAAAACTGCAAGTCCATGACACCGATGATGAGAACCGAGTCATCTTCTACACCGCCATGTATCACGCTTATCTGTTCCCGCGTGAATTTTCTGAGCAAGGACGCTACTACAGCGCAATGGACGACCAAGTGCACGATGGGGTGAGTTATAATGACTTCTCGTTGTGGGACACCTTCAGGGCGTTGCATCCCCTCATGACCCTGCTAGAGCCTCGGCTCACCTGCGACTGGATCACCGCCTTGCTGCAGATGTACCGCGAGGGCGGTTGGATGCCCATGTGGCCCAATCCGTCCTATACCAACATCATGATTGGAACTCATGCCGACGCGGTCATCGCCGATGCCTACATGAAGGGGTTGAGGGATTTTGACCTTGAGTTGGCCTACGAGGCCATGCGCAAAGACGCGATGGTGCCGCCTGACTGTGACACGCGCCGCCGTTATGGCGACCGTGATCGCTGGACCGCCTACGAGGGCCGCGCTGGGGCGAGCTACTACCACACCATCGGCTATGTGCCCGACGACCGCACTGCTGAGGCCGTGTCGCGCACGCTTGAGTATGCCTACGATGACTGGTGCGTGGCGCAGCTGGCACGCGACTTGCGACCCGACGACCTGCCGGCTCTCATGCGTTGGTCGCAGAACTACCGCAACCAATACAATGCTGAGAAAGGCTTTATGCTGCCGCGCCGCTACGACGGCACCTGGATAGACCTCGACGACCACGACCGCCACGGGCTCACCGAGGGCTCAAAGTGGACCTACCTCTTCTGCGTGCTGCAAGATATTCCGGGCATGATCGACATGATGGGTGGCAACGAGGCATTCGCTCGCAAACTCGATAAGAACTTCAACGGAGGACACTATCGCCACGACAATGAGCCCGGCCATCACTATATTTACCTCTATGATTATTGTGGACAACCCCGCAAGACCCAAGAACTGGTGCGCCAGCACACCCGTGTCAATTACCGCAATGCCCCCGACGGCATCAACGGCAACGATGACTGCGGCCAGATGTCGGCCTGGTATCTCTTCTCGGTCATGGGATTTTATCCCGTCACCCCAGGCAGCAATACCTTTGCCTTGGGTGCGCCACAGTTTCCGCGTATGACCATCCAGTTGGGTGACCACATCCTTACCATCCGTGCTGATGGCCTCTCCGATCAGAACCGATATGTGAGTCAGGTACTCGTCGACGGTCGCCCTCTCGACAAGCCATTTATCAACTACAACACGCTCATCCATGCCCGCGAACTGAGGTTTGTCATGACGCGTTAGCAATTCTCGACCCAAAGAAATTTGCACTTTTTTTAAAACAGCTTTAAATCAGCTAGTTAGGGCTGTCATAATGCTAGTCTGAAAGAATTTGTTATTTTTTGAAACGATTGTTTTATATTGTTTAATTAGGTGAAAGTAATTTTGCGACAGATTTTTTTCGCAAGAATTTTTTAATTAACTCTTAAAACAATTTTGACATGAAGATTAGATTTACTCTTCTTGCTGCAGCAGCTGCAATGCTGCTCACGGCACAAGCACAGCCCTTGACTTTCCAAATGGGTCATGATGATGGCGCAGTGATTCTGAACAATGGCAAGTTTAACCCGTTGGGATCGTTCATCGGCAACACTTCTGGCGATGAGGGCAAAGAAACGGTTATCCAAGTGGCTGTGGTAGACTTTGGTACAGGTGATACCTACAAGGCAGTGAGTCTGCGCTTCGCCAATGGTTGGGGTGGCGGTGGCACCGCTATTCTTAAGGCTGGTGCAGATTTTGAGAGTGCAGTCACCTTTGCTACAATCGACTTGATTAACTTCCACGACAGTTACACCAACTTCCGCTCGATTGGTGCGAACTTCTCCGATGCTCCGCAGGGTGAACAGAAGGTTTTCTTGACTTTCGCTGGCCGCGCAGGCAACATCCAGGATGTGCGTTTCTATGCCGAGGAGTTTGTTGAGAGCGACTTTGAAAGCGGCTCGATGTTGAAGGAACCTAATGCTGTTGAAGGCTATGACGGAACCATCTTGGACATCAACAGTTCAATCCTTGTCTATTCGCCCAACCAGGATACTCGCATCGACAATGGTTCGTGGGGATGGACTACTGAGGGTGTCATCGTCAACTATGGTACGATGGATTTTGGCAATGGCGAGTTTGACCAGGTGGTGCTCGAGTTGGCTTCGCACTGGCAGGGTGACCAGGCCAACCACAGTGTTGATGTTTACATCGACAACTATGAGGATGAGGCCAATCTCATTGCCAATGTATGGACTGGCATTGATGTGAAGGCCAAACTTTATCTTGCACGCAACATTGAGCCCCTCACAGGTGAGCACACAATCTACCTGAAGTGGCACGGCGGAAGCGCCAACATTGCCAATGTGCACTTCTCGAAGGGCATGCTCTGGTCGCTGGGCAACATCCTGGATCCTATCGTGGCAACCCATGAGAACGAGCAGCCTAGCGAGAATGCCAACCGCTACTCGTTCCTTGCTAGCATGAATGGAAGCGAGGACGCAGTTTATGTTGGTCGTGATAGCGGCCGTACCACCATCCTAAACAAAGGACAGTGGGAAGAGAACAATGTAGGTTATACCGGCGACGGTACCGTGCTCAAGATCACAGGCGTTGACTTCAAGGAGGGCCAGTTTGACAAGATTCTTGTCTCGCACGCGACAGGTATGTCATGGGCAGGATATGGCGATGAGGCATTCTTTGCATTCTATATCGACCTGGAGGATGAGCCGACGACTGTTGAAGGCGCACCCCGTCGCATTCAGGTTGACAACTGGGCAAATGTCCGTGACCAACTCACCGACATCGACCCGATTGCAAAAGTTCGCCTGCAAGCAACTTCTGGATGGGGCAATGTCTACACCACCAAGGGCGACCTGAGCAAGGTGGAGGGCGTACACAACCTCTACATTGTCTTCACGGCTCCCGATGGCGCCAACATCAAGGACATCTATCTGGATGACCAGGAGGAGGATACCCCCACCGCTGTGACAACTATCACCGCAGTTAAGGCTGTGAACAACAATGTCTACACCATCGATGGCCGTCTGGTGCGCAAGAATGCCAGCAGCCTTGAGGGTTTGGCTAGCGGCCTGTACATCTTCAATGGACAAAAGTATATCGTGAAGTAAGATTTTGCTCATACGCTTTTTTAGTGAGGGTCTGGCCCCAATGGGAGCCAGACCCCATTTTATTATCTTTTGCGACCATCATGTTATGGGGCGTCGGGAAATGGTAGTAATTTTGCAACCAGATAAATGTAGATTATAGATTACAGATTATAGATGAGAAAAACAGTGATATTGTTGTGCTACCTTGCTGCGATGACGGCACTGGCTCAGCCTTATCTGAACTATAGACTTAGCGAGCAAGAGCGTGTGAGTGACCTTCTCGCACGGCTCACCCTAGAAGAGAAGGTGTCGCTGCTGCGCCACAACAACCCCGCCATTGACCGCCTGAACATTGGCAAGTACTACTTCGGCAATGAGGCGTTGCATGGCGTGTGTCGTCCCGGCAAGTTCACCGTGTTTCCACAGGCCATTGGACTGGCAAGCATGTGGAACCCGGCATTGATGCATAGGGTGGCAACTGCCATCAGCGACGAGGCGCGAGGACGATGGACACAACTGGGTTGGGGACTTTTTCAGCACGACAGTGCGAGCGACCTGCTCTCGTTTTTTTCGCCCACGGTCAACATGGCACGTGATCCGCGATGGGGGCGCACTCCCGAGACCTACGGCGAAGACCCGTTCCTGACTGCGAGCAATGCTATCGCCTTTGTGCGCGGCTTGCAGGGCGACAACGACCAATATGTCAAGTGCATCGCCACCGTCAAACACTTTGTGGCCAACAACATCGAGGAGAACCGTTCGGGAATCAGCTCGGCTGTGAGCGAGCGCGACCTGCGAGAGTATTACTTCGTCCCCTATGAACAGGCGGTGAAGAAGGCGAATGTGCAGAGCGTGATGAGTGCTTACAATGCTTTGAATGGAGTGCCCTGCTCGGCCAACAAATGGCTGCTGACCAATGTGCTGCGTGGCGATTGGGGCTTTGACGGCTATGTCGTGAGCGACTGCAGCGCTTTGTTGTACGACTATGAGCATCACCACTATGCCTCGTCCTATGAGCACTCGGCTCAGCTCAGCCTGAAAGCGGGTCTAGACTTGGAGTGTGGCGACAATGTCTATGCTGGGCCGCTGATCAATGCCTACAACAATGGTTGGGTGACCATGGCCGAGATTGACACCGCCACTTATCGTGTGCTGCGCGCACGCATGCGGCTGGGACTCTTTGACCCCAGGTCGCTCAACCCTTACAACTATATCCAGCCCAGCGTGGTGGGAAGCACCGAGCACCAGCAGTTGGCGGCCGAGGCAGCACGCCAGAGTCTGGTGCTGCTCAAGAACGACGGCATCCTTCCACTTGATGAGAGCGAAATACATTCCATCGCATTGGTGGGGGTCAATGCGTCCAAGCACGAGTTTGGAGACTATAGCGGTGTGCCCCTCAATACGCCCGTGTCAATCCTTGAGGGACTGTTGCAGCGCTTCGATGGAACAGATGTGGAAATCAACTATGCGCCCTGGGTGGGCGGCTACTCGTCATACACATTGGTCAACTCCGACCACTTTGTGGGAGGAATCACTATGGAGTACTTCAGCAATGGCAACCTCGAGGGTACACCGTCGGCAACCACAACCACCGACTTTGTGTACTTTGACCCAGCCAACCAGCCGCCCAACCCCATGGTGCCCGGTGCGCCGATGTCCATCCGTTGGAGCGGTGACTTTGTCGCACCTGCCACAGGACGATATCTGTTTTCCACGACCAGCGATGATGGCTGCCGCCTCAAAGTGGACGACCGAACCTTGGTTAACCAATGGGTAATCAGGGCGGCAACCACCGAATATAGTTCCATGTGGATGGTTGAGGGACAGACCTATCACATTGTTTTTGAGTATTTTGACAATGGCGGTGATGCCATCGCAACGCTGAGGTGGCGCATGCCAGGCACCGTGACTACCGACCCGCTCGACGCATACGGCAATGCCGGCAAGCGCATCCGCGAGAGCGACCTGACCATAGCTGTGATGGGCATTGACCGAAACTATGAGCGCGAGGGACAAGACCGTGCCTCCATCGAACTGCCGCAGGAGCAGGCCAACTTCCTGAAGTTGGCCTACGAGGTCAATCCTCGCTTGGTGGTGGTCTTCGTCGCTGGCAGTCCTCTCGCCGACGAGTGGGTTGCCGAGAACATCCCAGCCATGCTCTATGCATGGTATCCCGGCGAGCAGGGAGGAACGGCGGTCGTCGACGCATTGTTTGGCGACCACAATCCGGCAGGACGACTGCCCATCACCTTCTATCGTGCGACCTCCGAACTGCCCGCCTTTGACGACTACGATGTGACCCATGGTCGCACCTACATGTACGACGAGCATACACCCATTTATCCCTTCGGGCATGGACTGAGCTATACCGAGTTTACCTACAGCAACCTCACGGTGTCGCGACAGACCGACACCCTGTGGGTAGACTTTGATGTGGCGAATGTCGGCGGACGCGACGGTGACGAGGTGGCGCAGGTCTATGTTCGCTATCCGGCCGTGCGACGAACCCTGCCCATCAAGCAGTTGCGAGGCTTCGAGCGAAAGGCCATTACCGCCGGAGGACTGACACATTATTCGATTCCTATCCCCCTGGACGAGTTGAGGCTGTGGTCAGATGAGGAAGGAGCGTTCTTCACACCGATGGGCGACTATACCATCATGGTGGGTGCATCGAGTGCCGACATACGTCTGCAACAGATGTTCAACCTCAAGAACACAACCGACAATGTGATAACCGAACTTGAGGGTGTCACGGTCAATGTTCGCAATGGACTGCTGTTCGTCAGCTCGATGTCGCATCCTGTCGATGCATGCGTCTATCACCTGGACGGGCGTCGAGTGGCGACCATGTCCCACATCTATGGTACCCAGCAAAAATCCTTGTTGCCAGGTGTATATATCGTGGTAGTTGCCGACCATACCACCTCCCGCACTTATAAAATAATGATTAAATAAAACGATAATGATGAGAAAAGTATTGATGACGTTGCTCGTGATGGGCACGATGACCTTGGTGGCCGGTGCCGCCGAGTGGCAGATGAAGCAAGGACCGATGATGACGCCTTGGAGCGAAACGCTTGACCCCAACAACACTTTACCCGAGTACCCTCGCCCGCAGATGGTGCGCGCCGACTGGATGAACCTCAACGGCATCTGGGACCTGCGCAAGGGCGCCAAGGACGAAGATTACTCTAGCACCTTCACCTACGACAAGAAAATCTTGGTGCCGTTCCCCATCGAGTCGGCACTGTCGGGCGTGATGGAGAAGAGCGACGAGCAAATTTACTGGTATCGCCGCACCTTCACCTTGCCAAATAATATGCAAGGCAAGCACATCCTGCTCAACTTCGGTGCTGTCGACTGGGAAACCGTTGTCTATGTCAATGGCACAAGGGTAGGGCGCCACACGGGCGGCTACGACCCATTCTCGATGGATATCACCAGCGCCCTCAAGCCTAGCGGAGAGCAGGAATTGGCGGTCTATATCTATGACAACACAGGTGGACAAGGACAGCCCACGGGCAAACAGTCCAAGAACCCAAGCATCTGCTGGTACACTGCTGTGAGCGGCATCTGGCAGACGGTTTGGCTCGAGCCTGTCGACGAGACGCACATCTCCCAAATTGAGATGGAACCGTGCCTTGACCGCAGTTGGCTGAGCCTGCGCATCAACACCTCGCAGACCGAGGGCGTGACGTTGCAAGCCACCGTTACCGACAAGGAAGGCAACGAGGTGGCGTCGGGCAACGGCACGCCAGGCACCGTCTTCCGACTGACCCTGTCGTCGGTGCACCCTTGGTCGCCAGAGGATCCCTACCTCTATGATGTACACATCAAGGCGCTCAAGAATGGAGTGGTCACCGACCAGGTGGAGAGTTACTGCGGTATACGCAGGATTGAGGTCAAAAAGGACGACCGCAACATCCCGCGCATCTACCTCAATGGCAAGCAAATCTTCCAGATGGGTCCACTTGACCAAGGATGGTGGCCCGATGGACTCTATATGCCTGCCAGCGACGAGGCGCTATACTTTGATGTCAAGGCAACGAAAGACTTGGGATTCAACATGGTGCGCAAGCACATCAAGGTGGAGCCAGCACGGTGGTACTACTGGTGCGACAAGCTGGGACTGCTCGTTTGGCAGGACATGCCAAGCCCCAACCTGCCTCAGGGCTATGAGGACTTTGCCAAGGCGAACTTTGAAGAAGAGGTAAGCCACATCATCCCAGCCATTAAGAATGCCCCCAGTATTGTCCATTGGGTGGTTTTCAACGAGGGATGGGGACAGTTTGACACCAACCGCATGACCGCCTTTGTTGATGGTAAAGTCAATGCCCTCACCCCGGCCCGCTTTGGCAAGGCATCGCTCATCTGCTGCGCCAGCGGATGGACCGATAGCGAGATTGGCAACATCATCGATACGCACAGTTACCCTAATCCCAGTTGCCCGCAGAATGCCAACCGAGCCGCCGTCTGTGGCGAGTATGGCGGCATCACTCTCAAGGTGCCTGGGCACATCTGGCCTGGAGGTGACTTCCAGTATATCGTTGTGGAGACGGGACAGGACTTCACTACCTACTTCAACAATCTGTGCGACAAAATTCTGGATATGTACTACCAGGGTTTGAATGCCGCGGTCTACACCCAACTCAGCGATGTGGAGATTGAGAAGAACGGCTTCTTCACCTACGACCGCAAGATTCTCAAGCCCGTGGAGCCTTACACGCTCATTCGCGAAAAGATTCAGCAGTGCATCAACATGCCACAGAACGAAATCTTTATCAAACCCATCCTCTCGACCGCCCTGAACCACCACTACACTTGGCGCTATGTCACCAGCGACCCCGATTCGCGCCATTGGTACGCGTTGGACTATGACGACACGCTGTGGGCACAAGGTCAAGGAGCCTTCGCACATGGCCTCAACAGCAGTTGGAATGGCTTGGCGATGACCGACTGGCACACCAACCAAATCTATATGCGCCGATGGTTCAAGTTGGGCGACATCACCCCTGAGAACCTCGCTAAACTTCGCTTCATGGTCTTCCACGACGATGATGTTGAGATCTTTATCAATGGCATCTGGGCAGCGACCGAGAGCGGATGCAACTTCAACTATGCACCCCTCGACATCAGCAGTGAGGCGCTTGCATCGCTCAAGTCGGGCGAGTGGAACCTGATTGCCATTGCCGGCAAACAAGGCTCGGGACAACAAGTGATGGACCTGGGCATCGCCGCGTTCACAACCGAAGACTTTGACTACACCGAGGACTTCAGTGAGCGTACCGACGCTCCCCATACCTCGCAACCTGAACCCGGCGAGGCGGCACACCCTAAGTTCGCCCGCGTGACACAGCCCGTTCCTGCCGAGCCACGGCAGGGCGGTGTGGCACCCGGGCAGTTCTTCCACACTACCGACCGCAGCAATGTGGCGTGGGGTGACGAGGATGGCGATGGTATCATGGAGCTTGTCTACTCGGGCTTGAACGAGCATCTGGCAACCAACTTGCAGGCATCATCGCTCTTCTACCGCATGACCGAGAACAACACCTTTGAGCGTGTCAACAGCCCCTTTGCCGTCACCTATTATGCCTGCCCGGTGTGGATTGACTACAATAACGACGGCCTGCTCGACCTCTTCGTGCCTGGACTCAACAAGAAGAATATCCTCTCACCAAATGACATGGTGGCCCATCTTTACAAGAACGTGGCGGGCAGCCAGTTTGTCGAGGTCAACGAGGATGCCGCCATGGGCTTACGCCCCTTGTATAATGCCACCGATGGCGGACGCGGTCGCCACTGGGTGAGCGTGGGCGACTATGACAACGACGGTTGGACCGACATTGTGGTTTGTGGCCGCGAGGACTATGTCAACGATGAGGGCTTCCTGGCCAGCGACCACCGAGTCACCCGCCTTTACCGCAACAACAAAGGGCAGGGCTTTGTTGAGCAGGAGACACCGCTCAATGGCACCGAACCCTTCTGCGGACTGGCTCGTGGATCGGTAAATTTTGCCGACATGGATGCCGACGGTTGGCTCGACATCATCGCAACGGGCTATGATGCCAACGAGGGTACCATGCATGTCTACTGGAACAACGGGGACGGCACTTTCAGCGAGACTACGCAGCGGTTCTTTGGCTCCTATGATGCCTCGTGTGTGCCTGCCGACCTAGATGCCGACGGACTGATGGATATCCTGGTCACGGGCTACTCGAGCAACAAGGGCGGTAACGCCAAGTCGGTTTTCATCTACCAGAACCGCGGCAACCGTGCCTTTGCCATGCTCAGCGACAGTTACTGTGGCTTTGAGGGGGTCGACGGCTCGACCCCTGCAGTGGCCGATGTCAATCACGACGGTCTGCCCGACATACTGCTGGGCGGACACGGCCAGGAGCACGAAATCACCACTTGGCTCTACCTGAACCGTGGCGACTTTGCCTTCGAGTCGGTGGGTGCCTACTATCAAGACCCCTTCGGTAAGGAGTGGACCTTTGACCGCATCAGCCATGGCAACACCCACCTTATCGACTATGACAACGACGGCTATCTCGACGCATGGAGTGCGGGATGGGCGCAGAATAATGTATGCAGCAAGTCATGCGCAGCAATGCTCTATCGCAATGTCTCT
>JAEEJI010000207.1 GCA_016281825.1 Muribaculaceae bacterium | reverse complement strand
GGCGACACCGTGCGCCTGATGGAGACTCGTCCGCTGAGCAAGACCAAGAGATGGAGATTAGTTGAAATCATCGAAAAAGCGAAGTAATTAAGTTATGATACAGACCGAAAGCAGGCTCTCAGTAGCCGACAACAGTGGCGCTAAGGAAGTGCTCTGCATCCGCGTGCTCGGCGGCACACGCCGCCGTTATGCGACGGTGGGTGACATCATCGTCGTCACCGTCAAGAACGCCATTCCCGCTTCGGAGGTGAAGAAGGGTACCGTCTCGAAGGCTGTTGTGGTCCGCACCAAGAAGGAAATCCGCCGCGCCGATGGCTCGTACATCCGCTTCGACGACAACGCTTGTGTGCTGCTCAACAATGCTGGCGAGATCCGCGGTACGCGCATCTTCGGCCCGGTAGCCCGCGAGCTCCGCGCCACAAACATGAAGATTGTCTCACTCGCACCCGAGGTTCTTTAATCATTCAAGTTAACAACAAGAAAATTCTTAATAACAATTATGTTACACATTAAGAAAGACGATACCGTCTACGTGCTCTCGGGCAACGACAAGGGCAAGACTGGCCGCGTGCTGAGCATCGACCCCAAGAAGGGACGAGCCATTGTGGAGGGTGTCAACAAGGTGAAGAAGAGCACCAAGCCCACCGCCCAGCACCCGCAAGGCGGAATCATCGAGAAGGAAGCCCCCATCGCCCTGTGCAAGCTCGCGGTGCTTGACCCCAAGACGGGCAAGCCCACCCGCGTCGGCTTTAAGGTCAATGAGGACGGAAAGAAAGTACGTGTTTCTAAAAAGTCAGGAGAGGAGATTAAGTAATGACAACGCTGAAAAAACAATACGACGAGGTGATTGCTCCAGCTCTGATGAAGCAATTCAACTATAGCTCGCCCATGCAGATTCCCCGTCTGGTCAAGATTGTCCTCAACGAAGGACTTGGCGACGCTACTCAGGACAAGAAAATCATTGACACCGCCATCAACGAGCTCACTGCCATCACTGGCCAGAAGGCTGTCATGACGCTCTCGAAGAAGGACATCTCCAACTTCAAGGTGCGTAAGAAAATGCCCATCGGCGCCCGCGTTACCCTGCGTCGCGACCGCATGTATGAGTTCATGGAGCGTTTCATCCGCATTGCCCTGCCGCGTATCCGCGACTTCAAGGGCATCGAGGGTAAGCTCGACGGACGCGGTAACTACACCGTTGGTGTCACCGAGCAGATTATCTTCCCCGAGATTAACATCGACACCGTGCAGAAAATGACCGGTATGAACATCACGTTCGTCACCACAGCACGCACCGACGAGGAAGGATATGCTTTGCTTAAGGAGTTTGGACTACCGTTCAAGAAATAATCACTAAAACAGCAACAACATGGCAAAAGAATCTATGAAGGCCCGTCAGGCCAAGCGTGAGCGCCTTGTAGCTAAGTATGCCGCAAAGCGTGCAGCGCTCAAGAAGGCTGGTGACTATGAGGCCCTGCAGGCTCTGCCCAAGAATGCCTCGCCCGTGCGTCTGCACAACATCTGCAAGCTCTCGGGACGTCCCAAGGGATATATGCGTCAGTTCGGCATCTCGCGCATCGATTTCCGCGAGCTCGCTTCGGCAGGACTCATCCCTGGCGTGAAGAAGGCAAGCTGGTAAACAGACTCTAGAGTACATTCACTATTTTTTCTAAGTATTAAATATTGTTCGGATCCCAAACCGTGTCAGGGATTCCGGATCAATTTAAAACAAAAAAACAATGACTGATCCAATTGCAGATTATTTGACCAGATTGAGGAATGCGATCAAGGCACAGCACCGTGTCGTTGAAATCCCTTCCTCGAAGATGAAGAAGGAGATTACCAAGATCCTCTTCGACCAGGGATACATCCTGAACTATAAGTTCGTCGAGGATGGAACCCCCGCAGGCACCATCAAGATTGCGCTCAAGTACGACCCCGTCGACAAGGTGAACGCTATCAAGTGCCTCACACGCGTCTCGCGTCCAGGACTCCGCCAGTACACTGGCTACAAGGACATGCCCCGCGTGCTCAATGGTTTAGGTATCGCCATCATCAGCACCAGCAAGGGTGTGATGACCAACAAGCAGGCTAAAGCCGAGAAGATTGGTGGCGAAGTTTTGTGTTACGTTTATTAATTTAGGAGGGTTACATTATGTCAAGAATAGGTAAATTGCCCATCGAAGTGCCCGCCGGCGTAACTGTTGATATCAAAGACAATATCATCACCGTTAAGGGTCCCAAGGGTGAGCTCAAGCAGACGCTCAACCCCAATATCAAGATTGAAATCGAAGGAAACGAGATTAAGGTGTCTCGCCCCAACGACGAGCGAGAGAATCGCGCACAACACGGACTGTACCGCGCCCTGATTCACAACATGGTTGTGGGCGTGAGCACTGGCTTCAAGAAGGAACTGGAGATTGTGGGTGTTGGTTATCGCGCAACCAGCCAGGGTCAAGTCCTGGAACTGGCTCTCGGTTACTCGCATGCCATCTACCTGAAGATGCCGCCCGAGGTTAAGGTTGAGGCCAAGACCGAGCGCAACAAGAACCCGCTGATCACGCTCGAGTCGTGCGACAAGCAGCTGCTTGGACAGATTTGCGCCAAGATTCGCTCGTTCCGCAAGCCCGAACCCTACAAGGGCAAAGGTGTTAAGTTTGTTGGCGAGGTTATTCGCCGTAAGAGTGGTAAAACGGCTGCGGCCAAATAATTAAGACATCATGATATCGAAGAAAGAACGCAGAGTTAAAATCAAGGCACGCATCCGTGGCCGCATCTCCGGCACGCCCGAGCGCCCCCGTCTGAGTGTCTTCCGTAGCAATAAGCAAATCTACGCTCAGGTCATCGACGACCTGGCAGGTAACACCCTGGCTTCGGCTTCCTCTAAGGGAATCACCGAAGGTACTAAGAGCGAGATTGCCGAGAAAGTAGGAGAGGCCATCGCCAAGAAGGCCATCGAGGCCGGTATCACCACGGTCGTGTTCGACCGCAACGGCTTCCTGTTCCATGGGAGAGTTAAAGCACTGGCCGACGGTGCCCGTAAAGGTGGACTTAAATTTTAAAAAATCATGGTTAAGAAAAATAACAGAGTTAAGACTAGCGATATCGAACTGAAGGATCGTCTCGTCGCCATCAACCGCACGACCAAGGTCACCAAGGGTGGACGCACGTTCACTTTTGCGGCTATCGTCGTTGTCGGTGACGGAAACGGCGTCATCGGTTACGGACTCGGCAAGGCCAACGAGGTCACTGCCGCCATCGCCAAGGGTGTCGAGGTGGCCAAGAAGAACCTCATCAAGGTCCCCGTCCACAATGGTACCATTCCCCACGAGCAGATTGCTAAGTACGGCGGTTCGCGCGTGATTATGAAGCCCGCTACCCCGGGTACGGGTGTGAAGGCTGGTGGCGCTATGCGTGCCGTGTTTGAGAGCATCGGTGTGACCGACGTCATCTGTAAGAGCAAGGGTTCGTCTAACCCCCACAACCTGGTCAAGGCCACTATCAAGGCCCTCGACGAGATGCGCAGCCCGCAGACTGTGGCACACTATCGTGGCGTTACCCTGGACAAAGTGTTTAACGGTTAATTCAGTTCCTAGACTATGGCTAAGATTCAAATCAAGCAAGTGAAAAGTCGCATTGGCCGTCCCGAGCGCCAGAAACGTACGCTCGACGCACTGGGCCTG
>JAEEJI010000206.1 GCA_016281825.1 Muribaculaceae bacterium | reverse complement strand
TCACATTCATACCGGGCAATGTGGATGACCGTGAACCGCTGAAATGCGACAGCTTCATCGAGGAAATCTACGGCAAGCTCGTTGGCGACCGCGGATACATCAGCAAAGAACTGTTTTGCAGGCTATTCATCAACGGCATCCAATTGACAACCAAATTGAAGAACAAGATGAAGAACTCGCTGATGTCGGTCTCAGATAAGGTGCTGCTGCGTAAACGTTCCATCATTGAGTCCATCAACGACGAGTTGAAGAACATGGCACAAATCGAGCACTCGAGGCACCGGTCGTTCCACAACTTTGTCAACAATTTCATCGCTGGCCTGGCCGCTTACAGTTCCTTCCCGAAGAAACCAATGCTCAACCTAGAGCGCAGTGTTGATAAACAACTGGCTCTGTGGTGAATAATTTCGTCGAACTCACGTTAAATAACTATCGGGAGTCGCGAGAGGTGAAGTACTATGCCAATTTGCTGAACCTCACGCCTAAGTATCTCGGCAGAGTCATCCGTACTGCTACCGATGTTCTCTCGCCAGTCAAATGGATAGAGCAATACGTGACAGCACAAGCCAAGCGTCTGATTGAGACACATACCACACAGACGCTTCAGGAAACCGCCTATTTGCTAGGCTTCTCCGAACCCACATCCTTCTATCGCTATTTCAAACGTGTCACCGGCATGACTGCAAAAGAATACCGTGACAGTGCTTCTTCATGATTTACTCTGCTTCGCAATCTCCTTCCTCGTCAAATGAGTTGACAAGCATGTTGAGCTGGTTGATATTGAATTTTATCAAATCGTCGCGTTGTTTGCTCTGCTCAAGTAGTGAGAGCATCTGCTTGAGTTGGTCGATATCTATTTCGGAGATGAAATTGTCGTCAATAGGCACGCTGAAAAGCCAATCGCAATGATTGATGCCTTCCTTAACTCTCTGTTGCCATTTGCTGCTGTATTCCTCTTGGCTATCGGCAGAGAAGAGCACATAGTAGGGATTCTCCTCTTGATATTGCGCTAAACAAGCAATCATTGTCACCGTTTCGCCTAACTGCTTCACCTCATAGTCGCATGACATCATGTAAGGTGCTTTGGGAAACTTTGAGGTGTAGCGGTTGACTTTACCTTTGTCGCGAGTGAGCACAATTTCGGTGTTGTCGCTGCCATAGTAATATACATATCCATCGGGCAGCACTTCCTTGAGCTTAAAAATCTGAATTTGGTTGCACAAAACGGGAGTCTTTGACATGTCAATCATGTCTTGGCTGGCAGCACTAAGGCAGAATAACGCAAAAACAACGCAAGTGGTCGCTCTGCGTAAAACGTTGAGGAATTGAATTTGTCGCACAATCGTAAAATTTTTCTACAAAGGTAGGTTTATTTTCTCAATCTGAGTCTTTTTAGTACATTAAAAAACTCAAGAAGATGCAGACATCACGCATTTGTCCTAAAAACAACAAAAAAGAGTGCCGGTTAAGGCACTCTCTGGCTAAAAATGGATATGCACCTTGCGGTTGCCATATCGCTTTTACGTTTATTGGCTATGCCTTATTAAATTTCTCCTTGGGCTGTTTGCAACGGGGGCAACGCCAAGTGTCGGGCAGGTCTTCAAATGCCACTCCGTCGTTCTCGGCGGGGTCGTACACATAGCCACAGATTGAGCATACATATTTGCCACTTGCTTCCTTGCTCTCAAAGTTCACTTCGGCAAGCACTGGCGGCACAGGATTGTCAAGGTCTATCACACGCTTGGCCTCCAGGTTCTCATAGCCCTCTGGGGAATGGGTGCTGCAATAAACCGTGGGATGATTGCGCACAAATTCGCGCACAAGGTCAAGTGTCTCGCGAGCAGCAGGCAGGTCATCGAAAACCACTGAGAGTTTGTCTTCATACAAGGCTTCGTCGGCGTAGGTGATGTCACCATGAAGCATATAGAACAGCCCGTCACTCTCTACCACGACGATGCTGTTGCCCCTAGTGTGGCCCTTTGCCTTTATGAAGTAGATACCATTTGCTATCTTCTGGCTCTCGGGGAAGTTATAGTACGGTCCGTCGGTAAAGCTCACAGGCACGAGATTCGTAAGTCCTTTCAACTCGGCAGCGTCCATCTCATCCTTGTTCACATAGACCTTAGCGTTGGGGAACGAGCGCAGCTCGCCGCTGTGGTCGGCGTGGCGGTGAGTGAGCAGAATCTTGGTCACTTGCTCGGGCTTGTAGCCAAGGGCAGCGAATGCCTCCATGTAAGTGCAGATATCTACACCCGTAAAGGCGAGCGAGTTCTCGTCGGGGTTTTCCTCGGGTGTTCCTGCCGGAATTCCGGTGTCAACCAGTATCACTTCCGAGCCGGTATCTATCAGGTAATTCTGGAGGCTACCGCGATAGCGGATGTTGAGGTCGAACTTGTCCATACCCTCCTCGCCACCGAAGATGAATGGTTGGGTATAAAACCCGTCACGTCTGAATTTTACTGCTTTGATTATCATTGTCTTCTCTTTTTTATTGTTTTATCCTAACACTATATCGAGCACCATCATCAGCACGAAGCCAATGGCAAAACCGATGGTGCCGAGGTTGCTATGCTCGCCCTGCGAGGCTTCAGGGATAAGCTCCTCAACGACGACATACAGCATTGAGCCTGCCGCAAATGCGAGCAGGAAGGGCAATATGGGTTGCAGCGTAGAAGCCAGCAGAATAATTGTGATGCTCCCTATAGGTTCTACCAGTCCGCTGAGCGCGCCGATGGAAAAAGCTCTGAAGCGCGTGTTTCCCTCGGCTCTTAGAGGCATTGAGATAATCGCCCCTTCGGGTATGTTCTGAATGGCAATGCCCAGCGCAACCGCCAGGGCGCTTGCCGTGGTTATATCGCTGACGCCCTGAAGCATGGTGGCGATTACCACGCCCACTGCCATCCCTTCAGGAATGTTATGAATGGTGACGGCCAACGCCAACATCGAGGTACGCGACAGGTGACTGTGCGGGCCTTCGGGGCTGCTGTCGCCAGGGTGGAGGTGGGGAATAAGCACATCAATCAGATACAGGAACCCCATACCTGCCAATAAGCCCGCGGCAGCTGGCGCCACCGATGCGAAGCCGTCGCATCCTGTCATCTCAATGCTCGGCAAGAGCAGCGACCACACAGCCGCGGCTACCATCACACCCGATGCAAAGCCAAGAAGCGAGCGTTGCAGCCGCCCCGACATCGTGTCGCGCATCAGGAACACGAATGCCGCGCCGAGCACTGTGCCGGCGAAGGGTATAGTAAGGGCGAGGGCAAGTCCGTCCATTAGTACTTGCCTATTCCTCTATGGGTACAAATTTTTCCTTCTTGCGCTTACAACGGGGGCAACGCCAGGTGTCGGGCAGGTCTTCAAACTTTGTGCCGGGAGGTATTCCCTGCTTAGGATCTCCCACTTCGGGGTCATAGACGTACCTGCAGGGACATTTCATCTTTGCCATAATCTTTTATTCTATATATTAAGAAAAAGGGGTGGCACCTATTTCATGTTTCAGAAATATAGCATGACCACCCCTTGATGAATTGGTTTACTTTGCCGGTTCCCACTTGCAGCGGACGGGCGACACGATGGCGCCCTCTTTCTTCAACTCGGCGAACGCCTTGTCAACGAGCTTGCGGTCCAGTCCTGCCAGTTCGGCAACCTTGCCTGCATTCAAAGGCACCCCGGCCTTGCGCATGACTTCAAGCACTTGTTCTTTTGCTTCCATCATTGGAGGAAATTAGAGTTGCGTGATAAGCCAGTTCTGAACACCAATCTTCTCGATGAGTTCAAGCTGTCCCTGTGACCAGTAGAGGTCTTCCTCCTCGTCGGCGAGGTAGGCCTTCATGATATCGTAGGTGGTGGGATCGTCACGGAGTTCGGCCATGCACTTGTAGAGAATCTCCACGCCCTTCTCCTGAATGGCGAGGTCTGCCTTGATATAGTCCACAGGGTCGGCAACGAGGTCACGCGCCTTTGCGCCGTCAAACTTCACATCGCCTCCCAGGTCAAGGATGCGGTCGACGAATTTCTCGACCCAACCCATCTCCTCGGTGAAGTGGTTAACATACTTGTCGCCCATTTTGCTTAAACCTTGCGACTTGAAAAGCTGTCCTTGCAGTTTGTGAACCAGAGCGCCTTCGGTGAGGCCTGTGACAAAGAACTGTAATGCCTCAATTGTTTTTTTCTTATCCATTTTTTAATGATTAATATTGGTTATTTTAAGCACCGCAAAATTACTGCAAAATCGCAGGGTGGCAAAATTTCCAACAAACCAATGATTATCCCAAACGAAACATTGATATTTTTTTTGTAACTTTGTCCCGTCAAAGTTTTTTATCGTCATGTATTATCTCCAAGACTACTTTAACAAGTTCGGCAAAGAACACTTGAATGAATTGTGGAACGGCAAAATGGCGTGTGCCTTTTTCAACGCTGCGCGCGCTATGACAAACAATGAGATGACCGAATCGCTCAATTGTTACACATTCTCTCTCATTACACAAGGAGAAATGTCGCTTATGAATGGAAGCACAACGCTTTCATTCTCCAAAAACGACATATACACATACTATCCCGGCAGTTTGTTGCACATAAATGATGTTAGTGACGACTTTGAAGGCATTAGTTTAATGGTTGACGAACAGATGGCTCATAGTGCACAAGCGTTCCGCAACCTGCTACAAGCATCAATGATACCCCTATCAAAGTTCGGCAAATCCAAAATATCGCTGACAAGTGACGATGCGAGCAGAGTACAAACGGTCATGCTGCTGATAAGCGAATACATTTCCCAGTCGTTGCCGCTGAAAAACGAGATATTGGAAATGCTTTACTCAGTGTTTATTGATGATTTGATAAGTATCCAAGCGTTTGAGAAAGCACGGTTTGCAATTTCGAAGCAAACTGAGGAAATCTTCATTTCTTTTTATGCGTTGTTGCAGAAAAACTATATAGAACAACACCACATAGGTTTCTACGCCGATGCGTTGAATATCACGACTACCTACCTGTCGCGCATCGTAAAAAGTCTTTCTGGCAGGACAGTGGTTGAGTGCATTGACGAGATGCTGGCTGTCGAGGCGGTTTGGCTGTTGAAGTCCACTCCGCTCACGGTGGCACAGATAGCTGATCGCCTCAACTTCTCTACTTCAGCGGCTTTTGACAAGTTCTTCAAACGCATGAGAGGTTGCACACCGCTATCAGTAAGGGATTACTGATGAACTTCGAGCTCGCTCCCCGACTGAACAAAAATCGCTGACAGCCAGTTTGGTTGTCAGCGATTTTTTATTATTGTCTGCACAGAACAGACGTTGCAATCTTACTTCATAATAATGATGAACATTACTCTCACTTGATCACAACGTTGAGCGTTGCTCGAAGTCGTTCACGTTCGGTAATGTTCATGCGAGCATGACATTACTCTCACTTAATCACGACTTTTTTGCCATTGTTAATGTAAATGCCGGGTAGGCTGGGTTTGCCATTGAATTTCATGCCAACAAGGTTGTACCAAATGTCGGTGCCAGTCTTGTCGGCAGTGACGTCAGTGATTGCTGTATTAGGAGCATCGATGATCAGAGTGAGAGGCTCTCTGACGCCAGCAGATCCCACAGGTGCACGAAGCGTAACATCATTGTTAGCCATCGAGATGATTCTGAACGTGAATTCTCCAGTGACACACATTAAGAAGTTGTGCTCGGTACCTTCATGAGTAATCATATTAATGGGCCAAGTTCCATGGACAAAATCATCTGTTACCCAGAAGTTAGCTACATGGGCCTCATCTTCACCACCATACCACTTCCAGTCGGAGTATCCAGTAGGTTCAGCAACGAGAGGAGCGATGAACTTGAACTCGTCGCCTGTCTCCACTAATTGTGTAATCTCGAATGCTCCATCCTTGTATGTCAAAGGAAGGCGTCCTTCTGGGGTATCCCATTGCCAGGCATTGGCGAAGCTACCAACCATATAAATCTCTGTGATGAGATTTGGATCATCAAGAATCAACTCTCCATTAATCTCTTTGGTCTCTGGGTTAAAGGTCACCTTGAGTGTGTATTTGCCATCTGACGGAATTACAATGTCATAATTGTCTTCTTCGGGATAAGAAACATTCCAGTCGTGGTTTTCAACAACCTTCAGAAATACATAGCCCGGTTCTTCCGGGTCGCCATCAGTGGTAGTGAGCTCAGTGAGCTCGCTGGTCCACTCATAGAGGTTGGTTTCTTCGTTCAGTGTCATCTCTGTTGCTGTATTGGTAGCATCCCACTCACCTCCAAACAGCGATGCTGGAATACCTGCTACCGAATAAGTGGTTTCAACAGGTTCTGGAACAAGTTCGCCAGAAACGGCATGGGTCTCTGGGTCAAAGGTGACTTTAAGGCTATACTTGCCATTGGCTGGAATTGCTACACTACAGTTTGCTCCTGGATAAGAAACATTCCAGTCGTGGTTAACTAAAACCTTGCACTCTACGTGACCTGGACCTTGATCAGCATAAGGATTGTCTTCAGTGGTGAGCTCTCCAAACTCGCTTGTCCACACATAGAGGCCATTGTCGCCCAACTGCATAATGGCAGCTTCGTTATTCGGCTCCCATTCCTGGCCAGCGAACAATACAGCAGGCGCACCAACAACTGTGTAAGTGTTCGGCAATTCCTCAACAAGGGTGAGCTCACCTGTAACGAGGTTGTCGTTCTCAGGTTCAAAGGTGACCTTGAGCGTGTAGAGACCATGATTCTCGGCGGTGCAAATCATATTAGCTGCCTCGCCAGTCTCACCTTGCAAGCCATAGGAAACAGCCCAATCATGATCTTCTACCACCTTGAATTTAACCTCTTTTCCTATGTTAAGTTCTACCTGCTCGCTGGTCCACTCATAAACGTTGCCGTTCAACGTCATCTCGGTGCCAGTGAATGTAGGATCCCAGTCATCGTCCGATCCGAACAGCGCTTTAGGCGTACCGGCGACTGAGTAAACGTGAGTTTCTTGGGCACTCAGTGTCAATGACATGAGGAATGCCATCAACATGGTCAATAATGTAGTCTTTTTCATACGCAGTAAGTTTTGAAAGTTAGTATTAAAGTTATTGCATGACGAAAAGCGGCACACGCTGGACTATGTCCACGGGTGCCGCACAGGTCTTACAAGTTATTTTGATGCAATGATTTAGGTCGGGTAATAACATTCTGCTTATCAATGAATTGCACCACGACCGCAACTCATGGGCCGATTGGGTCTCTATGCAGATTTCCGAAATCATAGCTAAAAGCGTTTCGTTATCCATGTGCAAAAGTAATGAAAAATTCGTTACGATGCAACATTTTCCCGAAAAAATTTCAAGAAATCAGTGAGTTTTTGTTTGATATGTTAAGACAATCGGTGCTCGGGGGGGAGGGCTAGGCGTCGGCGAAGAGCTTGCCGTCGTCGAGGGTGATCTGGAGCTTTGTGTACTCGCTGTGGAAGTCGTTCTGCAGGCGGTGGAGATAGCGCCGAGATTCCCACTTGCACATGGGCAGGTCATGCAGCAGATAGTTGCCGCAAGCATCGGGGCGCGTGGCGGGCACCTCGGTCTGAGTGAGTATCCACTGGAGGCATTCGATGGTAAGGCGTCGCATGTCTTCCACGCTGTATTGCCCCATCATGATGACATACATGCCGGTGAGGCATCCCATGGGGCCGACGTACACCACGTCATCCTTGACCTCCGAGTTGCGGAACCACGTTGCCATCAAGTGCTCCAAGCTGTGCATGGCGGCTGGAGCCACGGCGGGTTCCTGGTTGGGTTCGGTGATGCGCAGGTCGTAGGTAGTGAAGCCTTTGTCCTCACGCGAAATGTAAATACCTGGTTTTAAATGGGTGTGATCGATTGTGAAACTTTGAATAACTTCCATAAGGTAAATTTACTTGAGGTTTTTGCGGACTTTGCGGGTGGCAATGAGATTGATGACCCAGCCGACGAGCAAGGAAAGTACTGCCCAAAAAGCTGATGCACCCGCTAAATAATACTTGCTGAATGATGCGGCGTCCTGACCATATACACTGGGATCAAAGTCAAACAGAATTGCTACACATGTGAATATCACATAATTGACCGTGCCCAGGACAAACAATAACCGCCACAGGGTTCCCCAGACGCCATAGCCAAACAGTTGTCGATAAGCAATCGTATAATAAATGATGAGCACAACGACACAGGTAAAGGAATAGATGGTGTAGTTCCAAAAGATGAGTGGCGACAACGCTAGGAAGGAAACGAGCAAATTAAGAATTAACAAAAAAATCTGGATGAAGAAACCTTGTGGCAAGGTGTGGCGGGTGTGTCGAGGAGCATAGCGGAACATGATCCATGTGGGCAAGATATAAAGGAGTGCCAAGATAAAATAGGTCCACACGAAATGACCCTTATTCCATGCCTCGAACCCACCGAATCCGCTGGTGCTTCCGCCGTACACATCAAAATCATCGCCCAGGAATAAGGGCAGGAGGTAATACACCCAAAAAACGACAATCACGGCGACGATGAACAGCATCTTCACGGGCGGGAAACTTACCTGTCGCTTGCCGCTGATGTAATCGCTGATGAGATAGCCGGGCCGCAACAGCAGTTGCTTGACGGTGTTGGGTAGCGAGCGGGAGCCCAGGCCCCAGATGTCCATCACGCTCTGCCGCACACTTTCCCACCCGATGGGTCCCTCGCCTGCCTTCTGCGAGCAATAGGGGCAATAATTGCCCGTAAAGTCGTGCCCGCAGTTGTTGCAATGGTGGAGCTCATCGGTTGTGAACTCATAGTCAAACGGCTTCTGTTGCCATTGCCTTAAACGATTGTAGTACTCTTTTAATGTCTGCATGCCGTTGGCTGGAATATTAATGTAAGTTCTTTTCTTCCAAATAAAATGCGGATTCACACAGCTGCTCCCCGGGAGCTGTCACGAAGTGACTGAGGAGTGTGTTGTTACTGCTTCGTTGGGTAACACACGCCCCCGCCGCTCCGCGGCACCCCCTCTAGAGGGGGAGCTAGTTTACTCCTCCCCGGGGGGCTAGGAGGGCTTGACGCGGCGGGCGAGCTCAAAGAGACCCAAGGGCAAGTGGCAGTAACCGTCGGGGTTCTTTCCCAGGTAGTCCTGGTGGCGCTCCTCAGCCGGGTAGAAGCACTGCAGCGGCAGCACCTCGGTGACGATGGGCTTGAAGTATCGCTCTGCCTCGACGGCCACACGCTGCTCGATGACGGGGACGTCGGCAGGGTCGGTATAATAGATGCCGGTGCGGTATTGTGGTCCCACATCGTGCCCTTGTTGGTCTTTGAGCGTCGGATCGATGGCCTTGAAGAACATGTCGAGCAGGAATTCCAGCCCAATCTTCTCGGGGTCATACTGCACCCGCACGGTCTCGGCATGGCCAGTGGTGTGCGTACACACCTGCTCGTAGGTTGGATTCTCGAGAGTACCGTTTGCGTAGCCCACTTGGGTTTCGGTGACTCCTTCCATCAACTTGAAGAAATGCTCGGTCCCCCAGAAGCATCCTCCCGCAAAATAGATTTCACGTTTCATCGGCAATGGTTCACCTGTTGAACTTGTGTCCGTCCCACTTGAGGAGCTTCTCGGTCTTGGTGCCGTCGGAGTTCCACTTCGTCTCGACGATGTCCTTGCCTGCGCGCGGCAACGCGTAGGTGTTCTGATAATCCAGCTCAAAGCCCGGAGTGTAGCAATAGGTCATCTTCTTCGTCGCGTTGTTGTAGCGATAGAAGTACATGCCGCTCGTTTCGGTAGCGATGGGTCCGTCTTCATCGAATGACGCCATGTTGTTGAATGCAAAGAGTTTGTGCTTTCCGTCACTCTCGTTCCAGTAGCACATTTCCATCCTTATGGTGTTAGAGTTATAGATATATTCATAGAAAACATATCCGTTTTTCTCGTCGAGTGTGAATGTCGTGCCCTCCTCTTGTGGAAGGTTCTTCAGGTAACGGCTCCACGCTTCCTTTACAGCCAATGCGGGACGGTCGCCACATTCTTCGTCGTCGTTCTCGATGTCATTGAAGAAGGCCCATGCTAAGTCGGTGATGGTGGGTGTTGCGCCACGATAGTTCACGCGGATGGGATGTTGCGCGACCAGTGAGAGTGCGCAGAATGCAAAAATGATCGCCAATGTTATCTTTTTCATAATGTAATGTTTTATTCCGCAGCAAATGTACAACAAATATCTCAATTCGTCGCTATTAGCGCACCCCAAATAGTGAAAAAATCACAAAAACTCCACCTGCAGCCCTTAATACTTGTATATAAGGTGGAAAAACACTACCTTTGCCCGATTTTTTACAAGTTTTAAAAATATTATATGTTTACACCTACTAAAAAAACCATCGTACTGGGCGACGGGCGTGAAATCACCCTCGAGACCGGGAAGCTTGCAAAGCAAGCCGATGGAGCTGTTGAGCTGAGACTGGGCAACACGATGATCCTTGCCACAGTCACATCGGCCAAGGAGGCCGATGAAGGAGTGGACTTCATGCCACTCACTGTCGAATACAAAGAGAAATTCTCGGCATTTGGCCGATTCCCCGGCGGCTTCACCAAGCGTGAAGGACGTGCCAGCGACTACGAAATCCTTACCGCACGTCTCGTTGACCGCGTATTGCGTCCATTGTTCCCCTCGAACTACCACGCCAACACCATCGTGCACATCATTATGTTCTCCAGCGACGGAGTGGACGCACCCGACGCATTGGCAGGACTCGCCGCATCGGCGGCCATCGCTGTCAGCGACGTGCCATTCGAGGAACCCATCGCCGAAGTGCGTGTCGCACGCATCGACGGACAGTTCGTCATCGACCCCACCTTTGAGCAAATCGAAAAAGCCGACATGGAATTGATGGTAGGTGCTACTTACGATAATATTATGATGGTCGAGGGCGAGATGAACGAGGTCAGCGAGGACGAACTCATCGCAGCACTCAAGGCAGCCCACGAGGCTATTAAGCCCATGTGCCTCATCCAGAAGGAACTCGCTGCAGAACTCGGCGTCACCAAGCGCGAGTATTGCCACGAGGTCGATGACGAGGACATCAAGGCCCGCCTGCGCGAAGAGGTATATCCCAAGTGCTACGCCGTCGCCAAGGCCGGCAGCGCCGACAAGCAGTGGCGCAACGAGCAGTTCGACAAGGCCTACGAGGAGTTCATGGAGACCATTCCCGAGGAGGAGCGCGAAGAGAAGAAGCCGATGATTGACCGCTACTTCCACGACGTGCAGCGCGACGCAGTGCGCCGTTGCATCCTCGACGAGCACATCCGCCTCGATGGACGCCGCACCGACGAGATTCGCCCCATCAGCTGTGAGCCCGACTACCTGCCTTATCCTCACGGATCGGCACTCTTCACCCGCGGCGAGACACAGGCTTTGGCAACCGTCACCCTGGGCACTAAGCTAGATGAGAAGCTCGTCGATGACGTGCTACGCCACGAGAACGAGCGCTTCCTGCTCCACTACAACTTCCCCGCATTCTCCACTGGCGAGGCACGCGCACCGCGCGGCGTCAGCCGTCGTGAGGTGGGACATGGCAACCTCGCACATCGCGCGCTCAAGCGCATGTTCCCCGATGACTTCCCCTATTGCGTGCGCATCGTCAGCGACATCCTCGAGAGCAACGGCTCGTCGTCGATGGCTACTGTCTGCGCAGGCTGTATGGCCATGCTCGACGCAGGCATCAAGATGAAGAAGCCCGTCGCAGGTATCGCTATGGGTCTGATCACCGATGAGGGCAACGTCAAGCACGCCGTGCTCAGCGACATCCTCGGCGACGAGGACCACCTGGGCGACATGGACTTCAAGGTCACCGGTACCGTCGACGGCATCACCGCAACACAGATGGACATCAAGTGCGACGGACTGCCCTACGAGGTTCTCGAGCAGGCACTGCGTCAGGCCAAGGAAGGCCGTCTGCACATCCTCAACCTCATCAACCAGGCCATCCCCGCACCGCGTGAGGACTACAAGCCCCATGTGCCGCGCATCGTCGCCATGACCGTCGACAAAGAGTTCATCGGCGCCATCATCGGCAAGGGTGGAGAGGTCATCCAGAAGATCCAGGAAGAGACCGGTGCAGTCATCACCATCGACGAGATTGACGGCAAGGGCGAGATTGAGATCTCGGCAGCCAATGTCGACAGTATCAACGCCGCCGTCGAGCGCATCAAGGCCATCATCGCCGTGCCCGAAGAGGGCAAGGAGTACACTGGCAAGGTCGTCTCCATCCTCGAGTTCGGCGCATTTGTTGAGTTCATGCCTGGCCGCGACGGACTGCTGCACATCAGCGAGATCAGCTGGGACCGCCTCGACAGCATGGAGGCTAGCGGCCTGCACGAGGGCGACGAGGTTACTGTCAAGCTCATTGAGATTGACAAGAAGACTGGCAAGTTCCGCCTCTCGATGCGCGCCCTGCAAGAGAAGCCCGAGGGCTACGAGGAGC
>JAEEJI010000205.1 GCA_016281825.1 Muribaculaceae bacterium | reverse complement strand
GTCGAATGGAATTCATTGCACGATTGCACGATTTTTGCTACCTTTGTAGGCAAGAATTTGAGCTAACTAAATAACTTTAGAAGATATGGAACCGAACAATCCCATCCAGCCGCCGGTGTTCAACCAGCCGGCACAACAACCACAGTATCAACAACCACAGTATCAGCAACCGCAGCACCCACAACAACCTTACTACGGCATGCCTCAGATGAGACCCCAGATGGGCTTTGTCGAGGCCATCAAGACCGTCCTCATCGAGAAATATTGTTGCTTTACCGGCCGTGCCCGTCGCAGCGAATTCTGGAACTGGACGCTGGCCTATGTGTTGTTGAGCGTCGTCTTGTCTGTTTTCAATACGTTTATGATGTTCTCAAGACTAGAAACATTAGACTTGGACGACCCGTTTAGCATCTATAAGTCGCCGGGATATATCATAATAGCGCTAGTGGGACTTGCCTTGTTCCTGCCCAACATGGGCGTAACAGTCAGGCGCTTACACGACACGGGGCGTAGTGGATGGTGGGTTTGGATACCGCTCATCGCATACTTCCCGATGTTATGGGCAGCATTGTCGGTGCAAACCAACCACGATTCGGTTATGGGAATGTTGGCAATCATGCTGCTTTGTGGCCTAGTCATGTTGGTGATTGGCATCATCATCCTCGTCTGGCTCTGCCAGGACAGCGAACCGCAAGAAAATGAGTACGGCCCCTCGCCCAAATATCAATAACAATTAAGAATTAAGAATTGAGAATTAAGAATATGGCCTTCCCCTCTTTAGAGGGGGCTAGGGGACGTGTAGGAATTGTGGGGAGCTTGTTTCTTTTGCTCCTACTTTTATCCTGTTCTCACAATCGCGGGGTAGAGCAGCCCGTGCCCAGTGTCTACTATTGGCGCACGACGCTGACCCTGGATTCGACCGAACGCGCGTTTTTGGCGCAACATGGGGTGGGGCGGATGTATGTCCGATACTTCGACGTGGTGATGCGCGATGGACAACTCATGCCCAACGCTACCCTTCAGTTTGCCGAAACCATCCCTGACGGCATCGAGGTCGTCCCCACCGTCTTCATCGTCGAGAACTGCCTGCGACATAACTTGGACAGTGTGGCACAATTGCTGGTTGACCGCGTGGTACAGATGAACGAGACCAACAACTTGCCGCCAGCACGCGAGCTGCAGATTGACTGCGACTGGACACAGCGTTCGCAAGAGGTTTACTATCAATTCTTGCGCCATGTGCGGCAGTTGCTCAAGGAGCACGGCATGCGGCTCTCGGCGACCATCAGGCTCCACCAGTTGGCGATGACACCGCCGCCCGTTGACGAGGGGGTGCTCATGGTATACAACACGGGCGATGCAACTCGTGGCGGAGACCACAATCCCATTCTTGACTATCGCGATGTGGAGCCCTATCTGCGCTACGTCGCCGACTATGACCTGCCGTTGTGCGCTGCCTATCCTGTCTTCGGGTGGCAACTGTTGTTTCAGGGCAGCGAGTTCAAGGCCATCCTGCGTGACGAGAACCTGGGCGACACTACGCTCTTCCGACCCTTGCCACAAGGCGAGTGGCTGGTGCTACAAAGCCGCGACATGCCCCTGCTCAGCGACGCGGGCAACGAGGTGGCGCGAATGAGTGTGGGCAATCATGTGCGCGTGTGGCAACCCTCGGCACAAGAGGTGCAGCGCGTGGCAGATGCATTGGCCGCCCGACGGCCCACCATCAACCAACAAGTGGTATTCTATAGCTTGGACTCTAAATATTTGAACAAATATAACAACGAATTTTATGAGACGCTTTATCATCTTTAGCGCCGTGATGGCCATGACGGTGGCCACGGCATTGGCATGCGGGCCCTGGATAAGGCCCAGTTACTACATGTTCAGCGCGTTCAACCGCAACCAGATGGGCGAGACCTACACTCGCGGGTTGTTGGAATACTGGGGGCAGTACTGCACAAGTCAGTCGCTCAATCCCTACGACATCTCGGGACTGGCATGGGTGTCGCCGCAAATCGATGACTTCGAGAAGAGCGAGAACGAACTCATCCGCTCGGCGCGCGAAAAGAACGACCAGGAGATGATGCAGTACCTGAATCTCTTGTGCTCCTATCTGCATGTGTGCAGCGATGTGCAGGGCGACACCTGGTCCTATCCGTCAAAGGACGACCTGCAAACGCGCAACACCACGGTGAACTACATCTACAACCGCGCCCGCAGTTACACTGGCACGCGCCTCAAGCCGCAGTACGACCTGCTGGCCATGCGCTCGCTCATGATCCTCAAGGACTATCCCAACATCATCAAGTGGTGGGACACACGCGTGAGCAAGTCGGCCGCCAGCGTGTTCAAGGACATGGCACGGGGCATCTATGCACATGCGTTGCTCAACACGGGCAAGAAACGTGAGGCATGCGAAATCTATGCCGAACTGGGCGACATGCGTTCCATCAAGTGGATTGTGATGGAAAATCGCGACCTCGAGGGTATCAAGGCTGAGTACAAGGCGAACCCCAATTCACCCACGTTGGTCTACTTGGTGCAGGACTATGTGAACAATGCACAAAGCACGCTTCAAGGACTCATCGGCATGGAGGCTTCACTGGCGAGCGGATACACCTACGAGGGCTTTGACGAGGAGGTCAAGGAGGCGCGGCGCGCAGCCGCCAGCCTGGAGCAGTTCATCCCCTTTGCACAACAGGTGGTCAAGGAGAAGAAGACCCAGGTGCCTGCACTGTGGATGAGCGCGGCCGGACACCTCAACGCATTGTTGGGCAAGAACAAGGAAGGCGTCGACATGCTCGACAAGGCCATGAAAATGAAAGGCACTCAGCGCATGCTCGACAACGCGCGCGTGTGCCGGCTCATGGCCACCATCGATGACGCGCAACCTACCACACAGTACAAGGAATATCTGCTGGGCGAGCTCAAATGGCTCGAAAAAGTCGAGGCGCAAGAGTTTGAGGAGGCATTCCACTATGGCAACACCGACAACCACTACAGCGAGATGATCAATAACCTCTGCTACGATTATCTGGGTCCGAAGTTTATCAAGCAAGGCGACATCAACTTGGGAGTCTTGCTCATGAGTTGGTGCGACAACCACGAGAACACCCTCTATGATGGCGCTGGGAACTATGCATACACCTTTGCCCGCGACAATTACTGGGCAGTCGACTCGCTCACCTCGACGCAGATGATTCAGTATCAGAAGTATCTCAATGGTGGAGTAAGTGGAAAATTAGAGCAGTTCCTCATTGAGAACGGCAACCGGGAACAATATGGCAACGATTGGTATTTCGCTGACCAGATTGGTACCAAGCTGATTCGCGAGGGACGTTTTGAGGAAGCGATACCTTGGTTGGAAAAAGTCGATTTGGATTATCTAGGCAGCCTGAAAATTAGTGCCTATATGGCACACCGCACCTACAAAAAACCGCGATGGTTCTTCTCGCAGACCGATGTGACGGCTGACGAGGAACCCACACAGGTCAATTCTAACCAAAAGCTGGACTTCTGTCGCGACATGGTGAAGACCATCAATCAAGTCTCCACCACAACAGGTGAGAAGCGTGCACAAGCCAAGTATAACCTGGCGTTGATGTATTTCCAAGCCAGTTGCAAGGGCAATTGTTGGTACCTGAGCCGCTACGCCAACAGCTGCTACGACGAACCTGTGGAATATCCCGAAGAGAAAGACCTTGTCGGCGAGGCCGTGCGCCTATTAGACGAGGCGGCTGCCGAGGCAACATCGTTCGACCTTAAGCAACAAAGCCTCTATGCCAGCGCGTTCATCCCATGGGGTAAACCCTATATTAGCTACGAATATGATGCTGACTATAATCAGATTCCGCAATACGACAAGTCAACGCACGACTACACGGCACACCAGGCTCTGGCAAACTTCTATATGGCAAACCGCAAACAGTGCAGCTCATACGTCAGCCGCTGCGATGTCCTCACCAAGTTCCTCCCTCTCAACTAAAATTTACTAAATGCTAGCGAAAAGTGTAGTGCCTAAAAAGAAATGCAATTAAGACGTGAAGATATTGAAATCATGGCGCCGGTAGGGTCATGGGAGTCACTCGTGGCGGC
>JAEEJI010000204.1 GCA_016281825.1 Muribaculaceae bacterium | reverse complement strand
CCTCGACGTCCTGGGCATGGTAGGGAATGCGGTCTTTGCCCAAGAAGCGACAACCGTCGTCGGTGATGAGGATGTCGTCCTCGATGCGGATGCCGCCAAAGTCCTTGTAAGTCTCCAGCAGGTCAAAGTTTAGCCACTCGGCGCAGTGACCGCTGCGACGCCAGTCGTCGATGAGCGCGGGGATGAAGTAGATGCCTGGCTCGTCGGTGACGACAAAGCCCTTCTGCAGGCGGCGGCCCATGCGCAGGCAGTTCGTGCCGAACTGCTCCAGGTTGGGACGCGTCTCCTCGTCAAAGCCCACATAAATCTGGTCCAGACCCTCCATGTCATGCACATCCATGCCCATCATGTGGCCCAGGCCATGCGGAAGGAACATCGCGTGGGCACCGGCGGCAACCGCCTCGTCAACATCGCCACGCATCAGGCCCAGCGCTTTCAGACGCTCGGTCATCAGGCGGCACACGCCCATGTGCACATCCATATACTTCACGCCGGGCTTGGACAACTCCAGCGCATAGTCATGGCACTCGACCACGATGTCGTAGATCTCGCGCTGCCGCTGCGTGTACTTGCCGTTGACGGGCATCGTGCGCGTGTTGTCGCTGCAGTAGTTGTTCACCGTCTCGGCACCGCAGTCGCATAGCACCAGTCGGCCAGCCTCAAGCTTCGCCAACGAGGGGGCGCCATGCATAATCTCGCCGTGCTGCGAGAAGATGGTGCCAAAGCTCTCATGTGCGCCATAGCTGTGCGCAATGCCATTGATTTGCCCGCCTATGTACTTCTCGGTAACGCCAGGTTTGATCAGGCGCATCGCCGTGGTGTGCATCTGATAGCCGATGGCGGCGGCACGCTCCATCTCCTCGATTTCTTGGTCTTCCTTGACCGAGCGCATCTCGATGACCGCCATGCGCAACTTGTGCGAGCACTGTGCGCGCTGCTGGCTGGGATGGATGCCCAGCAGGTCCATCAGCTGGATCATCGTGTCGTGGCGGTAGGGCGGCAGATAGTGGACGGTGCGGCCCTTGGCGCGCGCCTCGTCAACGATGACCTTCAGCTGGCTCATCGGGGCACTGTTGGCGACACCCACTTGGGCGGCCATGTCGGCGACACTGTCGACCGAGCCGTACCACACGATGTCCTCGATGTCGATGTCATCGCCGATGAGCGTCTCGCGGTTGTTGTCCACGTCAATCACGCCCACCAGCCCGTCGCGGTTCTGCCCGAAATAGTACAGGAACGACGAGTCCTGGCGGAAGGGATAATAAGCGTTGTTGGGATAGTTGCAGGGCGACTCGTTGTTGCCCATCAGGATGATGACGCCATCGCCCACCAGTTCCTGCAGGCGGGCACGACGACGGATATAAGTCTCTTTGCTAAACATCTATTTTGAATTAAGAATTAAGAATTAAGAATTAAGAATTAAGAATTAAGAACCTTTAGCTCGCCAAAGTCTGCGCTTGCGAGTCGGCGAAGCCGGGGCAAGCTATCAAGCAGACCTTTGGCAATTAAGAACCTTTGGCAATTAAGAATTAAGATTGTTTTGCCAGTAGAGTAACTCATTCCCCTCTCCTTCTGGAGAGGGGGGCAGGGGGTGAGGCTCTTACTCTGCCACAATCTTGCAAATCTCGATGATGGTCTGCATCGCTTTCTCCATCGATGGAATGGGCACATACTCGTAGCGGCCGTGCATGTTCATGCCGCCGGCGAAGATGTTGGGGCAGGGAAGACCCTTGAACGACAACTGCGCACCGTCCGTGCCGCCACGGATAGGCTGCACCTTCACCACCACGCCGGCACGTTCCATCGCCTGCTTGGCGATGTCGATGATGTGCATCACCGGCTCAATCTGCTCGCGCATGTTATAATATTGATCTTTCAGCTCGACCGTTACGCAGTCGGGATACTCAGCGTTCATGCGACGCACCAGGTGCTCAATCTCCTGCTTGCGTTGCTCAAAGAGCTTGCGGTCGTGGTCGCGGATGATGTAGCGAAGCGTGGTCTCCTCGACGGTGCCGTTGATGCCAATCATGTGGAAGAAGCCCTCATAGCCCTCGGTGTGCTCGGGAGTCTCCCAGCGCGAGAGCATCGAGATAAAGTCGTTGGCGAGGCGGATGGAGTTGATCATCTTGTCCTTTGCCGTGCCGGGATGCACGTTGCGGCCTTTGAAGACTACCTTCGCACTGGCGGCGTTGAAGTTCTCAAACTCCAGTTCGCCCACGGCACCGCCGTCCATCGTGTAGGCCCATTGGCAACCGAACTTCTCGACATCAAACTTGTGCGCACCCATACCAATCTCCTCATCGGGGTTGAAACCCACACGGATGTCGCCGTGCTTCACCTCGGGGTGCTCTTGCAACCACTCGATGGCGGTCAGGATCTCGGCGATGCCAGCCTTGTCATCGGCACCCAGCAGGGTCGTGCCGTCAGTGACAATGATTTGCTGGCCCACATAGTCGTTCAGTTCAGGGAACTGCACGGGGTCAAGCACGATGCCTTGCTCGGCGTTCAGTACTACCTCTCCGCCCTGATAGTCGACTATGCGGGGTTTCACATCCTTGCCGCTCATGTCGGGAGCAGTGTCCATGTGAGCGATGAAGCCAATGGTGGGCACAGGCTTGTCGCAGTTGCCCGGCAGGGTGGCATAGAGGTAGCCATTGTCGTCAAGCGAGATGTCGCTCATGCCCATCTCGTGCAGCTCCTGCTCCAGGGCACGGGCAAACACCATCTGGGTCGGGGTTGACGGAGTCACTTCAGTGGTCTCGTCACTGGTGGTCTCGTACTTTACGTACTTCAAAAATCGGTCTACTAATTTCATAGTCATATTAGTTTGTTAATAGTTATTGGTCAAAAGAATGGCTTGGAGTTCAATGCCGCAGGCAAAGTTACGATTTTTTTCGCTCACAACACCCGCCACAGCCCAATTAAAAATCTATAATACGAAAATTCGTGATAAAAAACCCTCGAACCACGAGAATCAAAAAAATCGTGATGGCGTCGGTTTCGGGATGGTGTCGAAGGCGCGCAACGTGCGGATATAACGGCGGCAGATGCGAACAAACTTGATGAGCAAGACAATGAAGAGCAGGGTGAACACCAATGACACCCATTCGGGGACGGTGTCGGACGTCATCAACAACGCATCGTAGGCACCGTGGGCAAGAATGGGACCACCAAGCACGAGCAAGCGGTCGCGCTGCGTGTGGCGGCCACCGATGCGTACCAGCGAGAAGAAAAATCCCATGATGACAGCAAAAGTAAAGTGCGCAGGCACCGAGGTGATGCCTCGCATCAGCGCAATGGACTGCCAGTCGTCGGCATATCCAAAGACATAGGTGATGTTCTCGATGGCGGCAAACCCCATGCCGATGCTCACGGCATAGACCACGCCGTCCATCCACTCGTCAAACCACCTGTTGTTGTGCACAAGCAGAAATAGCATCGCCAGTTTCGCCAACTCCTCGGGCAACGCCGCGCCGACAAAGGCGGTGTTCACCGCTGAAAGGAAGCTTTGAGGCTCATATTCCACTAAACCGATGACACCTAATAGACCCTCGAGCAACCCGGCAAGCAGCCCTGAGAGGACACCTAGCCCGAAGCCCTTGAGCAACTGGTTCGTGGGTTCCTTGATCGTGTCGCGGCGATAGATGTAGTAAACCAGGATGACGGCTGGCAACACCGCCGCAAGAATCATGTTAAATCCTATCATCTTTTCTTTTAATAATGTGTGATGAACAATAGTGCCACTCTACCAGCGCAGCGGTCTACCAATGAAATGATCTACCAGCGCAGCGGTCTACCAGCGCCCAGCGCGGTCTTAAAAATCAATATTCCACCTCGTTATTTATCATCTTCTCGGTATCCCAAGGTGCAGGGTCACCGCCAAGCCAGCGGTGGAACCACTCAAGGTGGGCATTGTAGTAGACCGGCATCGACTTCATGTTGCTGGGCCAGTGGCCGTCGTTGCTGAAGACGATGAGGCGGCTGGGGATGCCCAGGGTCTGCAAGGCGTTGAAATACTGCAGGCTCTGCGTGTAGCTCACGCGGTAGTCACGCTCACCGGTGAGAATCAGCGTCGGGGTGGAGAAATCCTTTACCGAGGCCGATGGGTTCCACTTCTCATATAGTTCGCTGTTCCATGGCTGTCCGCCAAATTCGTGGTTGGGGAACCAGAGTTCCTCGGTGGTGCCCCACATCGACGGGGTGTCATAGAGTCCCATCATCGATGCAAGGCACTTGAACCGCTTGGTGTGGCCTTGCAGCCAGTTCATCATGTAGCCGCCGTAGCTCCATCCCATGCAGGCCATACGGTCAGGGTCGACGTAGCTCAGCCGCGAAAGCGTGTCGGCGGCGAGTATCACGTCTTCAAAGACCTTCCCGCCCCAGTCCTTGCTGATAGCGGCGCAGTAGGCCTGGCCACGACCCGTTGAACCGTGGGGATTGGGGTAGGCCACCACATAGCCCGCACCAGGATATACCTGCCAGTCGGCACGGAACGAGTTCATCCATTGCATTTGCGGACCGCCGTGCACGTTCATCACCAGCGGGTAGCGCTTGTTGGGGTCGAAGTTATGCGGCTTGACGATGAAGATCTCCATGCTGTCGCCTGCTGCACCTTGAATCCACAACTCCTCCGAGGGGCGGAAGTCGACTTCGGCCTCCAGTGCGTCGTTGTAGTGGGTAAGCTGGGTGGTGCGGTGCTTCTTCTTCTCGTAGCGGTAAAGCGCGTTGGGCTTGCCTGTCGTGCTGTTGGTGAAGAAGAAATTACCTTTTGAGTCGGTGACGGCTCCGCTGGCGGCGACATCGGGTACCTGGCGGACAATCTTGCCAGTGGCGAGTGTCAGTTCGTAGATGGGCATATACCCGCGCACGTCGGCAGTGAAGTAAATCTTGCTGCAGTCGCTGCTCCAGGCAAAGTCCTCGACCCAGTCATCAAAGGTTGGTGTGACGATGCGGGTCGTTCCGGCCTGACGGTCATAGAGCGCAAGCTTGAAGCAGTCGCTCTCATAGCCTGGGGTGGCTTGGCAACGGTAGGCGATATAGCGTCCGTCGGGGCTATATAGCGGGGTGCCGTCCCAAGCCTTGTTCAAAGCGGTGATGTTGCGCGCCTGGCCGCCATCGACACTCACCAGCCACAAGTCGGCATTGGTAGATGCCTCCGGGTGGCGGTCATGGTTCGACACATAGCACAGTTCGCGGCTGTCGGGCGAGAAAGCAAACAAGCGGTCGCCGCTGGGGGTGAACAACAGGGTCTGTGTGCCCGGGGTAAGGTCACGTACCTCATCCGTTTGGAGATCGCAGACCATCAGATGCGTCACGCGGCCGTCGCTGTACTCGGTCCAGTGACGGTAGAACAAACTGTCGGCGATGTGTGCCTGCACACGTCCGGTGTTCTTGCTGTCGCGACGGGCAATCGTGCGCTCGGCATCGGCACCAAACTCAGGATACACCTCTGCCGAGAATGCCACATAGCGCCCATCGGGAGAGACAATGCCGTCGGCGACGCCCAACTTGTAGTGTGTAAGCAGTCGCTTCTCGCGCGTGGCAAGGTTATAATCAAATAGTTGCGTCTCACCATCGGGAGCCTGGTCAAAATAGTAGATTTTGCGGCTGTCGGCACTCCACATGGGGCCGTAGCAGTGTTCGCCAGTAATGATCTCCTCGGCATTTGTTCCGTCAATACCAGAGACGACGATACGGCGATTGCTCTTGAGGGTCTGCAGACTGGTGTTGCCCACACTGTACACGAGTTGCTTGGCATCGGGCGATAGGCCAACTGCACTCACACTGGTGATGCGATAGACATCGGGGATAGTCACGGCACGCTTTTGTGCCATCGTGCTCAGGCAGGCAATAGCAGCCAGAGCCAAAATCAAGGTTTTCTTCATATCAAGTCGTTTATGCTAATTTATTCTCCATTCTCCATTCTCCATTCTCAATTCTCCATTCTCCATTCTCAATTGAATGAGCATTTTCTCAATAAGCCGCGGCACGGCATACTTGTCGAGATCTTCTTCATTGACCCAGAGATAGTCTTGCGGCAGGGTAGGGCGTTGGTCGGTTTCCAGAAGCCAGAAGTCAGCCAGCAGGATGCGGTGGGTGAGCACATGCTTCATGCCTTGCCGCAGCAATATCATCTTTCTCTCAAACTGTGGCAAAGGCGCGTCCTCGATGAGTAACGGTTCCCACAACCCCTGCCAGATGTCACCCGCTGGGCGCCGGTGAATGGCCGTTTGACCTTGGCAACGGATGTAGACATATTGCAGCCGTCGAGTCTTGATGGCCGTCTTGCCCTGTTTGACTGGCAACTGGTCGACCCTATGGGTGTGCAAAGCGTCACAAGTGTCGGCCAGCGGGCAAGCGTCACATCGCGGCGATTGGGGCGTACATTGGATGGCACCAAAGTCCATCATGCCTTGGTTGAACTCGGCGGCATGCCCTGTGGGCAGCAGCGACTGCGCCAATTCGGTGAACAACCGCTTACCCTGGGTGGTATTGATGGGGGTGTCAATGCCGAAATGCCTAGCTAACACCCGATAGACATTGCCGTCAACTACCGCCGCATCGATGCCGAACGCCATACTGGCGATGGCGGCGGCGGTATAGTCACCAACACCCTTAAGTCCTCGCAGGCCTTGCAGCGTATTGGGGAAATGCCCCAGCGCATCGACCTGCTGGGCTGCCTTATGGAGGTTGCGGGCGCGGCTATAGTAGCCCAGCCCTTGCCACATGCGCAATACCTCGTCCTCGCTGGCGTGTGCCAGGTCGTGGACAGTAGGCCATCGCTCGACAAAGCGTAGCCAGTAGTCCATGCCCTGAGAGATGCGTGTCTGTTGCAAGATAACTTCGCTGAGCCAGATGCGATAAGGGTCACGCGTACCCCGCCAAGGCAACTCACGCCCATGGGCGTGATACCATTGCAATATGTTCTCAGTGAAGGTCAAAGGTTAGTAATTAGTTGGTGGTAAAGTTTGGCTGCTACTCCTCCCCTAAGCTAGGGGAGGTGTCGCAGAGCGACGGAGGAGTGTGTGATGTCACTATGCAATAATTCTCCATTCTCAATTCTCCATTCTCAATTGAATCAGGGGGACGGAAACTTGTCAATCTTTCCCATCAAGTCGATGATTTGCCCGCGGCGCTTGATCAGATAGGGTGTGGGTTGTGCCGAGTTGCGCTCGCGCGGGTTAGGTAAGGTCGCTGCGATAAGGGCCGCCTCCCGCTTGGTCAAGTCTTTGGCCGACTTGCCAAAGTGCAGTTGCGCGACCGCCTCGATGCCATAGATGCCATTGCCCGTTTCGATAGAGTTGAGATATACCTCCATGATGCGTTCCTTGCCCCAGATGAACTCGATAAGTACGGTGAAATAAGCCTCCAGTCCCTTGCGAATCCAACTATGCCCGTGCCACAGAAACACATTCTTGGCGGTCTGTTGGGTGATGGTGCTGGCACCGCGTTCGCGTTTGCCCTTCATCGCTTCGATGCGAGCCTTGTAGATTTGCTCGAAGTCGAAGCCGTTGTGTTGCAAGAACAGGTTGTCCTCACTAGCCATCACTGCCTGTGGAGCATTGTGCGACATTTTGCTGAGCGGAACCCATTCATGCTTGAGTGTAGGAAAGTCACCGTCCATCATCTGTTCAACGCAGCGCGACAGCATCAGCGGAGTCAGATAGACAGGCACATACTTCAGCGCGACCACCATGATGATGGTCGACACAAAGAAGAATATCAATATGTTGCGCACCCAGCGCAATAACCATTGTAGCATATCAGTTAAACTTTGCGGCAAAATTATAGCAAGTTGAGAGAAATACAAAATTAAAAACGAAGTTTTTGATTTTTATTTCCGAGACACAGCTAAAAATGCGATTTAGCGAGCGCAAAATTTAAGTTTGCTTAAAATATGACGAGCGTGAGCATTTTATCCAAATTTATCTAAAATTAAAGTAAAGTCCCCAAAATGGGGACGTATTGACCCACAAAAGCCCGCCATATCTCAATATTTTTTTGAGTTATGGCGGCGTTATGCTAATTGAGGTCACACGGAATCAGATTCTCAACCAAAGAAGCCCCATTGGGGGCGAGTAGGGTCTAGGCAGGGGTGAAGCGTAGCTGAACCCCTGCTAGGAAATCACACCCAACCAACCAAGCCCCATCGGGGCGGCAGATGTATGCAAATTGTCTTTGTTCCGCCGCCCCTAATGGGGCTTGATATCTTTATCCGTCAATGAGCAGACGGTGTAGTAAAACTGCGCCTCCCCCTCTTTAGGGGGGACCGAGGGGGGCGACTATTTCACGACTTTCTTGCCGCCGACGATGTAGACACCGTGGGGCAGAGAATTGAGGTCGCCACGCATGCGTTGGCCAGCCAAGTTATAGATGGCATTGTCGCTCTTGTCGTTTGGGGCGATGGTCGCCACGCTCGAGTAAGCGAGGTCGTCGATGCGGAAGGCGGGGCTGAGCACTTGCTCCTGCCAGTTGCCCGCGGCATCGGTCAGGCGAATCTTCAGGTCAAACCAGCCATTCAATCCCTGACCCGTCACACCGGCCAGCGAACCCGTATAGAACCATCCCATCACTGGCCAGTAGTTCTCCGGCACTTCCTCCACATCTAACTCATTCCAGTTGTCCTCACCGTATGGCGAATAACTCACCTCCACCGACTCGGGTGCGTTGCGGTCAAAGGCAATTAGTTGTAACGGCGTAGTGAAAGCATTAAAGTCACCGGCACTAAACTCGACTATTCCCTCGGAAGCAGTGGCGAAGCGGTCGATTACATCACCATTATTAGCCTTGAAATGCAACATAGTCATCGTTGGCGGGTTCTCATCATCCGCACCAGCCGTATAGTGCATTTGCGCCTTATTTGAGCCAGTTATATCATCGACCATCACCGTTTCGTTCGTGATGCTGGCGTCGACTACGCCATTGAGCAGCCCATCCAATTCATAGTATGTAAAGCCCTGACCTATGGCGAAGTCCTCGCCATTAAATCTGATGGAGAATTTGGCATCACTAATGTCATTAGGGCGTATTTCCCCATATCGACAAATATAGTCGTAGTCAAAGATAAAACTGTAAAAAGTCTGATTGACCATATTCCCATTCTCGTCAGGCCAACTATAAGTTAACTCGTATTGAAGGGGATTACAAATCATCAAAGGGCAATTATTGCCCAGTATCCCTTTCTT
>JAEEJI010000203.1 GCA_016281825.1 Muribaculaceae bacterium | reverse complement strand
GGCACATGGGCAACAGCGCCACCGCTTTGATGCCATGTGAGCGCAGATAGCCGATGATGGAGTCATCGGCGGCGCAGTTGTCCCAGTGGTTTCGGTGCGTGTTGTAACTGTGAATCTTCTGGTCGCGCACGCCGCCATGCAACCACAATACCAACCATGCTTTTCCAGGTTTTTCGGGGTGTATGTTCACCATCTGGCACGGGAGATTGAACGTCAAGGTGTCGGCGGGCAGACTGGTCATCCAAATGGTGTCATGCACCAACACATCATGGTTGTGCTCAGGATGATGATCCTCGATGCGAACATTTCGGCAACCGCACAACAAAACCGCAGCGACTGAAAGTCCTGCACATAAAGCGAATAGTCTATGAATTCTTTTCATGTCACTTTGTTTTTTCTAAACGCACAAAGTTAATCATTTTCCGAAAAACTGACGCGTTAGATAGTCATTTTTTGGGTTACCTTTTCTTTTTCTTAATATAATGACAGGCAAAATCGGCAAGTGTGTTGGTTTTGTGTAGGTTTAATTAAATTTTTGGAAGATGGAAGTGAAGATTGAGATTTTGAAGGTGATGGTAGTTGATGGGAAGAAGATTGGAAAGTCGTTGACTTTTCCGATGAGTCCGGAAGCGATGGCGCGGTATAAGACGAAGGCGAAGGTGGTGAAGATGATTAAGGAGTATGCTGTGAAGGTGGGGGTGTTTGATGAGGCTGAATTGGAAGGTGAGGATGTGGTGATCAAAATGGATGAGTTCTTGGAGGAGTGGAGAAAGGAAGTGCGGAAGCAGGGGAATAAGTAGTTTGTTATAGTAGAATGATGTAGGGGCGTGCCGAGGCGCGTCCCTACCTTGCGTTATTATTATTCGCGGTTTTCTATATTCCTTTTTTAAGGGGCTAGGGGGATTAGCGCCAGATTAAGGACATCTTGGATGGTGTTGACGTAGTGGAACGTCAAGCCTTCAAGGTAAATATCCTTGATTTGGTCGATGTCTTTTTTGTTCTCTTGGCAGAGGATGATGTCGGTGATTCCAGCACGCTTGGCTGCGAGGATTTTCTCCTTGATGCCGCCCACTGGCAACACCTTGCCGCGCAGGGTAATCTCGCCCGTCATGGCGAGGTGGTCACGCACCTTGCGGCCTGTGAATGACGATGCCAATGAAGTCACCATGGTTACACCCGCTGATGGGCCGTCCTTGGGAATAGCGCCTTCGGGAACATGCACGTGGACATTGTATTTCTCCATTTCCTCGCTGTCCAGCCCCAGCAGGTCGCAGTGCGACTTGAGGTACTGCAACGCAATCACTGCCGACTCCTTCATCACGTCGCCTAGGTTGCCCGTGAGCGTGAGTTTTTCGCCCTTGCCACGAGCCAATGATGACTCGACATACAGGATTTCGCCACCGGCGGCTGTCCATGCCAGGCCGGTGACAACACCGATGAAGTCGTTGCCCTCATATTTGTCGCGCGTGTAGTCGGGCACGCCCAGGTATTCGTTCAGCATATCGACGGTGATGCGCTTGGGATAGGCTTCCTCGCGGGCCTTGAGGCGAGCAATCTTGCGCAACACCTTGCCAATCTTCTTCTCCAACTCACGCACACCGCTCTCGCGGGTATAGTTCTCGACGATATGCGTCAGCACATCGTCGCCCATCTTGATTTCGTTCTTCTTAAAGCCATTCTCAACCAACTGCTTGGGCAGGAGATGACGCTTGGCAATCTCTACCTTCTCCTCGGTGATGTAGCCATTGATTTCAATCAGCTCCATGCGGTCTAGCAGGGGTTGACTGATGGTGGTCAATGTGTTGGCAGTGGCGATGAACAGGACTTTGGACAGGTCATAGTCCACATCGAGGTAGTTGTCGTGGAACTTGTTGTTCTGCTCAGGGTCAAGGACCTCGAGCAACGCCGATGAGGGGTCACCCTTGTAGTCTTGTCCAACCTTGTCGATCTCGTCTAGTACGATGACGGGGTTGCCAGTCTCGGTCTTCGCCATAGCCTGGATGATGCGTCCGGGCATTGCGCCGATATAGGTGCGGCGGTGTCCACGAATCTCAGCCTCGTCGTGCAGGCCGCCCAGCGAGATGCGGGCATACTTGCGGTGCAAGGCCTCGGCTACCGACCGTCCCAGCGATGTCTTGCCCACGCCCGGAGGACCATAGAGGCAAATGATGGGGGCCTTGAGGTCACCGCGCAGCTTCAGCACCGACAGATGCTCAAGGATGCGGTCTTTGACTTTCTCCAGTCCATAGTGGTCTTTATTGAGCTTCTCCTCAACCTTCACGAGGTTGAAATAATCCTTGCTGTAATGTTCCCAAGGCAGACTCAAGAAGGTGTCAAGATAACTGTACTGCACCGAGTAGTCGGGCGACTGCGGGTTGAGACGCTCCAGTTTCTTCAGCTCCTTGTCAAACTGCTCCTGAATGGCTTCGCTCCATTTTTTCTTGGCGGCACGTGCTTCCAGTTCGTTAAGGTCCTCGTCGGTGGTGCCTAACTCTTCCTGGATGGTACGGATTTGCTGTTGCAGGAAGTGTTCGCGCTGTTGCTGGGATAGGTCTTCGCGCGTACGCGACTGGATGTCGGCACGCAACTCGACAAACTGTTCCTCCTGACGCAGCATCGTATAGAGCATGAACGCGCGCTGGCGCACGTTGCGTTCTTCAAGCAACTGCTGCTTTTGGCTGGCCTCAAACGGGATGTTGTTTGCCAGATAATTAATCAGGAAGAAGGGGTTGTCGATATTGCGTATGGCGAATGCCATGTCCTGCCCATTATCGCCCATGTTGGCGAGCATCTTGTTGGTGATTTCCTTGATAGAGGCGACGACAACGGCAAATTCCTTGTCGCCCTTGCGGGGGAACTCGACATCGGTAAGGGTCACAGTGCCGCGCAGGTAGGGCTCTTCTTGCGTAATCTCATTAAGCAAGAAGCTGGAGCGACCATGCAGAATCACGTTGGTGCTTCCGTCGGGCAGTTCCAGCAACTTGATGATAGATGCCACCGTACCCTGTTGGTACAGGTCATTTTGACCTGGATTGTCTGCCTTACTGTCAATCTGGCACACCACACCGATGGGATTGTGGTTGCGCATGGCATCGTTGATCAGGCGCATGCTCTTCTCGCGACCGATGCTGATGGGCATGGTCATACCCGTGAACAAGACGACATTGCGCAAGGGCAAGATGGCGAGCTCCATGCGGGTATTCGCCTGCAAGTCAGCGTCATCAATATCTTGTTGAACTTCGGCAACAATGGGCACCATGCGTGGCGCACCTGCCTCATTGGCCATCTCTAATTCATCAAATTTTATCATATATCGTTAGATGTCTTCTTTCTTATATCAGTAACAATCTGCAACACCTGTGCCAAGTCTCCCCCTAAAGGGGGGCAGCTGTCAGGGCTTGCTGTCGCAAGCTGTCAGGGCTCAGAACCTAGATTCTGAAAGCGCGAAGCGCCCTGACTCCTGAAAGCGCGAAGCGCAACCTTATTCATGGTGATACGGCTCGTGGTTGAGGATGGTGAACGCGCGGTAGAGTTGCTCGGCAAAGATGACCCGCACCATCTCGTGCGAGAAGGTCATCTTGCTGAGCGAGATTTTCTCATTGGCGCGGTCATAGACCTCCTGGGAGAATCCGTAGGGACCGCCGATGACAAACACCACCCGGCGCACGCCGCTGGACATGCGCTTCTGCACATACTCGCTGAACTGCATCGAGGTCATCTCGCGGCCATGCTCGTCAAGCAGCACCACGTAGTCGCCCTTGTCGACGCTCGACAGGATGCCGCGACCCTCGCTTTGCTTCTGTTGCGCCTCGGTCTGATTGCGCGTGTTGCGGGCATCTTGCACATACTGGATGTCGAAGGGCGCATAGTGTCCTAGGCGTGCCGTGTAGTCGTCAATGCCGGGCTTCAAATAGCCCGTCGTGGTCTTTCCGACCACTAAAAGAGTGATTTTCATCGCTTCTTGAAAAAATACTGTG
>JAEEJI010000202.1 GCA_016281825.1 Muribaculaceae bacterium | reverse complement strand
TGAAACTGCAGGGACTCATTATCATTGATAACAAACCCAGTCCGATGGTGGTGAATCGGGACATGGAGATAGTCTTGTCGCACTATGACGAGATTGTTGTCAAAATGCCCGCTTTGATCAAGGCTGTCTACATCCTGTTCCTCTTGCACCCCGAGGGCATCGTTTTGAAGAACTTTAGCAACTACCGAAATCAGTTGGAAGAAATCTACAGCATCGTCATGCCTAGCCGCGACGAGCAACTGGCGCGTGACAGTATCGACAATCTGTGTGATCCGTTGTCAAACACCCTCAACGAATATCTCGCCAAGATTAAGAAGTCGTTTCGACGCTACATCCGTGATGACCAACTCTTGGGTCAATATAGCGTCACCGGCCGCCGTGGCAACCCCTACGGTATCGCCCTCGACCGCGCCCTAGTCACCCTCCCCGCCATCTTCGCTTAGGGTTAAGGTGACTATCAAAATAACCTTAACCCCTAACCCTTAATCCTTAACCCTTTAATCGCTCAGGCCGAAGCATTGCTTGATGGCAGTGCGAATGTCCTGGGCATGGCGACTGTTGGTCTTGAGGATGTTCAAGACGGTCTTAATGTAGTCGTCCTTCTTGTTCAGTCCACACAACGAGGCCACATTGCTCTCACCCAGTATTTGCTTCTGGTTGAACACCCGCAACACACTGGCATAGTCGTTTGCTTGACGCATGGCGTGGAACTCGCGACAGAAGTCCTCGTACATCGTGCGCGGGTCAATCTCGTTGACCAAGTCAATCATGTGCTCCTCCAGGGCGTTGATGTTGCGGAACTTCATGTCGATGCGCACCTCCACTTGGTGCTTGACACGATGCCGTACATGCTGCAGTGCTTGCGCCTTGATTTGCTGGTCAAACAAATTCAGCACGGTGCGTTTCACCTTGTTAAACACGTCTGCATCGTTGCGGCGTCGGTAACGTGCCACCGCACAGATAACGCCCTCAAGCATCAGGATGTTCTCAATCTCGGCAACCTCGGGCACCAGGATGTTCTTCTTGCGTAGGTAAGCGACCTCTTCCTCGCTGCGGCGGTCGCGGTCGACGATGCCCATGCTATCCAGTTGGTGGAACGCCTTCAGGTCATTGAATGAGCGCACGCTCTCGATGACCTTGTCGCAGCTGCCCAGCGGTTTGACGGTAAACTCGGGGAAGATGAGCGGATAGAGCTTCGAGTCGATGCTGTGGGTATCATCGCCCTCGACGAAAAGCACGGGCTTGCGACTGCCCAAGATGTCAAAGTAGAGCGCATCGCCCAGTTGCTGGCTCGACTGCATCACCTCGTAGTCCCACGCCATCTGCTCGGGGTCGAATGCCTTGACCCAAACGCACTGGTTGTCGACACGGCTTGACGCGAAGTCCACGTCGTGCGTGTTGTAGATAAACGTGCAGTCGGGGCGCATCTCCTCAATGACGTTCCACAGAGTCTTCATGATGCTATGATGGATGAACGTCTCGGGGTCATCGACGATAATCACCGCGTCCTCCATGGCATAGAGCGCCGCGCCGATGTGGAACAGCACCGCTTTCTCGCCGTCGCTCAACCGCAGCATGTTATACTTGTCATCATGCCCCTCGGTGGTGAACATCAGTTTCCCGTTTTCGCGCAGAACTTTGTTCTTGGGGAACACAGATTGCCACATCTTCACCACCTTGTCGAGGCGCGTCTTGGGGAACTCTATTTGCTCGCCCATCAATTGATGTGCCTTGTAGTTCATCAATTCGCGGAACTCGTCAATGAGCATGATATAGGTGAGTTTGTCAAACTCGGTGTTCGCCGAGTTCTTCACCTGGTGCGAGCTGGCATTCAGGTGGTTGAACATCGCGTCGATTGATCCAGGCAGCGGTTCCTCGTTGGTCTGTGTCGGGAAAAGGGCGCGCAGTGCCGAGATGCGATATGCCTTGTCGCCGCACTCCTGGATGAGCTGGTTGCAGAACCTTGTCTTTCCCGATCCATTCGCACCGATAATAGTGATCTGACGCGTGTCGCGCAAAATCGGCGCCTGCTTGTTGTCGATCCTTTTTGGTAGTAATAAATCCATTTTATCAAATGCAAAATGCATAATGCACAATGCATAATTTATTCTTAATTCTTAATTCTCAATTCTTAATTCTTAATTGCGTCAAAGACGTTCTAAAATCCAGGGAATGGGCTCCAGGATCTGCATCTTCATGTGAGTGTCCAGGGTCTTGAGGAAGGCGGCGGCAACATCTGCCTCGTCGAAACCTTTAACAACAACAAAGTACTTGCGGTCAGGACCGCCGAACAGCAGGTAGCTGGGGTAGCCCTCATCCTGGCGCAGCCGGTCTCGCATCGTCAAGGCGTTGTACTGCTGCTTGAAACTTGCCACAATCACGTTGTAGCGTTTCGCCACCGATGCACTGTCCAGGGTCACGTTGGTATACATGCGCAGCAAACGAACCGAGTCGCCGTTGATGACTGTGGTATACTTGCGCGCCTCGGCCTGTATCTTGTCGAACGTCTCCTTGCCCACGCCCTCTTGATGCTTCTCCATCGCCTTGTCGTAGGCAGCCTTATAGTTCGCCTCTGTGCTATGGCAACTGGTCATCACTGCGACCACCGCCACCAGCATTATTGCAATAAAATATCTCATATATTATTCTTTTGAACGGCAAAGTTACATCAAGTTGTGAGAAAAGCAAAATAATAGTTCTTCAAAAATCTATTTTTGAGGAACTTTTGCACATTTAGCTTTTTGATATGACAATTTTTGGCAGTAACTCAAAGATTTGCATTCTTATATTAACGTGAGTTCGATGGAAATAAGTTGCTGATACACAAGGAGGGTGCGTCAATAATATAAAACAACTGATTGTTCTGATAATTCTGATAAAATAAACAATCGCAACATTTTGATAATCAATTTATTAACAATCAGAATATTCAGAGATTTCAGTTGTTTAAAATTTTTCGAATTATGATACAAACTCGCTGTCTGTCAGCACTTTATTCTCATCGAACTCATGTTGCCATAGTATTATAACAAAAGACCTAGCCGTTGGGCTAGGTCTTTGTCGTGGTACCTCCGGGAATCGAACCAGGGACACGCGGATTTTCAGTCCACTGCTCTACCGCTGAGCTAAGGTACCTCGTTTGTTTTGCGGGTGCAAAGTTACGGCGAGTTTTTGAACTGACCAAATATTTTCCGAAAAAAATGCGAAAAAACGTACTAAATCGCCCCAACATGGCGATTTTTGCGCCGTTTTAGCCCCTATGTGGCGAAAAATGTGTACTTTCGCCCCGCAAAAAAAGTTGTCAGTTTTCAGTAATCAGTTTTCAGATTTTACTGTGGCTGAATAAACTTTGGATACTGGATTTAGTCCAATTATCAATGGAGCAACTATTACAATATGTATGGCAGCACCGCTTGTGGCGCAGCGAAGACATGGTCACCAACGATGGCCATCGCGTGCGTGTACTCGACCCTGGGTTGCTCAACCGTGACGCTGGTCCAGATTTCTTTAACGCCAAGGTAGAAATTGACGGCAATGTATGGGTGGGCAATGTAGAGATTCACGTCCGTGCCACCGATTGGCGTCGCCATGGTCATGACCGTGACCGCGCATACGACAATGTGGTGCTTCATGTGGTGCAGTATGACGATGCTCCAGTCTATCGCACCAATGGTGAGCGCATCCCGCAAGTGGTGCTGGAGTGTTCGCCGCGGTTCGGCGAAAGCCTTGACTGCCTGGTGAATGCCCGCACTGAATTGCCCTGCGCTTCGCAGTTATCTCAGATACCTGCACTCGCCATTACCGAGTGGGTGCAGGCTTTAGCTTTCGAGCGGCTGCACGGCAAGGTCGACCACTTGCGTGAGCTGCGCGACCTGTATGCCGGCAGTTGGGAGGACGTGTGCTATGTCTCGTTGGCACGCACCTTGGGGTTCGGCATCAACAGTGACGCACTTGAGCGTTTGGCTCGACGCACGCCATTGCGACTGCTGCACAAACACTGCGACTCGCTGCTGCAGCTCGAGGCCCTGTTGCTGGGGCAGGCGGGATTGCTGCAAGACGTGAAGGACAACGGTGACCCATACGTCGAGCAGTTGCGACGAGAGTATGCTTTTCTCGCCAACAAGTTCTCGTTGCGCCCAATGGAGGACGCGGCCTGGAAGCTGTTCCGCATTCGGCCGCAGAACTTCCCCTATCGCCGCATCGCGTTACTGGCACACTTTGTGCACGATGGGTTCAACCTGATGCACCGCATCCTGGAATGCGACGGCGAGAAAGAGCTGCGCCAGTTGTTCCAAGTCGAGCTGACGGGCTACTGGTCACGGCATTACACCTTCGGCAAGGAGCAGGCCACAGCTACAGCAGCATTGAGCCAGTCCAGCATCGACATCGTCCTCATCAACCTGGTTGCCCCGCTCTACTATGCCTTCGGCGAGTTGACCGATGACTATCAGATGAGCGACCGCGCCATCGCATTGCTCGAGTCGTTGCGACCCGAACAGAATGCCATCGTGGCGACATTTGTGCGTGCGGGCATCCACTGCGACGACGCACTGACCTCGCAAGCACTCATCCAGTTGCGCAAAGCCTACTGCGACGCGCGCAAGTGCATCTATTGCCGCATCGGGCATCGCCTGCTCAGCCAGGCGGCGAGAGGGTAATTTTTGATTATAGGTTATAGATTACAGATAATAGATTATAGAATGATAGATGTCTAGACAATCTAGAAAGTCTAGAATATCTAGTTTAAATAGACTACAATAAAAATGACAATAATGAAAAAGTTGATTGTAATTGCTGTGGTGGTAGGCTTAACGGCACTCGCCACGCAGGCACAGAAAGTGGTGCCTATCAAGTATGGCAACATGGACCAGTGGATAACGCGCGTCATCAAGGAGAGCGGCGTCATCGGCGGCCAGACGAAGAATGTCTATGAGATTGGTCCGACGCAGACCATCAACGGTGCGAAAGCCTATACCAACTTGGGCGGCTCGCCTTGGGGGTCTAGCAACGTCTACGCCAAGGTCATGGGCGTGGTGAAGACCAGTAACGCCGTCTTTCCCGACGCTCACGGCAGTGGCAAGTGCGCCAAACTCACCACAACGCTCGAGCACGTCAAGGCAGTGGGCATCATCAACATGGATGTGCTGGTGAGTGGCTCTATATTCTTGGGCAAGATGATTGAGCCTTTGTCAAGCACCAAGAACCCTTATAGCAAGATGGAGATGGGCATACCCTATACGCAGCGTCCCAAGTTCCTGCAGTTTGACTACAAACTCAACGCTCCCACGGGCAACCGCACACAAAGCACCGGTTTCAGTGCCAAGAAGACCGTCCCGGGTCGCGACTACGCCGAGGTGTTCATTATCTTGCAGCGCCGCTGGGAGGACAGCAATGGCAACTTGCACGCTGCGCGCGTAGGTACTGGCCGCCAGCGTTTTGGCAACTCGACGAACTGGGTTACTGGGCACCGAATCCCCATCTGGTATGGCGACATCACCAAGCATGCCGGCTACCAGAGCTACATGGGCCTAATCAATGGCGAGAAGAGCTACTATGCCCGCAACAGCAAGGGCAAGATGGTCAAGTGCCCCGAGGAGAAATGGGATGATGCCAACGCCCAGCCCACCCACATGCTGCTCATGGCAAGCAGCGGTTGTGGCACCGCCTACATCGGTACTGTCGGCATGACCCTCTGGGTCGACAATTTCGCCCTCGTTTTCTAGCGTTTGTCTATAAAATCGGGGTGAAGGTCTAACTTTTTTGGTCATTTGCTACGAAGAAATTATTTTTGCAGCGTGGTTTTCTCCATTTGATGAGAACCACGCCAATTTTACGCAAACAAATAATTGCTATACTATATGAAAAAAGTTTTCATTGCATTCATCGCCATCATGCTTTGTAGCATGGCGTCGGCCCGCGACGCGGTCATCAACGGCATCCTGGTCGACGGCAACGACACCACCGAGCTGATAGAAGCCACGGTGCGTCTGGTCAAAGCACAAAAGGACAGTGCCTTTGTCAAGGGCACGACGACCGACTTCAATGGCGTGTTCAACCTCAAGGGTGTCAAGCCCGGACACTATGTCATCAAGTTCAGCTATATGGGCTACACCGAAGCCTCTCGCCGCGTGAGCATCGGCAACGACGGGCGTGACGTGAACATGGGTGTGATTAAACTCATGCCCAACAGTATCATGCTGAAGGAGGCTACCGTGATGGGCGTCAAAACTCCTATCACCGTCAAGGAAGATACCATCGAGTTTAATGCCGACACCTACAAGACGCAGGCCAACGCTGTTGTCGAGGACCTGCTCAAACGTCTTCCCGGCGTGGAGGTGGGCAGTGACGGCAAAATCACCGCCAACGGCAAGGAAGTAAAGAAAATCCTCATCGACGGCAAGGAGTTCTTTGCCGACGACCCGACTGTTGCCAGCAAGAACATCCCTGCCGACATGGTCAACAAGTTGCAGGTCATAGACCGCAAAAGTGACCTAGCACGGTTGACGGGCGTGGATGACGGCGAGGACGAGACGGTGATTAACCTCACCGTCAAACCAGGCATGAACAATGGTTGGTTCGGCACCGTCAATGCCGGCTATGGCACTGACAACCGCTATGCGGGCAATGTGATAGCCAATTACTTCCACGATGGCAACCAGTTCACTTTTATCGGAGGCGGCAACAACACCAACAACATGGGGTTCAGCGATGGCGGTCGGCAGCGTTTCCAGCGCTTCGGCGGCGACCGCGGCATCACCACTAGCCAGAACTTGGGTTTCAATTTCAATGTCGGAACAAAGGACAGCGAGAAGTTCCGCGTGGGGGGCGACTTGATGTACTCTCACAGCGACCGCGACACACGCACTGAGCGTGACCGCCAGTACTTGTTCCCCGACAGTACAAGCTACTATCAAGCGGCGACCAACGCACGAGACAAAGGTCACAACCTGCGTGGTGACTTCCGCTTGAAGTGGGAGATTGACACTTGCAATACGCTGGAGTTCCGTCCCAACTTCTCGCTGAATTTCAGCAAGAGCACACGTGTTGAGGGTAGCGGCACATGGGCTGGCGATGCGGCACGCACGGCAGTGAACACCAGCCAAAGCAGATCGTTCAACGATGGCAAGAGCTATGAGTTCGGTGGCTCGCTTGTGTTCAACCACAAGTTTGCCTCGCACCCTGGCCGCTCGACCAGCATCATGGCGCGCTACAACTACAGCAAGGTCAACGAGGACGGTGACACCTACACACTGAACCGTTACTATCTGGCTGACTCAACTGAAACCATCGACCAAATCTATTCCAACGACCGCAAGACCAACAGTGTCAATGGCCGCTTGTCATGGACCGAACCGCTGGGCAACATTAAGAATGCCCGCTTCCTCGAAGCATCATACAGCGCACGCTACCGCTACAGCGAAGCTGACAAGATGGTGTATGACATTACCCGCAACATCGTATCTTCAGCCCCGCTGACCATGCAGGAGGTGCTCTATAGCCCTGCCCTGCGCAGCAAGATTGCGGGTGATTACGGCGACTATGTGCTTACCGACAACCAGTTGATGGCTCAAATTCTTGAGACCGAGCTGGGACCGGAACTGAGCCGTGACTTCAACGAACGACTGAGCAACTCGTTCCGCAACAAGTTCCTTGACCAATCGTTCCAATTGGGTTTCCGTCAAGTGCGCAAGGAATATAACCTTAATGTAGGTCTGACGCTCAACTCAGCCATGTCGAGCAGTCGCGACCTCATCAACTCGGCACGCGATATTCCAAGCCGTTGGGCATGGAGCGTGGCACCCTATGCCCGTTTCCGCTACAAGTTCAGCAAGACTCGCTCATTGAACGCCAACTACCGCATGCGCACCAACCAGCCTAGCATCACCCAGTTGCAACCCGTTGCTGACGAGAGCAATCCGCTGAACATCGTGGTTGGTAATCCTTCACTGAAGCCCACCTTCACGCACAATCTAAACCTGCGTTTCCAAGACTTCGAGTCAATGGCGCAACGCAGCATCATGGCGATGGCCAACCTGAACTTTGAGCAGAATAGTATCATTTCAACCACTGACTATAATGCTACCACGGGTGGACGCACCACTAGCTATGACAACGTCAATGGCGTGTGGAATGTCATGGCAATGAACATGTTGAGTTTCCCGTTCAGCGAGAGCAAGGCATGGTACTTCTCATCGCATCTGTTCACGCGCTACAGTGTAACTAAAGGTTACAACAATGGAGACATCAACCGCAGCGGCTCGTTCAACATCAACTATTCGCCGGGGTTGGCCTTCCGCAATGGCGTGTTTGACCTTGAGATTCGTCCGCGCTACAATTTCCAGACCACGCACAACACCGTTCAGACTAACAACAACCGCGTCGTGCACACCTATGGTGGCATGTTCAACGGCACTTATTCCGCTCCGTTCGGTTTGGTGATCTCCACCGACCTGAGCTATAGCGCCACCAGCGGTTACAGTGCAGGCTACGACACCAAGCAGTGGTTGTGGAACGGCTCGATTGCCTACCAGTTCCTGCGCGACAAGGCGGCTGCCATCACGCTCTCAGTCTACGACATCCTGGGTCAGCGCAAGAGCATCACCCGCAACATCACAGGTAACTACATCGAGGATGTGGCCTACAACTCGCTCACGCGCTACGGAATGCTCACGTTCACTTACCGCTTCACCACATTCAAAAAGGGCGAACAGCCCAAGAACCGTGAAGGCGAATGGGGTCCTGGCCGAGGATTCGGGCCTCCGCCGGGTGGTGGACCTGGTGGTCGTGGTGGCTTCGGTGGTCGCAGACCATTCTAATCAATGCACAATGGGCTTCGCGAAACCGCGAAGCCCATTGTGTTGTGAATCAATTGTTCCGTTCAATGATGTATTGGAAGATGCTGCGCAGAGCATCAATGTCGGGACTGGGTGGGAAAGTGTCGAGCAGCGCATCGGCCTCACGGCGCAGTCGCTGCATGATGTCATAGGCATAGTCAATGCCTCCGGCGTATTTGGCAAACTCGACCAGTTGGTTGATATCCTGGGTATTAAGCAATTCCTTGTGAGCCAATGTCTGCATCGCTTCGTGTTCGGGCAAATCGGTACGTGACAACGCATAAATGAGGGGTAAGGTAATTTTCCCTTCGCGCAAGTCGTTGCCTGTAGGCTTGCCCACGGCAGTATCATTATAATAGTCGAAAGTGTCGTCCTTGATTTGGAAAGCCAGTCCTAACAATCGTGCATAGTTGCACAACGCGTCTGACAAGTGCTGTGGTGCATTGTTGACAAAACCGCCCACCGCAACGCAGCACTCAAATAATGATGCGGTCTTCTTTCCGATGATGGTCATATAGGTCGCCTCATCAATGTCTCGGCTGCGGGCGTTGGCAAACTGGTTGATTTCGCCCAGTGAGAGGTCGCCGCCCATCATTGCCAATGCCTCGAGTACGCGGGAATCTTGTGCCTTGACAGCACAACGCAGGGCACCAGTGACGAAGAAGTCACCAACAAGCACTGCTACATGGTTGCTCCACACACTACTGATGGTTTCCACGCCGCGGCGTTGCTGTGCCTGGTCGATGACATCGTCATGGATGAGCGAGGCATTGTGCAGCATCTCGATGGCGGCTCCGGCATGCAGCACACGGTCGTTCACACCACCAAAGATGCGACCGCTCAACAATGTGAGCATGGGTCGCAATTGTTTGCCCTTGGTGGCAAGGTAACGCGCCACAATCGAGTTCATCAACGCGGTGTCGCTGCGCAATGTATCCTCGATGATGGCGTTGAGCCGTCGCAAGTCGGCAGCCAATGATTGTTTGATATCGTCCAGTTTGACCATGAGTGCTGAAATCGGTCGCAAAATTACTGCAAATTGAGCGAAATAAAAAAAGAAAATCGAAGTTTTTCTTTTTTATTTCCGAGATGCCGCGTAATTTATCCAAAATTACTGCAAATTGAGCGAAATA
>JAEEJI010000201.1 GCA_016281825.1 Muribaculaceae bacterium | reverse complement strand
TCAAGTCATACGCGACGATGCCAACGCCATTCGCTTGGGAGTGACCTGTAATTTGGATTTTGGGCGAAAGTTCAAGCAGAGCGACCGAAGCCTCCGCAACCAGGACAACTCATCATCGGTTACCACTGTCAACTGATGTGGCGGATTGGGGACGGGGTGGACTCACAAAGTCGCCCCTCAAATAATTCTCAATTCTGATTCCTCTTTATAAAGTCATGTAATAAAAATCATATCACGAACCTTTAGCTCGCCGACCTCCGGCCAGCGAGCTAAAGGTTCTTATAATTCGTGATAAAATAAAAAATCTTGACTTTTTAAGGCAACTATATACCTGTTGTCCTGAAGCTAATTTATTCAATAATCGTAGGGGCGACATTCCTATGTCGCCCGCATAAGGCTATGGTAGCAAATATCTTAAAAACAGATTATTACCTTATTTATTTGCGGGCGACATGGGAATGTCGCCCCTACCTTGATGATGTAAATGTGCAATATTTTTGCTATTCAGGACAACAGGTATATAGTTGCCCTTTTTAAAGGGGACTCAATTCTTATTTCTTAATTAATTTGTATCTTTGCCGCGTGAAAAGGTTGTTGCACATACTGGTAGGTTTGCTCCTTGCGATAAAGGTGGGGGCGGTGGTTTCTCCATCGCAAGTGGCCTATGACCACTACTTCGATGCGGCGTCATTCGCACTCGAGGCCCAAGCCAGTGCAGATACCATAGCCTACTGGTTGGTGATGACCTACGACGAGGGGCGCATCAGCGTGCCGCAAGGCAGCCAGTTGCTGATTCATCTGCGTGACCGCTCGGTCATCACGCTGGCCACTGACCGCGAAGTGGGGAAGCGTGATGTATTGCTCCGACGATGGAGAAACCGCACGAATCACTACATCCGATGTTACTATCCCATCACTTTGGCACAATTGGTGCGAATCCTTGACAAGGATATCTATAAGTTGGAAATCTCGACGGCACGAGGCATCATAGTCCGCCGCACTCGCAACTTCAAGTCAAAACTATCCACAGCCCTAACTTCGGTTGCTACTGAATAAACTAGTAAATCACGGTTAGAGACAAATAATTCTCAATTCTCAATTCTCAATTCTCAATTTTATTGTAACTTTGCACCCGATTTCGATGAGTTTGGGGGTGCCGCCACGAAAAGGCGGCTGAGATCATACCCATGGAATCTGATCCGGATAATGCCGGCGTAGAGAACAAAACTTATTAAATTTGCAATGAAAAAGACAACAACTCTGACTGCTGCCGCTCTGATGAGCCTAAGCATGGCATGTTGGGCACAAACCAACAATGCCGACACAGTGGCACTGAAACAAGTGGATGTTTTGGCCACGCGTGCATCAAGCAACACTCCTGTTGCGTTCACCAACATTTCCAAACAACAAATCGAGGCCGTGAACCATGGTCTAGACATGCCATTCTTGCTTTCAACCACGCCGGGTGTGATCACCACCAGTGATGCAGGTGCCGGAGTGGGCTACACCAGCATACGTGTGCGTGGCACCGATGCCACACGCATCAACATCACCAGCAACGACATCCCCATGAACGATGCCGAGAGCCACTCCATCTTCTGGGTCAACACGCCCGACCTGGCATCGTCGCTCGCCGACATACAGATACAGCGCGGCGTGGGCACATCGACCAATGGCGCTGGTGCCTTTGGAGCGAGCATCAACCTGCGCACGCAGCGCTTCTCGTCCAAGCCATTTGCCGAGCTCTCGGGCTCGTTCGGCTCGTTCAACACCCACAAGGAAACCCTGAAGGTGGGCAGTGGACTGCTGGGAAACCATTGGGCCTTTGAAGCACGCGTGAGCAACATCGCAAGCGACGGCTTCCGCGACCGCGCCACGTCGTCACTCAAGAGTTACTATGTGCAGGCTGGATACTTCAACGACAATGCCAGCGTACGCTTCATCACATTTGGTGGAAAAGAGAACACTTACCACGCATGGGATGGCATCAGCCGTGAAATGTTGGAGACCGACCGCACCTACAATCCCAATGGCGAAATCAAACGCGACGGAAAGGTGGTGGGCTTCTACAAAGACCAGAAGGACATCTATCGTCAAACCAACTATCAACTATTGTGGGAACACAACTTCACCCCCCAGTGGACATGGAAGCTGGGTGTACACTATACCGATGGTGAAGGCTACTATCAGGAGTACAAAAACGCCCGCACACTCAAGGAATATGGCTTGGTACCTTTCACACTCGTAACCTATAATCAGGCGACAGGCGAATATCAGTCATCGGTCGTCAAGAAGTCAAGCTTGGTGCGCAAGAAAGGGCTGGACAGCGGATTTGGAGGAGCTGTATTTTCTCTGCGTTATAACGGTGAGCGCTTCGACGCAACGCTGGGCGGAGGCTTTAACCGCTATGTCAACGACCATGTGGGCAACGTGCTGTGGGTAGAGAACTATGTGGGAACTCTTGATCCCAGTCACGAGTATTACCGCAACAAGGCCGAGAAAAACGACTTTAACATCTATGTTAAGGGAAATTACAACATTTGGAAGGGACTCAGCTCATACGCCGACCTGCAATATCGCCACATTGGATATATCATCAAGGGAGTGAACGACAAGTGGGACTGGACAGCCGACCCCGAGCGGATGCAGGTGCTGAACGTCGACGAGGACTTTGACTTCTTCAACCCCAAGGCGGGCTTGAACTGGCAAGTCAACCCCAACCACCGCGTTTACGCATCTTTTGGGGTGGCGCACAAGGAACCCACGAGAAACAACTACAACGATGGCCCGTTGACGGCACACCCCAAGGCCGAGAGGCTCTTTGATTGGGAACTGGGCTATCAGTATAAGCACAGCCGTTGGTCGGCAGGTGTCAACTTCTATTACATGAAGTACAAAGACCAGCTCGTGCTTAATGGCAAGCTCAACGAAATTGGCGAACTCATGGCCGAGAATGTCCCCGACAGTTACCGCACGGGTGTTGAGCTGATGGCTGGTGTCAAGATTACCGACTGGCTGCGATGGGATGTCAACGCCACCCTGAGCCGCAACCGCATCAAGGACTATGTGGGTTATGTCAGCGACTACGACGAGAACTGGGAGGAGATGTGGTCACAGACCGCTATTAAGAAGGGCAACACCACCATCGCCTTCTCCCCATCGTTCATCGGCAACAGTGTCATCACCTTCCATCTCAAGGGCTTTAGGGCGGCACTCCAGTCGCAGTTCGTGAGTCGCCAGTACCTTGACAACTTTGAGAACAAGGAAGACTCGCTCGACCCCTACTTCGTCAACAATCTGAGTCTGGCCTACACCTTCAAACTGCGTTTCATCAAGGAAATTACCTTTGGTGCCGACATCTACAACCTCTTCGGCGAGAAGTATGAGACTAACGGTTACTCGCAGACGGCCGCCTATCATGCAGCCGACGGTACCATGACACTGGTCAGCTCGCCTATGTTCTATCCCATGGCAAAAATGAACATCCTTGTCCACCTCACGTTCAAGTTCTGATGGATTGGACATTGTTCATCGACATTGCTGGCACGGTCATCGGCCTGATTTATTTGTGGCTCGAGTACCGTGCCAGCATCTGGTTGTGGCTCTTCAGTGTCATCATGCCTATCGTCAACGCTTGGCTCTACTTTGAGCGAGGGTTGTACGCCGACTTTGGCATGGAGACTTATTATGTGTTGGCGGCCATCTACGGCTTCATCATCTGGCGCATCAAGGGAAAGAAGGCCTCCGAGCAGGCCGATGCGTCGCAGGGAATCCGACACGCCTCGCTAGCCACGCTGGGCAAGGTCGCAGCCGCGATTGCCGTGTTCTGGGCATCCATTTACTGGTTCCTGGCCAACTATACCGACAGCACCGTGCCCCTGCTCGACAGTTTCACCACCGCAGTGAGCATCGTCGCCATGTGGGCTCTGGCACAGAAGTATGTCGAGCAGTGGCTCCTGTGGTTCGTCGTCGACATCGTATGCACCGGCCTCTACTTCTACAAGGGCATCCCTTTCCACGCCACTCTTTACGGCTTCTACACCATCATGGCCATCATCGGCTACCGCAAGTGGCACCGCATCTCGGCTCACAGCAAGTAGGCAAGTAATACGACACTGCGGGCCTGCAGATCCGCCTAGTGCGAAATGTCTGTATCTTTGAAATCAACGGCATTACTGTGTTTCTATGAGATAACCGTTAAGATAATATAAATGTTTGTTGCGTATCATGTTGAATTTGTCAATTCTAACATAAAGGTGCGTAACAAACATTTTTTGATATACATTGCCGTATAAATCAATAGTTATAACTTTGCAACCGAAACGAACTGATAGTAACTAACAATAAATAGAAGAGTAATGTTTCGAGATATAATTATAGACTCATATGACCCTCACTGCCCGATACGCAACGTCTTGGCACGTATCGGCGAGAAATGGTCAATGTTGGTATTGTACACGCTTTCCAATGCCAGTAAGCCAATGCGATATTCCGACATCGGAGAAAAAATTCCCGACTTGTCACAGAAGATGCTCACAGTGACTTTACGCAACCTCGAAGCCGATGGGCTTGTGGTACGCACCGCCTACGCGGAAGTTCCGCCTCGTGTTGAATACAGCATTACCGAGCGAGGCATTACACTGATGCCTCATATCAACAGCCTTATCGGCTGGGCTTTAGATAATTTCTCCGATATCATTAAAACCCGAAACAAATATTATCAATCAAAAAATAACTCTTAATATTCAAAGTCAATGAAAAAAGTAGAAATCATCAAGCAAAGTAAGAATTATGCAGTAGCCAACTTCGGCAAAATCAGTGAAATCATCGAGCACGAACTGCCAATGGGCCCAGACTTCACGATTCATGGAAAGGTGTTCGGCGGGCAGGCTGTAGGTGCTTCTGCCAGTGAGTTTTCTTTCCAGACCCTCGTTCCAGGGCAGGACAGCGGTTTCCTTCACACGCACAAGACTCACGAAGAGCTTTATTTCATCCTGCGTGGTGAAGGGCAGTACCAAGTTGATGGTGAGATTTTCCCTGTGACCGAAGGCAGCGTGATTCGCGTTTCTCCCGAGGGTAAGCGTGCGCTGAAGAACACGGGAAGCGAGAACTTGACGATGCTCTGCATCCAGTATAAAGCTACCCCGTTCACCGAGGACGACAGTCCCATGACAGATGGCAACATCTTGCAGGAGCCTCTCAACTGGTAAGGTGTTTTTAACCCAAATCGGTCATTAGAAATTATGTCAGAACAGAATTTGTTTTGAGAGTATTGCTGTTAGTGAAATCGAAGGCATAGCGGGCTATGGCGAGATTTCAGTGGCGGCAAGACGCCAAAACAAAGCTGTTATG
>JAEEJI010000200.1 GCA_016281825.1 Muribaculaceae bacterium | reverse complement strand
TCACGCCGCACGCCGTGGAGTTTGACCGCCTGTTTGGCAGCCACCAGACCGACGAGGAGCGCCTGAAGAAGGCCATCGACGTGTCGAAACTGCACGAAATCACCATCGTGCTCAAGGGCCGCTACACGATGACGGTGCGCCCCGACGGCAAGGTGTATATCAACAGCAGCGGCAACCCCGGCATGGCGACCGCGGGCAGCGGCGACGTGCTCACGGGCGTCATCGCCTCGCTCATCGCGCAGGGCTACACCCCCGACTGGGCCGTCGTGCTCGGCGTCTACGCCCACGGCCTGGCCGGCGACCTGGCGGCGCAGGAACACGATGTGTACGGCGTGATGGCCAGCGACATCGCCGACAATATGGGCCGCGCGCTCCACACCATCGCCCACCGCTAAAGACCACAAATTAAACAAATTATTCAAATAATTTGTTGCTGGACAATGGGTTAAACGTTTTAAGGTCAACAAATTAAACAAATTGAACGAATAATTCAAAACAACGACATAAACGAAAAACACATAATTAACAAAAACATTACGCGTATGAAAAAACTACTAACATTTCTAACAATGGCCCTGCTATTCTACGGAGTCGGCTGGGCAGGTGAAGTAACTTTTACTCCTTCGGATTTTACCGGACAAGGAACATCTGGGTCTGGAAGTAGAATTTTTGCTTCCAAAAATGACATTTCTTTTTTATATACGAAAGGATATGGAACAACGCAGATTCGTTGTTATTCTGGAGGTGATATGGTAATTGCCTCTGAAAGTACAATAACAATTACAAGCATTTCCTTTACCTTTTCGGGCACTTCTTATACTGGTGGACTTAATTCATCTTATACAAATTTGTCTACTAGGTCATGGGAGACGACTCTATATTCTCAAGCGCGTTTAACTGAAATCAAAGTTACATACGAGTCTAGTGGTGGTTCACCTACAGAGACTGTGGCGACACCGACATTTGATCCGGCGGAAGGTACTTATAATTCGGCACAGAATGTGGAGATAAATTGCGAAACAAGCGGTGCAACAATCTACTACACCACCAATGGTAACGACCCCACCACTAATTCTAGTGTATACTCTAGTGCAATTCCTGTTAGTACAACCACAACGATTAAGGCTTTAGCCGTAATGGAAGGCATGAACAACAGCGCAATTGCTTCCGCTACGTACACAATATTCACACCGGAAACTGTAACGCCTACTTATACTGAAGATTTTTCTGATGGATTTGGTGATTTCTATATCGAAAACCAAACTAATCCAGGGTTTGATGTTTGGACTACTGGCACTTACCAAGGCACAACTTATGCAAAAGCTGCTGCATATAAGAACAGTTCAAATCATGCTTCTGCGAGTATGCTAATTTCTCCATACATCAACCTTGCTAACACAACAAATCCGGAATTTAGTTTTTCTCAAGCAATAGACAGTCATTTTGGCACTATTGCTAATGAGGCAACAGTTTGGGTAAAAGAGAGTAATGCAAGCACTTGGACCCAAATTACTATTGATTATCCTGATAAACCATCTTCTGGATATACTAGTTTTGAATCTCAGACGATAAGTTTGAGTGCTTATAAGGATAAGACTATTCAGATAGCATTTAAATATGTCTCGACGACATCAAATGCAGGTAATTGGGAAGTTACCAATTTCAAGGTCGAAGATATTGGAGCGTATAACATTTATCGTACGATAAAGACTAATGGTAATTCAGATAATGAGGCTGGAGGTTGGATTGGTGATTGGTCTAGCAATTGCTCAATGCCTGATGGTGTAAGCGGTAACCACTATACAGTTAAAGCCACTGCTGGCGAAACTGTTCAGTTCAAGGTGGGCACCAATAATGGCTATCAGATTCTTCAGCAGAATGTAACGGCTGTTGACGGAAGTGGGAATAATATCACTTTAACCAAAGTTTCTAGCGACAACTCTGGTATTGTGTTCTCATTTACTATGCCTGTCAACACTGTAACTATTACAGCAGACTTCAATACCTATCATGGCACGCTGCGTTTGGCAGGTCACTTCAATGGTAACTCAACTTCGCGTTCTGGTGACTCGGGTCCTGCGTTTACTTACGACAGTGCAAATGACAAATACACAATTAGGGCTTATTTCACTGGAGTCGACGATGGCGGTGCCAATGACTACTTCTGCCTCACACTTGACGGAGTGGAGAAGCACCCGCAGGCCGATCAAGGAAACTACTACATCTACGACTTGAACGGTGGCGCAATGCCATTCAATCTGAGCGGCGGCAGCAACAACAACTTTGGCTGCGCACCTGGTGTGTACGACATTGAGATTAACGGTTCGCTCACAAGCATGAAGTTCACCAAGGTTGATCCCACTATCACTATCACTCCTGCTGCTGGCGAAGTAGAGCAAGGCACTACCGTCAATGCAACCAGCACACTCACATCCATGATTGCTGCAATCAAGGATATCGACAGCGGTGCACAAGGTAGCGTTACCGTGGGTGTTAATACCGATAACGGAAGCACGTGGAATGAAAATGTGGCGCTCAACACCGTTGGTTCTACCACTGTTTACGGCAAGGCCTTTATTGGCAACATTGCTGTAACTGGAAATGCTACTTATACCGTGGTTGGGGTGAATAATAGCAAGAGGTATCAACTTATTACAAGCACAAATGACCTTGTTGCAGGCAAAAAGTATATTATTGTAAGCCAAGGAAGTTATACGTCATCTGGTGTAACTCACAATTTCACCAAAGCAGCTGCTTCTCCCAATCAAGCAAACAATCTTATATTGGATGCTGATGTGACAATTTCAAATAATATTGTTGACTTATCTGAGATTTCGGGCGTTACGGAGTTTACACTTGGTGGTTCAACAGGTGCATGGACATTTGCATTCGGCGATGGCACTTATTTAGCAAGTAGTGCAGCAAAAAGTGCAAAAGCTGATGAAACTGCAACTCCAGCCGCCATCTCGTTCAGTGGAAATAATGCCACTATTGAAATGAACACTACTGTTGGTTCTTTCCAATACAACCCCAACAGTGGAAATGGTCGCTTTGCAGCCTATACTTCAACCCAGAAACCTGTAATGCTCTTCAAGCAGATGGTTGAGGAAGTGAAGGATTATACCATTGATTATGCTGTGGTGACTGGTGGTAGCGCAACTGGCGCAACAAGTGCTAACGAGGGCGAGGAAATCACTGTTACGGTGACGGCCGAGAGCGGTTATGCTTGCACGGGTATCACCGTCAGCCCTGCCGCCGAGGTTACCGATAATGGCGACGGTACTTACACCTTCACCATGCCTGCAAGCAATGTGACCGTCACTCCGACGTTTGCACAGGCTTACGGAATTACTTACGTTGCCAATCCCACCGCTGGTGGTTCTGTGACTGGTGTTGCAAGCGCTGTTGAGGGCTCAACGGTAGTCATCACCGTGACCCCCAATGCTGATTACCAGATAAGTTCGGTAGTTTACTCATGGGGCGCTGGCCAAAGTTCGGTTGATGTGCCTGTCGTTGACGGCAACTACCAAATCACGATGCCTGGCTCAGCCACTACGGTGACAGCGACATTTGTCAAGATTCCTTACAGCATCAGCGTGGTGTCGACTCATGGCGAGGTGACTGGTATTCCTGAAACCGCAACGAGTGGTACCAGCGTGACTTTCACCGTCACTCCCAATGCCGGTTATGTGGTGAGCAGCGTGAGTGGTACGTTTAACAACGGCAACTCCAGCCTCAACATCACCCACAATAGCAACGGCACCTACACATTTAGCATGCCCGCAAGCGATGTGGCAATCACCGTCACTTACTTCGCAAGCGAGGACTATGAACTGCTTACCGACCTCGCCGACATCAATGCAGAGGACACTTACCTTCTCGTGGGAACCAATAAGGATTATGTGATGGGTCCGAAGGGAAGCAACAACTATGCGACAGCAGTCAGTGTTACTCCTGATGAGAATGGTATAATTACCTCGACTGCAGAAATGGCTATTGTCAACTTTGTGATTAGCGATGGGACATATGCAATCCACACAGCCGAGGGCTATATGAACAACATAAGCACTTCGAATAATGGGTTGTCATTCTCGGGAACTCCAGTATATGCCAATATCACTTTGGACGAACAGACAAGCGCGGCAACTATTCAACTTGTTGACAACACCTCAAAAGGTTTGTTGTCATTCAACACGGGTAGTCCTCGTTGGTTGTTCTATGGTACTTCACAAGGCACGACGTATATTTATAAACTTGCCAACAAGAATAAGGTTAAGCGCCCGACAATCACTGGTGCTGCTGGTGAGTTCTTGGGCCAATATAACTTTATTGGCAAGGACAATGTGACGCTGGGATGTGCTACCGATGGCGCCACTATCGAGTATAGCCTCGATGGCGGCACAACTTGGCTGAACTATAGCGAGGCCTTTGAGATTACCACCAATGCTGCTGGAAATACCGTTGAGGTACAGGCTCGCGCCACCAAGACGGGCATGGATCCCAGCGAGGTGGTGACAGCAACGTTCACCTGCATCAAGCCCACCGCTCCCACCTTCGGCAGCAACGGGCCTGACGCTTATGTGAATCCGGTATTCGTTTATCCGAAGTCGGCTCTGAACGACCGCCGCGCCTATGGCGAGGAGAACGTTAGTTTCGCCTACACCACTACCGGCACAGTTGCCGATGCAACGAGCCCGGCCGTGACCACAAAGAACAGCAACGGCTACTACATCTTGCTTGACGACAACGCTACGCTTAGCGTGGTCACCATGATTAACGGCATCGCCAGCGACGCAGCAGGTGGTGCGTACACCTTCAGCGTTGATGCTCCCACATTCTCGCTCGCAGGTGGCAACTACGACGGCAACCAGCAGACGCGCCTGAGCACCGAGACCAAGACGCAGCAGAACAACCTCTCGTGGAACACAGTGATTTACTACACCACTGGCAACACCGAGTTTGCGTTCGATGCTGCTACTGGCCAGGTGACCAGCGAGGGTTGGGTGGCGTACGACGCTACCAACAATCCTTATCTTGATATTCTGGTTCAGGATAGCCCAGTAACCATCAAGGCTGTTACCCTGAGTAACTATTTCAACGGCCAGAGCGAGTATCGCGCCAGCGAGGTGACCTCCGAGACCTACGTCTTGACCGCTGCCAACCTGGCAATCACCATCAGCCCTGCCGCTGGAACGTATGTCAACGCTCAGAATGTGACGCTCGGTGTGAAGAATGAGATTGGTGAATACACCATCTACTACACCACCGACGGCAGCGACCCCAGCGGAAACAGTGGCATCGAGTATACCGAGCCCATCACCGTTGACCATGACATGACCATCAAGGTTTATGCTATGGACAGCCGCACGGGCGACGGTGGCACCGCCACTGCCGAGGCAGCCTATAAGATCGGCATCCAGCCTGTGGTTTACTCGCCGTTCCCCGGCACCATCTACAAGGGCGACGATGAGGACATCAATGTGGAGATGTTCAGCGTGACTCCTAACGCCAAGGTTTACTACACCGTAGCCGAGGGCGAGGGCAACTGGCCTGCCGACCCGACCACGGCCTCGACGCTCTACAGCGCTCCTGTGCCTCTGGAGACTGGCAAGGTGTACAACTTCAAGGCTATCTCCGCGTTGGGTAGCATGGTTAGCACAGTCACCCCTGGAACGTTCACCATCCAAGCCAAGGGCTCTGGTTGGCTTAATGTGAAGGAGATGAACGAGGAGACCGATAAGAATACTGCCAAGTATTTTGAGAACCCTGTTCAAGTGGTTTACATGAGCACCTGGCGCAGCGATGGCACCAAGCCCGAGTTCTGCTTCGTGCGTGACAACAGCGGCTATGGTATGGTTTACTTTGGTGGAAGTGGCGTTACGGCCTACAATGGTTACACCAAGTTCCAGATGGGCGACTGGCTGCCAGGTGGAAGCATAAAAGGCAAGGCTTCGGTTTGGGGCAACAGTTTCATCAACGAACTCGGTAACAGTGATGGTGCTGTAAGCGAATGGCCAGAGGAAGCCTTGGGCAACAGTGCAATCCTTCCCGAGGAGACCACCAACAAGGCCATCACTGACGGTTGGACCTACGAGGGTGCTTACAGCGGCAGCGATTACGCACAGTATGTCGATCCAGAGAAGAACCTCTTCGGTCACTATGTGCATATGCGCAAGAATACCATCAGTAACCTTTCGCTTGTAAGCCAAAAGTATCTTGGTGTTATCACCGACCAAAGTGGTGTGCCTCTGAACTACTACGATGGACTGTATTTGTTCTCGGGACACAACGGACGGCCGACCTACGACCAGGCGTTCTTTGATAACATCCAGAACAATGGTGGAACATTCGATGTTTATGCTATCGTCTACTTCTATGGTTCGAATGCTAATAACTCGAATTATAGCAATGCACCGTTTGAGATCTTCCCGATTGACTTTGAGTGGATCTTCAAGCCGAAATTTAACATTGAGTCTGGTGAATATGATGAGCCGCAGACTGTGAGCCTCACTTGTGAGACCGAGGGTGCGCAGATCTGGTACAAGACCAGCGAGATGGACGACTATGTATTATATACCGAGCCGTTCACGGTGAGTACAACCACGACTATCGACGCTTATTCCACGATTGTGACTAAGTACAACGATGTCATGGAGAGTGTCATCGAGACGATAAATGTTAGGTTTGCCACCCATGTCAGTCCGCCGTTTATTACGCCTGATGGCGGTGTGTATGCCGTTACCGACCCGGCTATCGACGTAACGATTATCCGCTTCCCCGAGTTGGATGACGCATCGGTTGTGCAGAGCGACGTTAACATCTGGTTTACTGTTGATGGCAGCGACCCGGCTGACAAGAACAATCCTAACCGCCACGAGTACACCACCGAGAACAAGGAGGAGTATCTCGACGAGATTCACACCACTACCACGGTGCGTGCTATTGCTGAGTACCTCGGCGTGTACAGTGAGGAGGCCACCAGCCAGACCTACACCTTCGTTGAGAGCAACGGCATCATCTACAACCTGGTGACCAACGTCAACCAGATTAACGAGAATGGTGTTTACGTGATTGTCAACCAGCCCGGCCATGAGGCGATGAGCAACGTTCAGGGAGCCACCACGCGCGGTACCACGGGCGTGAAGTTTGTCGACGAAGACATGAAGACTAAGGTCTACGGCAATCAAGACGTGGCTGTGTTTACCGTCACTCCGCTCACCAACATGGACGTCGCCGGCAGTGGCGAGAAGCATTTCCTGTTTACCACTCACAATGGTGCTACACTGGCATCTAACGGTATCCTCTATGTCGATGAGACTGCTGCTACCAATGGCAACACGCTGCTCACCGAAGCTGAACAGGACGCCATGGGCAACTGCGTGGCTGTGGTGACCATCGACAGCGATGAGGGCGAACAGTCGCACAAGGCTCACATCCGCTTCAACTATGCCGGTGGCGACAACCGCTACCTGCAGTATTGGAACCGCGACCACTACTTCACCACTTACAAGACCGAGGATCCCGAGCGTGCCGTTTACATCTATGGTGTGCAGGCTACGCCGCTGCCAACGATTGAGAGCAGTGGTGAGGTGACCAAGCAGTACACGGTTGCTGACCGTCTGCTGATTGTGGCCGCTAACGATGCCAAGCATGTGATTTGGGCTAAGGACGAGGGCAATGTGTCGATTGATCGCACCGAGATTAAGGGCGAACAAATCGACTACATGCGCTACGTTGCTGAGAACGACATCAGCAGTGCTCAAGATGCTGGCGTGCTCTTCCAAGATGGCGACTGGGATCAGAGCAACTGGGTGATGATTAAGTTGCATAGCAGCGATGCTCATTACAGTAAGGCCAGCGACTATGAGGGTCATTACATCGACCCCGCTTCGTTTACCGGTACTTACACCGACAACGTGAACTACACGATGGAGGCAATGGCCGACCTGAACGTGGATCTTACCAAGGGCGGCGACTTCACTCCCAACGTGTATTGTGCAGCCAACTTCCTGGATGCTAACCTCAACCTGACGGCTGATAGCGAGGGTGCTGTGGACTACACTGGCCAACGTCACTACTTCTTCATGAATCCTAAGGTTCAAGAGGTGGCTACAATTACCTACGCTGTGTGGGACCAGAATAATTCGAGGTTTGTGATGCCCGAGAAGGTTGGTGAGGAACTCAATGGCGCCGGCCTGAAGGGTGCGTTCACTCCCGCTTGGACCTACAACAGCGGTGGTACGCCAGAGCTTGAGCATGGTGTGGCTTACCAGTTCCACGCTGTGCTCAACAAAGTCGTTACGCAGAGCAATGCTCCGCGTCGCGCCGAGAGCACTGTAACTCCTCAGCAGCAGGCTGCTGATGGCGACAAGGTGGTTTGCCCGCTTGACCTTACAGGGGGCAATGACCAAATCGTGACTGAGGTGCGCGACCTGAATGGTGGCGTGCGCGAGGTGGCCAGCGTGAAATATGTGAGCATCACTGGCGTGGTGAGCGACAAGCCGTTTGAGGGCATGAACATCATCGTGACCCGCTACACCGACGGCACAACGTCCACCGCTAAGGTAATGCGTTAAACCGCAAGATAATCATGAGGGCGGCACTCCACCACGGGGTGCCGCCCTTTTTGATATAAGGTTCCCCCTGAGCCGTTGGCACTGGGGGCTACCCAGATGCTCGCCCAACGGGCGAGGAGAGGGTGGCTAGCAGTTCTCGATTGTCTAGATTATCTAGCGTCTCGGAAATAAAAATGTGCGAGCACATTTTGTATTTCGCTCAACTTGCACTACCTTTGCGAGAAATATTAAACATTATAGCATTATGACGACAAAATCGATATTTCGCCTTGCATGTGTGGCTGTGGCAGCGATTGGGCTGCTCGCTGCATGCTCGGGTGGCGAGGGCGGCTCGACGAAAAACGCGTCGGCCGACTATCCGGTGACTAAGAAGGACTACGACAACATCGTGAACACGCACACCGACTTCTACGTGATTAGCGCGTTGAAGGACCTGGACAGCAAGGGCATCACGCTGAAGGGTGACCTCGACGGCGACGGCAAGGAGGAGCGCGTGACGGCACGCATCGGCAACCAAGCGATGCTGGAAATCATGGGTTACAAGGGCGAGTACGGCACGCCAATGCAGCCTGTGCTGGGCGGCCTGCTCGAGGAGTATAACAGCGAAAATGACAGCACCACGGCTGACTTTGCCGACTATTACGTGCAACTGAGCGCTTGCGACCTCGACGGCGACGGGCGCGACGAGGTGATTGTGGCTATGGGCGACAAGAGTCTGACTAACTATTGCGCCATCTACACGGTTCGCGATGCCGACACCGACTCGTTTAAGTTGGTTGGCGAAATCGATGGCATGACGCCCTTGAGTCGCAACCCCTTTATCATCGACGAAAACAAGCACGTGCTCACGCCTTACGGCTCGCAGGGCCTCTACGAGGAGTATATCTACGACAAGGGCACGGTGTTTAAGGCGCAGTAAGGCGCAGCGATGCTACGCGGTTTAACGCTCGCGTTGCTCGCTGTTTAACGCTTCGCTGGATAACGCTGCGGGCTATCAATGGGTCCAATGGGAGTAATGGGTCAAATAGGGCCAATGGGTCTTATTTGACTTATTAGTCCTGTTGGGCTTTTTTTGTGTGGTGGGGTAGGGCGGTTAGCGGTCGCGTGCGATGATGTAACTGAAGATGTCGCGCATCCAGTCGATTGCCTGGCTGTGTGGCAGCGTGTCAAGCACGTCATCGGCCTCGCGCTGCAGCCGCTTCATGGTGTCGTAGGTGTAGTCGATGCCGCCGGCTCGCTTGGCGAAGTCGACGAGTTGCTCGATTTGCTCGGTGCTGAGCGTGGCTTGCTGCAGCAGTTGTGCCATTGCGGGCTGGTCGGGGTGGCTGGTTTGCCGCATGGCATAGATGAGCGGCAGGGTCACCTTGCCCTCGCGCAGGTCGTTTCCGGTGGGCTTGCCCACCACGTCGTCGTGGTAGTAGTCGAAGGTGTCGTCCTTCATCTGGAAGCATATGCCCAGCAGTTGCGCAAATCGCCGCAGCGTCTCTATTTGGTCGAGCGGCGCGTCGAGCGCCAGTCCGCCCACTGCTACGCAACTCTCGAAAAGCGCGGCTGTTTTGCGCCCGATAATGCCCATATAGGTTGCCTCGTCGACGTTGTGTCGGCGTGCGTTGTCGACCTGTGCTATCTCGCCGAGCGACAGGCTGCCGCCCATCTTGGCGAGTTCTTCGAGGATTCGGCTGTCGCGGGCCATCACGGCGCATCGCAGTGCTGTGGTAACGAAGTAGTCGCCCACGAGCACGGCCACGTGGTTGCTCCAGGTGTGGTTGATGGTGTCTTGTCCGCGTCGCTGCTGCGCCTCGTCGATGACATCGTCGTGTATGAGCGACGCGTTGTGCAGCATCTCGACAGCCGCTGCGGCGGCCACCACGCGGTCGTTGACCTGTCCGAAGTATAGTCCGCTGAGCATGGCCATTATGGGCCTTAACTGCTTGCCTTTCACCTGCAAGTAACTGGCCACGATGTTGTTCATCAGCGGCGTGTCGCAGTGCAGCGTGTCGGCGATAAGGCGGTTCATTTGGTCCAGATAGGGACCCAGTGCGGCTTGTATTTGACTGAGATTTGTCATTTCAACTGCAAAATTAGTGCAAGTTGAGCGAAATACAAAATGTGCTCACATTTTTATTTCCGAGACGCCGCCTAATTAATCAAAAATTAGTGCAAGTTGAGCGAAATACAAAATTTTCGCTTGCTTATTTAGGGTGCCGGGCTGATGGGGGCTGCGATGGCATCGCAGCATACCGAACAAAACAATGGCGGCACGTCGTGCGACGCGCCGCCATTTGTTATTGTGCATTATGCGTTATGCGTTATGCATTATTTTCCCAGCAAGATGTTGATGAGCGAGTTTAGGTCGTTACCATCTACGCCACCTTGGTGATCAACGTTGGCGCGTCCGTCGTAGTTGTCGGCGCTATCCTTACCCAGAATGATGTTGATAAGGGTGTTGAGGTCGTTACCATCAACGTTGTTGTCGCCGTTGACATCGCCATCTTTGTACTCGGGCATGTCGGCATACTCACCATCGACGGGATAGAGCTGAACCAGACCCTTGTAGAGCGATATGAAGCCAGTGATGTTGAAGGTGTGTCCCTCGAGCTGTTCAGCCTCAGGAATCTCAACACCGAAGCGGTTGTAAGCAACGAGTTCGGCAGTGCCGTCGTTGAGAGTGTAGTAAGCCACATTGTTCTTGACCGAGTCGAGAGTAACGGTGCAGTCGAGCAGCTTCACATAGGTGTGTGCCCAGTCTTGTCCGATTTCCTCGATTGCGGTCTCAATGGGCTGCACCTCATCACCGTGGTGGTCGGCGACGAATGTCTCATTGACCGGGGTGAGTTGCTTAGCGCCGTTGTAAGTCTTCCAACTTGCCTGTGCGTTCTTGATAACGTCACCGTTGGTGAAGGTGTTGTCGAGCGGACCATAAACCAGTGTGAAGGTGTCGTTGTTCTTCACATACAGGTTTTGACCATTCTGATAGATGGCAATCAGGTCGCTGGTAATCTCGGCGGTAGTCTCGGCGGGCAGCTCAAACAGAGCGTTCACGTCGGCCACCTTGGGAACTTCCACTTGTCCGCCACCAGCCAGAGTGATGTCGGTGGTGAGCAGTTGATAGACGGTGTTGGTCTTGCCATACGAACCTACGATGCCATACACGTCGTACTTCTGGGTGAGGTCGGCGGGGATAGTGGCGCCCATGTTGTTGTAGAATGCGCAGGTGTTGCCGTTGGCGTCGGTCAGTTTCTTGTTGTCGTTGTCGATGGTGACATTCTTAATAACTACATAGTGACCGAAGTTCTCGTGTGCGATGAAAGAAGGAGCAACATCCTCGGGGGTCACGGTAACGGTGCCCTTGGCAGCATTGAAGCCTTCGAGTTTCTGGATGTTGTTGTCATTCTTCAACTCAGGCTCACCGTCGTAGGTGGTCTTGGTACCCTTGAATCCAGCGGGAATCACGTCGCCAGTGTTGTATGTCTTGCCAACCGAGCCGAAGATAAGCATGTAGCCAGTGTCGTCCTTAACGAACAGACGCTGTCCCTCTTGAGCGAGAGCCACGACATCGTTCTTGATGGTCACAGCAGTGTTGTCCTCGACCTGCTGGAACTCAGCGATTGTGATACCTTCGACAGTAGTAGTGTCGCCACCGCCGCCACTGCCGTTCACATCCTCACACTTGATGGGGAGGATTTGGTAGGTGACATTCTCGGCGCCTGAAGGCTTGTATGCACCCACAATACCGGTCACGTTGTAAGTCTTGGTGTAGTCGAAGCCGCTTACGTTGAAGCCTAAGCCGTTGTGGGCAGAACCCGTACCGCTCTCGTCGGTAATGGTCGACATGGTCTTCGAGCCGCTGCTACTCTCGGTGTAGCCCAGAGTTGCGTTGTTGATGATGACCAACTGTGCGAAGTTGTTGTGACTCATCTGGCTAACGGTGATTTGCGTGGGCTGAACCTCGGTGCCGGCGGTTCCATCCTGGAAGTTGCTATTAGCATCGACGCGGAGCTGGGTCTCGCCGTTGTAGGAGTCGACCTTGCCAACGAATCCAGCGGGAATCACGTCGCCAGCTTTATAGGTCTTGCCTGTGGGGCCGAAGAACAGAGTTGCTCCGCTATTGTCCTGAACGTAGAGGTTGTTGTTGTACTGTTTCAGGACAGTAACAGGGTTGGTGAAGCAGACCATTGTTCCTTGCGCTTGAGCGAGGTAACCGGCGATGTTGGCAACTTGAGTAGCCGACTCAAACACATACTCAGCAGTAGCCACGTCGCTCTCGACGTTGTTGGCGATAGCGATAGCCTTAATCGTAGTAGTGGCGCTCAAGGCGATGGGCGCACTATAGAGCGTGCTGCTTGCCGTGGGAGCGGTGCCGTTGGTGGTGTAGTAAATAGATGCACCAGCAGTGGCGCATTTCAGCGACACCTCGATGGGAGCGTAGTAAGTGCCAGCGGCGGGAGTGAAGGTAGGAGTGGCGGTAGTAATCACGGCCGATCCGCCAGTGGTAACCACCATCTTCTGCATGCGGCAGTGGCCGCTTGTTCCACCTACGGTGAAGGTGACGTTTCCAGCGCCGCCGCTCCAGGTACCAGTAGCACCGTCCTCGGTGTATGTGCCAGTATCGACTGTGCCTGCTGTTCCACCGTGAGCTAAGTTGTAGCTGGAACCACTGTACGTGATTTCAATGGCCGAGATGTTTGAACTGGCCGATACGGTGAATGTGCTGCCGCCGTAGACGCGCACTGCAGTACCTCCATCGTAGTACTTAGGTGCGTTAGTGTTGGAGCCCTTGTCGAAAGTGACTGTGACCCCCTCAACAGTCAGCGATGTGACTTCCTGGCCATTGGTATAGCCTTGCTGCGAGAAGTCAATCGTCACGGTTGCTGCCCACGCACTTGCAGCGAGCAGAACCGAAGCAAAGAGAGTTAGAAATTTCCTCATTTCGTTGTGTTTATAGGTTAATAAAATGGTTGTTTGCATAGTTATCCAACTAACTCACAAAGGTACACAATA
>JAEEJI010000199.1 GCA_016281825.1 Muribaculaceae bacterium | reverse complement strand
GTGGTGCTTGAGGTAACTGCGTAGACCCCATGGGCAAGGCAGCGGCGAGGGCAACAGCCAACGCAATGTGTCACGAAACCACAGCACCTTGAAGTCATACTGCTCGTCGGCCGTGGGACGATAGTCATCGACCGCCGCTAACGTCACCTCATGACCCAGATGGCGGAACCCCAGGCACATCGCGTGAATCATCGTATCCTTGATGGTAGCGACGCGGTGCACCTGCGACCCTTCGCTGGTGTAGAGGATGGGATTGATGACCAAAATTTTCATGCGTTAGCAGATTTTTTTGCAAATGTAGCACTTTTTTCGTACCTTTGGCTCCGCCTAAGGTACTTTCGCTCGGAAATAGACAAAAAAATATAACCTGCGGTCATTATTTTTGTCTTTTCTCTCGCTTATTCGTACCTTTGAAAACTCAAAGTTTTAAAAGATGGGAAAACAACCCGCCATATCAGTCATCATCCCTGTGTATAACACCGCATCGACGCTGCCCCGCTGCATCGATAGTGTGTTGGCACAGTCGTTTGACGGTCTGGAGGTGGTGCTGGTGGATGACGGTTCGCCCGACGGTGCAGGTGAGCTTTGTGACGGCTATGCCGCGCGTCATGATTTCGTGACAGTTGTGCATCAAGCCAATGCGGGTCTTGCCGAGGCGCGTCGTGCCGGGCTTCGCGCCGCGCGAGGCGAATATGTCGTTCATGTCGACAGCGATGACACGTTGCCGTCGGGTGCCCTTGCCACGCTCTACCGCCACATCATTGCCGACCAATTGGATCTTGCCTATGGTTGCTATAGCCGCGTTGTTGATGGCAACCAGCGCACCATCGGCCATGAGATGACAGGCGTCTTCACGGGTGAGGAATTCTTGCAGCACTTGCTAGACCCTCGCTGCATCTGCGCGCTCTGGGGTAGCATCAGCCGCCGCGAGTTGTGGCATGACGACATTTTCCCGCCCACCGACTTGCGTCTGCCTAGCGAGGACACATTTATGCTCATCCGCCTCACTGCGCATGTGCAACGTGTGGGCATTTTCAATGATGTGGTATATAACTACTTCTTCAACCCCTCCTCGTTGTCGATATCCGGGCCGTTGCACCGCCAGGAGTTGTGGCGGGAATACTTCAGTTTGATTCGTGATAACTTACGTGGCCGTGATGTGCTTGAACAACACGAGGCCGCCTTGCGTGGCATGGAGATTGACCGCCTGGCGTTCTTGTGTGGCACCATCGACCCGGCAGACCCATGGTACCGTCAGGTCCTCTCCTACCCTACTGCCGGCCTCCGCACCAAGACGCGCGTGCTGCACCTGCTGTTGCGCTGGCCACGCTTGCTGCGCTGGTGCGTCGCCACCAACCGCCGACTGCGTTACAGCATGGGGAAGAGGCCGTAGAGCATGGTGTCGATGCGGTCGGTTATCTGAGCAAAGTGCTCAGGGTTCTCGCCGAACTTGCAGTTGTCTCCATCGATGACCAGGAGCGGTCCCTGATAATCGGCAATCCACTTCTCATAGCGTTGTTCCAATCCCTGCAGATAGTCGAGCCTCATGGTCTGCTCGTAGTCACGTCCGCGCTTCTGGATTTGTGCCACCAGCGTGGGTATGCTCGCGCGGATGTAAATCATCAAGTCAGGGAGTTTGACAAGCGACATCATCAGGTCAAAGAGGTCTTTGTAGTTGTCAAAGTCTCGGTCGCTCATCTTACCCTGGTCGTGCAGGTTTGGCGCAAAGATGCATGCATCTTCAAAGATGGTGCGGTCTTGGATGATATACTCGTCGCTCTTCGAGATTTCAACGACTTCCTTGAAGCGCCGGTTCAGGAAGTAAATCTGCAGATTGAACGACCACCGCTCCATGTCGGCGTAGAAGTCGGCAAGGTAAGGGTTGTCTGCGACCGACTCGTAACGCGGTTGCCACCCGTAGCGATTAGCGAGCATGCGGGTGAGTGTGGTCTTGCCACATCCGATATTTCCAGCTACAGCGATATGCATCTTTGTTTTTAATTGAAAATTGAGAATTGAAAATTGAGAATTGAGTCCTCCCAAGGGCTTAAGGAGGTAGGGGGTTAGGTGTCGGGAAAGAGTCCGAAGAGGAGTCGGTCGATGCGGTCGGTGACTTGCATGAGATCCTCCGGGCGGTTCTCAAAGTCCAGGTTGTCCTTTTCGACAATCATCACGCGGCCTTTGTACTGGCGTGTGATGAAGTCCTCGTAACGGTTGTTCAAGTTTTCGAGATATTCGAGCTGCATGGTCTGTTCGTAGTCTCGGCCGCGCTTCTGGATGTTTCCCACCAAATGCGCCACCGATGCCCGCAAATAAATCATCAGGTCGGGTAGCTTGGCGACCGTCAGCATCTGTTCAAACAGTTCCATATAGGTGTTGTAGTCTCGGTCACTGAGGTTACCCATCGCCTTGTTGTTTGCCATGAAGACATAGACCCCTTCGAATATGGAGCGGTCCTGTATGATGGTTTCCTGTGACTGCGAGATGGCTAACAAGTCCTTAAAGCGCTCTTTGAGGAAGAACACCTCGAGGTTAAACGACCAGCGATGAATGTCGCGGTAGTAGTCCTCAAGATAGGGATTGTGCTCGACGGTCTCGTATCGCGGCGTCCATCCATAGTGCTTGGCAAGCAACCTAGTGAGTGTTGACTTGCCGCTGCCAATATTTCCAGCAATTGCGATGTGCATGGGTTCAGTTTCGAGACTACAAAGATACTACTTTTAATTAAGAATTAAGAGTTAAGAATTAAGAATTATTCTGCTTGGATGATTTTTTTGATGAAAAACCGCCTGGCAGGTTTTCTGCCAGGCGGTAATTATGCATCATGCATTGTGCATTTGTGCATTAGCGAATCACTTTGGTGACTTTCTGCGAGCCATCATCATAGGTGGTTACCACGATGTTGACCCCCTCGAACGGGTTGTTGCTCTGCATACCTGCAGTGTTGATGTACTTGACACCAACAACTTGCTTGTTGGTAGCAACGCCCTCGACACCTGTCATCGTGTAGTCAACAGTGATAGTGACCGAAGCCTTGACATTCGGATTCTGGACCAAAGTCGCAGTGATGGTCACCGAAGATGTCTCACCGGCGACGGGAGCCTTGGCTCCGCCCTCGGTCAATTCAACAGCGGTTACCAAACCATTCTCATCGACTGTAGCCACGGTCTCATCGCTTGACGACCAAGTCACGCTTGGGTCAGCACCTTCTGGCTCAACTGCGACAACCTCGAGTTGCAGCGTCTCACCACCTCTGAGCACAATGTTCTCTTCATCGGTGTGGTTGAGCGTGATACTGGTGGCAACAATCTTCTTGACGAGCAGATCCAACCTAGCTGGCACGGTCGTCTGGTTGTCCTCGGTGGGAATCGAGAAGACACCTAACTTGTTACCAGTAGCAACCAAGTTGCCTGCATAGTCGAAGTTCATTTGGTAGACAGCAGTACCTAGATCAGTTGAAGACTTGAAAGAGTACTTCGGAGTGAGTATGGGTGTAAATCCATCCATCTCCAAGTCAAAGAACTGGAAGTAACCCGATCCATCATTGATTACCAAGACACTGTTGTCCCCGTTCACGGCAAATCCTGCGCGATCCGATCCGTTGAGGTAATCGGAGAAGCCGTTCTTGCCCGAGTTGAAGGTAACATTGCCTTCGGGATCGACAAACATCAGCGACGGCACACCACTAGCATTGTTGCCAGCACTACGGTACTGCGACACCCAGCAGCTACCATCAGGATAACCCCAGACATTGCCGTTGGTGTTGAGCTGCCAGGGGCCTACGGCATAGTTGGCACTCGGAGCCTGGTTCCAGTAAGTGGCGATGGTTCCGTCCTCGTTACCAATGTTGTAGACACTGACATTGTTACCTACACCACTGATAAAAAGATCTTCATTGTAAACGAACAACTTCGTTTCGGCTCCCTTACCAGCAACGAACACGCCCGGCGACGAACCTGCCACAGCCTCTCCCGCAGCATTGGTCAACAGGCCATCAGAGCTGCGGTTCAGGAATGAGCCATCCTCGTTGGCGAAGAACGGATAGAAGATTTCCTCCTCGGCACTAGGATCGAAGACAAAGACACCCGAACTGCCATCGGCCCAGTCGGGCACATAAACCTTGCCCTCACTATCGATGCCCATGCGGTAGTTGCTACCGAAGGTCTTTTCGGTACGGGCTTTGATGACCTGGTCGTTAACACGTTCATATTCGGGGCTATAAATCCACATGCCATTTCCGGCATTGCCACTGCCCACACGGTTGCCGACGTAGATGCGTCCAAAGAATGGGCTCTCAGGACTGCGGTCGACGGTATTGAACACTTGACCCGAGTAGGTGACATCGGGGGTGTTGATCAGGGCGATGGTGGGGATGTTGTTTCCTACCAGGTTCACTGCCCAGTTCATCTCGCCACCGTAGCCGGGCAGGTCATCCTGGGTCAGCGTGACGGTATTGACACCCTCAACTACATTGGGAACTTCCACACGGCCCACTTCGTTACCCTCAGCATCGATGAAGACGATGTAAGCTTCATTGGCGTCGCTGTTGGCAGTGAAGGTGAAGGTATAAGAGTCATCATCGTTCTTCTCACTGTTCAGGCCGTAAGCATAGATGCCCTTGACGACAGGCTGGTCTACGCCCTCGGTTGTGAAGAAGTTGACACCATTGGCACCAACGAGTGTCGCATCGATGTCTTCACCATTCACAATAGCCGTAGCGATATGCTCGGTAAGACCATTCAAAACAGGATCGTGATGGGTAGCCTTGCGTGGCATGCCAGAGACCTCGACAATGTCAGTGTTCACAGTCTTGATGAGCTTAGCCTTGTCAACACCACCCGTGATATCCAGAATCTTGATACCCTTGACAGTTCCATCCTCGGCATACGGAGTGACGAGCAAACTGTGTCCAGCATACTTGAAGCACTGGAATCCCACACCTGTAGCACCGAATTCGTCGCTCAGCGTCTTGATTTCGGTCGGGTTGCCAGTAATAGCTACTGGTGTGACAAACTCGCTGATTGTACCCATACCACCTAAAATAACCTTATCGTCTCCATTGGGTGATACGACGATGTGGAGTTCCTCGCCATAGGCGGTCTGCTTACCTACGAATCCGCCATTATACAGATTGTCATGGAACACTGATGTCTGCTCGCCGTCGAGCATGTTGATGTGAACTAGGCGGATGTTGCAGGTTGAGCCAGTAGTCATGGCAGTGATAAGGACTTCGCATTCTCCAGTAGATGCTCCATTTACCAAGATTCCGTGACCCACATTGGCATTGTAGTAGTTACCCGAGTTCTTCGTAGAAGTAAATAGCGACGGTGCTTCATCGAAATCATTCCAAATGTAGACGCGTGCCGTGCCACGGGTGTAACCATCAGCCACGTTGTCAGCACCATACTGGTTCTCGGTAAGCGACACGCCGACGAGCTTGTTGTCGGCCGTGCGATTGATGGCGTTCAGCGGGCTGAAGAAGCCTGGGCTGTCCTCAGTATAGATGCCCTCGGTACTGAGTTCCTTAACCAGTTCCTTGGTACTCGTCTTGATGAGATAGAGGTGCGGCACCTTGCCCTCGTTGGTGAGTACGATGGTCGAGTCGCCAATTTGAACGGCATCCTTGATGGTACCGGCAAAGTTGAACGACTGATTCGACTGCTCGAACACATACTCGCTTGCCACCTTCAGATAATCTGGCTGCTCAGGCTCGGGATAGTTCTCATAGACCACTGTGGGCGGTACATAGTCTACATTCTCAAGGAAGAGCAACGGATAAGTGGTTGCATTGGCAGTAACCGTGACGGGCTCCTTGTACTCGTCGAACAAGGGCTTGTATCCGTCGAGGGTTGCGTCGAGGGTGTATTCGCCCGGTTCGAGGTCCCCGAAGAAGAATACGCCATTGTAGTTGTTGTCAACCGTGTAGGAAGCAACCTCGTTGCCGTTCTTCAACAGTTTCACAGTAGCACCGTTCAAGGGCAGCCACTGGTCATTGGTTCCTGCAGAATACTGGAACAGACTGTTCACAATCTTCTCGTGAAGATCTTTCACGGTGCCCATGATGTAGCCCGTGCTCTCGGGCGTGAGGTTGAAGTAGTCACACACACCGCGCGCGATGCGCACACCTTCCTGATGGCAGTAGTCCATGTTCAGCGCGCGGTGACGAGCAGGCTGATAGGTGTGGAAGTAACCCTCTACTAGGAAGCCTGGCACACCATGCTTAAGAACGCCATAATAGCCACCATAGTAGTTGCCATTACTGCGCTCGCTGACGCTACCGCTACCTTGGAACGAGATATCACCACGCAGGTTCTTCTGTGTGGGGCTGTAGTAACTCTGAGGATCTATTTCACTCATATAATGGTATCCCCAGTTTACATCACACATGTCCCAGCTGCCTTCAACAGCATTGCCAGTATAGGTTACAGTGACCTCATGCTGATCTTCGTCTTCGCCAAAAGTGCCAGTCAGAGATCCTGTGACACCATTATCATATCCTCGATAGAGGTAAAGCGGATAGTTGGTATTATTGCCATCGACGTGAGCATTGGAGTGGACAGAGATGAACATGTCGAAGTTACCCAATTCCACCTCCTCGCAGATTTCTGACAGCGGGCGGTTGTATAGTTCTGCATCAGCAGCTCCGGCCACATAGGGGTACGGGCCATTCTTCACACGCGAGTACACGATATTGTCGCTCTGGATGCCCATTTTCTCTAGCGTCTCGCCCAGCTGGAGGACCTTCCACAAGTTGGTGTTCGACTCATAGAAGCCGCAAGTGTCGGGCATTCCCGTCTCGGGGAGATTGGGATAAGGAATCGTAGCCATCGGACGGTCGTTGGGCCCCCAGCTGCCGTGTCCAGGATTTAGATAGATGCGCAGCTCGTCTGCTGTCTTTGCCTGCATCGTGCCTGCCGCAAGGATAGCGGCTACAGCAAGTAATAAAATCTTTTTCATAGCCGTCATCATTTAGTCAGATTAATCATATAAACCTCTCCGGCATCGGTCGTGAATGCGATTTTGTCGCCACCGCACTGGGGGTACATCGCAATCATGTCATTGCCGGTGAGCACTTGCCGCTGCCCCTGGAGGTTAACGGCCACAATCTCACTGCTGGTGTACACTTCACCATTGTCCTTGTCGTTCATGCCCACGACAACGTTGTCGTTGAGCCACTTGGCCGCATGGAGCATGCCCAACTTTTGGAGTCCCGTGCCGTCGATGTTGCAGACGTATGCTGCATCGCCGCTGACAAAGAACAACACCTTCTCACCATTGGGCGAGAGCGACACCCAGATGTAGCGCTTGCCTGCGCCCAGTGGGGTGAGTTGGCGTGCCTTGCCGTTGACGTTCACCATCAGCTCATAGTTCTGAGTGGCATAGGCCATCGTAGCCTTAACGGCCTTGGTGCCGTCGAGCGACTTGGCTTTTGCCTTGCCCTTGGTCACAGTAGTGGCGGTGTTGCCCGTCACCTGCACAGCCTGCAGCTCGCGCGTGGGCTTGACCAGTTGCTCGGTGGCATGAGTGACCACGTTGTAGTTCTGCACGGCTACCTGACGCAGCTTCTTGTCATTGATGCTGGTCTGCCGGTAGACGATGTTATTGCCATCTTCCGAGATACGGACATTGTAGCCCGCTCCCGTCGCGTTGGTAATTACCGTACGCTCCCCTGTGGCCAGGTCGAGTTTGGTCAATCCTTGGTGGGTATCGGTCGACAGGAGCAGATAGTCGCCTGCCGGGCTGATTGCCGCCACCTGTGTTGCGGCATCCTCCGGTAGGTTCACCCGCTCAATGCCGCTGACGTTCACCACCTGGGCGCCCGCACTCAACGTTGCACACAGAGCCAAAGTTAGTACTAACTTCTTCATAGATGCATTTTTTGTGGTTAATAAAATAATGGTTTGAAAAATATTTGTTTATCAGTCTGTTTCCCTGTGATGTGCTAATCACGCCCCAAAATTATAAAAAAATCTGCTTAACACCAAAAAAATTTTAAATTTTTAAGAAGACCGCGCTTCGCGCTAGTAGATCATTATATTGGTAGACCGCTTGCGGCTGGTAGACCACTGCGTTGGTAGAACGACTGGATTGTGCGATTTCTGGCAAAGTGCTTGCAAGTATCAGGAATTATTCGGAACTTTGCGAGGAAATTGCAAATCGTAGTTACAAAAAAGACGATATGAAATCATGGTTATTGACAGTGGCAATGGTGATGGTTGCCCTGCAGGCTTCGGCCATCGACAAGAATGAGATGAAGCGTTTTGAACAACAAGTGAATGATATCTTCGAGCAGGTCTACGCCGACCCATCGCAGCCTGGTGCTGCCGTGCTCATCCAGCAAGGCGGTAAGACGATTTTTGAGCGTTGCTACGGTAAGGCTGACTTGGAAACGGGTGCCGACGTGACACCGACCACCAATTTCTGCATCGCATCGGTGAGCAAACAGTTCTCGGCGGTGGCGTTGCTGCAGTTGGTCGAGCAGGGAAAACTGAGTCTGTCGACACCGATGTCCCAGATGTTTCCCGAGTGGACTCAGCCGTTCTATCAGCGTATCACGCTGCACCACCTGCTGAGCCACACCTCGGGATTGCCCGATGCGCGCACGCGCAGCGACCGCTACTTTGTGCTCACTGCCACCGATGTAGCCTCAGTAGGCTTCATGGCGCAGTTGCGCGAGCAAGACCTGGAGTTTGAGCCGGGTACTCAGTACAAGTACCAGAACCCCACATTCCAGTTGGCCTATCAGATTGTGCCGCGCTACTCGGGTGAGGACTTTGAGGACTATATGCGCCGCCACATCTTCAACAAGGCAGGGATGAAACATACGCAGTACTTCGAGGACGGTCGCGAAATGCCCAACAGTGCCCATGGTTATCGTTGGGACGACGCACAAGGGCGCTATGTCGAGTTTGACTACGGCGAGGAGACGTTCTTCGCCACCAAGGCCGACGGCGGGCTCTACACCTCGGTGCGGGAGTTTGCCAAGTGGGAAAGAGCACTGCGTGACGGCAAGGTGTTGAAACCCATGTCACGGGCGATGGCCTACCAGCCTCACGTGTGGCTGCAGCCCGACGCCAACTATGGCTACCAGCCCAACGTGGGCTACGGCTACGGCTTCTTCATCCAACAGACACCAGGTCGCCCGAAGATTGTCTACCACACTGGCGATAATGGTGGTTTCACCATCTATGCTGGCAAGGTACCTGAGCGCGACATCACTTTCATGTTCTTCAGCACTCGTGACAACATCGACCGAATGGGCATCGTCAACCGGGTGTGGGAGATTATTTTTTCTTTAGACCGCGCTGCGCGCTAGTAGACCTTTTTATTGGTAGACCGCGCTTCGCGCTGGTAGAACGTTTCACTGGTAGAGCGCCACTGTCGCCGCGACCTCAACCCTTAACTCTCAACTCTTAACTCTTCAGGGGGGATTGAGGGGGGCGAATTAACCCTCAACTCTTAACTATTAACTCTTACCCCCCATGCTCAGCGAGCATAAATGGCAGATAGAGCTTGTTGTTTGGGCGGCGGTAGTTGCCCTGGTGACATTTTTGTTGGTGCGGCAGTGCGGGCGGCATTCAGGCGATGACGGTTGGAGCGCTGGCATGGCCGACAGTCTGCAGCTGGTTGACCTGCCGCAATGCCAACGCGTTGACTACCTCGGTTTTCGGGTCTACTATGACTCGGCGGCGCACTTACCACGCTGCGTGCTCTATGAGCTCACGGCTGATGAGACACTAGGCACAGTGCCCCGCGCCAAAGGGTTTGAGCGCGACGACACAGTCTCGGGCTGCGCCGAGCCTTCGGCCTTTCGTGGCAGTGGCATGTCACGCGGGCACATGGCACCGGCGGGCGACATGAAATGGGACGCGCAGGCCATGCAGCAGTCGTTCTTGATGCCGAACATCTGTCCACAGGACAACTCGCTCAATGAGGGTGGCTGGAACCGCGTGGAGGAGAAGGCGCGTGAGTGGGCTCGACGCGACGGGGCACTGGTCATTGCTGTGGGACCTGTCATTGAGCCGGGGCTGGAACGCACCCCGGCAGGCGTGGCTATCCCCAAGTATTTTTACAAGGTGATGCTGGCGCATCGTGTATGGCCGCGTCGCGCTGTGGCGTTCATCTATCCCAACGCTCCCAGCAACGGTTCGCTCCGGCATTATGTGGTGAGCGTCGACTCGGTGGAACGGCTGACGGGTATCGACTTCTTTGCCGTCCTGCCCGATGATCAGGAAGACCGCATCGAGCGTTCGTCAGCATTGGCATCATTCTTGCACGTGAGATGGTAAATGTGATAGCCCCCCTCAGTCCCCCCTAAGGGGGGAGGCTGTATGTTGATTTATATTTGAAGATGAAACGATTTATAACCCTAGCGATTGTTGCGCTGCTGGCGCTTACGCCGGCAGTCGAGCTTGCCACCGGTCTGCAGGGCAACACCGAGTGCTGCGCCGCTGCACGCACCAAGGCGAAGAACGCCAAGAAAGGCAAGAAAACCAAGAAGAACAAAAAGGCGAAGAACACACCATCGAAAGGCAAAGTTGCCAAGCCTAAGAAAAGCACCAAACGCGTCCAAAAGCCGACCAACGTGCCACGCATATCGTCGTTGTCGAGCACGTCCGCGCCAACGAGCGGGAAGTCGCTGCTCACGGTCACTGTGCCGCAGGGCAACCAACGCGTGGACTACAAGGCCATTACCGTCTATTTCAACCGCAGCCTGCGCATCCCGTCGTGTGTGGTCTATGAACTAACGAACACGATGGTCGTGATGGCTGATGCTCCCACCGCCGAGAAGCGCAAGAGCCACAAGTTCAACGGCGACCCCAATGTGGCTGGCTCTCCCGACTGGGGTGATTACCGCAAGAGTGGCTACACGCGCGGTCACATGGCGCCTGCGATGGACATGCGTTGGGACCGACAGGCGATGAGCGAGTGCTTCTTGATGACAAACATGTGTCCACAGGCCGAAAAGCTCAACAATGGCCCATGGCGTCACTTGGAGGAGAGCGTACACCGCTGGGCCAAGCGCGACGGCTCTATCTGGGTATATACGGGCCCCATCATGGGGGGCAGTGTGCGACACATCGGCCCAAAGAATGACATCGCCGTGCCCGCCGCGTTTTACAAGGTGCTATATACCCCGGCTCAACGCCGCGCCATCGCTTTCATCTATGAAAACAAGGAGAACCAAGGTGGAGGTCTTTCGGCGCACGCCACCACTGTCGCGCAGGTCGAGCGCCGCACGGGCATCACCTTCACCGGCATCCCCTCCGCCATGAAACAGCAACGCGACCTCGACTTGTGGCAGTGAGGTTCGCACTCGCACAATGCATAATGCACAATGCATAATTGCAGCCTCGCTACAATAGACCGCGAATTACGCGAATTAATTCTTTACGCGAAATCAGTTGTTGTTTTTATCGCCTGACGGCGAGAAATTACCAAAAATCACTTTTAAAATTTCTGGCCGGAGGCTAAAAAAATCGTTTTTTTTAAGGAAAAAGGTGGTTTTAATGGCGAATCACCGTCAAAACCATCAAAATTCATCGAAGACCATCAAAGATTGTCAGACAACTGCGACAACATCAACAACTCATTTTTGTTGTCTGGGTTGTTATGGTTGTCTGATATAACCGCGAATCAACGCGAAACAAACGCGAAGCATATTTGTTTCGTTCGTTTCATTTGTTGTATTTTTGAGGGTATTGTGCGAAAAATTTGGTTGGTGAATGGATTTATTTTTGTAATTTTGTGGCGTGAAATGTAATGTGGTGGCCGTGACGGGCGTCCGTCGCGTCACGGCTGAAAAGGGAATCAGGTGAGAATCCTGAACAGAACCCGCTGCTGTAAGTCCCCTTCAACACCGAAAGGTCGGTTTGCACACCATCGTCACTGTGGCATCTGCCATGGGAAGGCGGCAAACCGATGGGACAAGTCAGAAGACCTGCCATGTTATCTAAATCATTTCGTGCTCTCGTGGAATTAGGGCCCGAACACATCAGGTATCACCTTATATAATATTAAGGGCAGGTTGTGGGCATGTGTCATGCCTCATCGTTGTGTTTTGGCATCTAGTCGTGTGAGGGCAAGATGCTCTAGATTTTCTAGTGTTAACCAAAATAACTAACTATGAGGTACTTAAAAACATGTCTATTCTTGATGGTGATGCTTATGAGTGTCGCCATTGAGGCATCGGCAGCCGGTCCACGCAAGGCCTGGAGTGACAGCGAGAATGCTTTCATTCTCAAGACCAGCGACGGACTGGAACAATTCACTGTCGATGGAACAATTACCTTCAAAGCCGCGGCCGAGGGCTCCAACATCCCGTCTTACAGGGACTGCGGAGTCGTGTTCACCCCAGCCAACGAAGGTGAAGTGATTCAAATCACCGTCAATAGTTGCGACTTGGACGGAACGAACAACTACTTGTTGCTCTATGATGGTGCGATTGAAAAGATTGCCTATGGTGCCGGGACTGGTGCTGAGGGGCAATCAAACTATCTGCCCGACGGCTCTATCAGGAGATATAGCAGTCAGTCGGTAGGAGAAACTTATACCAGCACGTCAGATGATGGGAAACTGTCGTTTGGCTTCCATTCTACATCACCTAACGGCCAGAAAGGTTTCAACATCACTGTCACCAGCCTGAGTCCGAAGGACATGGAGTATGTGAGCACGACCGCCATCACGGGTCTGGCCAACACCTGGCGTGGTGCCAAGGACCAGGAAATCTTTGGCGTGGACGTGGTGATGGACGGCGGCGGCAACCCGCTGACGTTGGACCAACTCACGATTGACGCCAGCGCACTGGCTGGCTCGACGCAGGTCACCAACGTGCGCCTGATGAACGGAACCAATGTACTCGCTACGGGCGACGCACTGACCGCCACCAATGTGACGCTCAAGAATGGTCACAACAAGTTGATGGTAGTTGCCGATATCCTGCCAGATGCATCGGGCGATATCCCCACTCTCGCTATCCAGACCGTGAAGGTAGCTGGCGAGGAGCGCACCCCTACTGCCACAACGGGCGATGCCATCACGATTGAGAACAAAATCCTGATGGGTGCCGAGGCCACCACCTACACCATCGATGATGCCGCCAACTTCTATGATGACGGTGGCAAGGATGGCAAGATTAGCCTGCACTTCAACGGTCAAGTCACCTTTGTCCCCGCCACCGAGGGCCAAGCCATCAAGGTGGATTTCACCCGCTTGGCCATCTTCAATACCTCGTCGACTGGCTTGAACGACGTGTTTAAGTTCTACAACGGCCGTGAAGCCAACGAGGCTAACCTCATCACCACCCTACTCGACGATGCCGAGATTGTGAAGTCGACCGCCGAGGACGGTTCGATGACCGTGACGCTCAACAGTACGACCGGTGTTCCTGCCGAGGGTTGGGAGGCCACTGTCTCGCAGTTCCTGCCTGGTGACATGACCCTGAACAGTGTCACGGGTGAGGCCGCATCGAGCGCCACTGTCGCCGCTGGTGACAAGGATGTGCAGATGCTCGTGGTCGACGTGCTGACCGACAACACCAGCAATCCACTGAGCGTGACCGGCATTAACGTGAATACCGCCGATGTGAAGAATATTGCTAAGGCCACCGTATACTTCTTGGGCAAGAAGAACGAGTTTGCCACCACCAACAAGTTTGGCGAGGCCGAGGTCACCAGCACTGCCATCGCCATCGCTGGCACTCAGGAGCTGATTGAGGGACACAACTACTTTGCCATCGTGCTTGATCTTAATGAGGAGGCCGAGAATGGCGAGGAGATCACCTTGTCGCTGCAGGATGTCACTGTGGCCGGTACAGCCCAGACTCCTGCCGAAACAGTGACCGCCACCCGCTTGGTTGACAACATCTGCCATGCCACGCAAGGCAGCCACAGCCACAACATCAAGGGCGAGTGGAAGTTCACCCACACCGAGGGCTACAGCGGCAAGTACGAGACCGAAAACACTGATTATATAGTCACATTCACTCCGACCCAGGAGAACACTGTCGCCGAAATTGATTTCTCAAAGTTTGATGTATACTATGCAAGCTCAAGCTATGGCACCCGTGCCGTGTTTGAAATTTACAGCGGCACCAGCATCAATAGCGAGAATCTGTTGTGGAACCTGAAGGATGCCAGCGAGGCCACGGTGGGTCCGGGCAAGAAGATTCGCTCGACCAGCGCCGACGGTTCGCTGACCATCCGCTTTAACCCCAAGACTACCAGCAGCTACTATGCCGGTACGGGTTGGATGGCCACCGTGCGTCCGTTCCAGAACCATGACATGACTATCAATGAGGTCACCGTCAACCAGACCAGCAGCGACGTGCTCGCCGTGGGTGCCACCGATGCCGCCCTGCTCGACATGGAGGTGGTGACCGAGGGAACCCTCACCGTGAAGACCCTGACGGGTGTCAAGGTTGACATGAAGGACACCCAATCGGCTGTAAGCAAGATGAGCCTCTACTATAACAACACCAACGACCGTGAGACGGCAGTGGCATTTGGCTCGGTTGAGAATCCTGAGACTAGCGCCATCACCATTGTCGGCAACCACGACCTGGCCGAGGGCAGCAACTACCTGTGGCTGACCATCGATGTCAAGGCCGACGCTCCTGCCGAGACTGCCATCGACGCCAGGATTTCCGCCCTGGTCGATGCCGCAGGCGAGACCGCTGTTGAGAACGGCGACCCCGACGGTGCGCGTGTGGTGAAGTATATCTACAACATGGTGAGCGGTACCAACATCGTCACCGTCACCGACCCGCTGATGTTCTACGACGACGGCGGCAAGGACGGCAAGTTGACCAAGGGCTTCAAGGGCACGACCATCTTTGTACCAGGCCGTGACAACAGTGCCGTGCAAATCGACACCAAGTCGACCTTCTCGATTGGCTCGGGCAAGATGTTCATCTATAGCGGCCGTGAGGCTATCCAAGATAACATCCTGGGTTCGGTCACGGGTTATAGCACCACCACTGGTCCCGCCAACTTGGTGAGCAAGGCCGAGGACGGTTCGCTGACCGTGGTCTTCGAGGCCAACACCACCGCCTCAACCCTCGATGGTTGGGAAATGGAGGTGAGTCTGCACGAAAAGACACCGTTTGTTGTCGAGGCCATCACGGTTGCGAACACCACCGACGATGTCATGCGCAACTCGCAGGACAACCCCATGCAGCAAATCAAGCTCAATGTCAGCGGTGATAAAGATCCAATCAGTGTCACTAGCGTGAAGTTTGATGCCTCTGGCACGACCGACATCGCCGCTGCCAAGCTCTATTACACTGCACACAACGCATCGTTCGGCATCAACAACCTGCTGGCGACTGTCACCACCGTCACCGACGGCGAGAACGTCATCACGCTCAACGAGCCGCTAGCCATCACCGAGAACGGTGACTACTATTTGTGGCTGACCTATGACATCGCCGAAGATGCCACCGCTGGCAACACCGTGACCGCACAGGTCAAAAGTGTGACCGTCGCCGAGAGCGAGATGGCGGTTGATGCCACAGCGGCTCAACGCACCATTAAGGCCGGTCTGAAGGGCAACTACATCATCGGCGCGAGCGACAACGCGCACTATGCTACCTTTGCCGCTGCCACCACGGCCCTGCAAGGCGGTGTCGAGGGTGCAGTCACCTTCCAGGTCGAGGACGGCACCTATGCCGAAAACGTCTGGTTCAGCAATGTACCGGGTGTCAGTGAACAGAACACCATTACCTTCACTAGTCTCAGCAGCGACCGTGACAAGGTGATTGTGACCGGTTCGGGCAGCAGCGAGTATTTGCCTAGCAGTTCTTCTTATAAGAAAGGTGTGGTGTTTGTCGAGAACACGCCTTATGTCACCTTCGAGAAGATGAGCTTCATCCCATCGCGCGAAAGCGAATACAGCTATGTGGTGTGCGTCTACGACCGCTCGCACCACTTCACCCTGCGCGACACGCACGTCAAGGCCACGCCAGTGACCAGCGGCTACAGCGGCATCAACCTGGTGAAGACCTTCGGCCTGAACGAAGACAACCACAACAACGACTATGCTACCTTTGAGGACAACCTGCTTGAAGGTGGTTACATCGGTTTCTACCTGGGTGGCACCAACTATGTGGCACTCAGCCGCGAGAAGGGACTCGTCGTGCGTGGCAACACCATCAGCGAGTGCGGCAGCAAGGGTATCTATGTGTATGATGAGGACGACATGGTGATTGAGAACAACACCATTTACCAGTCAACAACCCAAAAGACCAGCTACTGGGGCATCGATGCCGCTCGTGTGCGCGGCAAGGCAGTCATTGCCGGCAACAAGATTACCAACGAGACCAGCTACTACAGCGGTGGTATTGAGTTGCGCATGGAGAGCTACGGCACTGCTAACGAGCCGATTCTGGTCTATAACAACGTGGTGTCAATCACGCAGTCGCCCAGCAACAGCAGCGTGGGCATTGAAATAGACTGCGACAACAAGAATATCTCGCTCTACAACAACACGGTGCGCATCGCTGGCAACGGAGGCTATTGCTTCTATACTGCAACCCGTAACCCGTTGTCGTTTGACAACATCTTGTTGCAGAACAATTTGTTCCAGAACACCACCAGCAGCACTGTGATGTGGATGCACAGCAATGCCAATGGCAAGGCGAAGTTTGTCAACAATGCCTTCTATGGTTCCACCGTGCTGACTGACACCGACGTTGACGCGCTCAATGCCCTGGAGGGCAATAGTGGCAACATCGCCGAGCAAGCTCAGTTCTTGAGCGAGGTCGACTTGCATCTGCGCCAGCAGGGCAACCTATGCGCCGCCCTTCCCGTTGACTTTATCACTGTCGATGCCGACGGCGTGGAGCGCAACACCGAGACCCCGACCATTGGCGCCTACGAGTTTGTCGAGCTCAGCGAGGAGACTCCCGAGTTGGCCGAGGGCTATCCTATGGTCGCCAACCTTACCATCAACAGTGCCGATGTGAAGACCCAATGGACGGTGAGCGGCAAGCTCTATAGCCAAGTGGTCAAGGCCGAGGGCGCCAAGGCAGCTCCAACCGCCGAAGAGCTGAAGGCGGGTACGCCGCAGTCGGTGATGGCTGGCCAAGAGGCAACCACCACGTTTGACGGCTTGGACGAGAACACCAAGTATGAGGCCTACTTCTTAAATGTGAGCGCACTGGGCAATGAGAGTGCGATTGCGAGCATCGAGTTCACCACCTTGCGCGACATCCCTGCGCTGACCGCAACGCTGGCAGGTGCCACCATCGAGGCAGGTGGCGAAGCAACGCTCGCACCTGTTGTAGCGGGCGGTGACGAGCCTTACACCTATGAGTGGACTGACCAGATGAACAACAGTCTGGGTACCGATGCCACCCTCACCGTGCAGCCCGAGTACACTTGGGGCTATCGCGTGAAAGTCACTAGTGCTGACGGCCAAAGCGTCACCGCTAAGGCAGGCGTGATTGTCCGCGGAGAGCAGGTTGTGGCAGAGTTTGACGACAACTATTTGCCCGAGAACTCGCACGATCAGTGTTACGACCTGGAGAGCGACGTATTCTACAGCGGTTCGTTCGCATTTGATCAGGGCTCCATGCCTGCCTACGAATACTGGTATGGCTATGCACTGAGCAATGAGACCTCGACCGAGTATGGCAGCCTCAATGACCAGTGGCGCAATGCCAACGGTGCGGGTCATAGCGCAAGCAACTACCTGATTGCATCACCATTAGACTGGTATGGTTCAACTCCGTCCATCGTGGTGACCAATAATGCCGAGGGCGACTCGATTATGGGTATGTATGTAACCAACACGGCCTATGCTTACCAGAACATGCTCACCGGCGAAGGCTATGGCGAGGCAGCGTTCGAGTCAGGCTCTTACTTCACCTTGACCATCACGGGCACCACTGCCGACCGCGAGACACGCAGCGTGGAATTCAACCTGGGCGACTATCGCGCCAACGAGGCTAACCGTTATATCCTTGACACTTGGGAATGGGTAGACCTGCGACCGCTGGGTAAGGTCACCAAGCTGAGTTTCAGCTTCAGTGGCAGCGAGGCCAACACCTATGGCTTGCTCACCCCCTGCTACTTCGCCATGGACGATCTGGGTTGCATGCCCGATGTCAGCGAAGCCGAGGTGGATGTACCAGTAGGCGAAAACATGGTTGATTTGGCCACCTACTTTGCCCATGCCGATAATGGTGCCCGCGAGCGCTACTATCTCGATGGCGAGGTCGATGACGATGTGATGACCGTCACCAAGGATGGTGATGACAACAATTTGGCTGTAATCGGCAAGCAGCAAGGCAAACGCTCGATGCTTGTTCGCATGACTGCCAAAGGGCATAGTCAATGGCTTAAACTCACGATCAATGTCAACCCGACCACTGATGTCAATAGCATCAATGCTAGCCGAGAAGTACAAAGCGTGCAATATGTCAACGCCATGGGTCAGGTTAGCGACCGCCCGTTCGAAGGCGTGAACATCATCGTCACGCGCTACACCGACGGTACAACCAGTACGGTGAAAGTGATGAAATAAAAGAAACTATATAGTAACTTGCTCTTTGTGATGCCGCATGTGCTGATGATGCCATGCGGCATCTTTTTACACCATCCAAGGGATGATTCTTTTGATATAATTGGGGACGGTTCTTAATTGTATCAAAAAAGTAAAAAATGATACAATTAAGAACCGTCCCCGAATGTATCATTTTGATGTTTTTGATTTTTTAACGGTGTTTTGTGAAACTTTCGGGTTGGGGCATGCGTCTAGTAGAAAAAACGTAGAACTAACAGAAAAGCTATGAGAAAATTCTTGCTTATCGCAGTTGCTGTATTTGCTGCACTCAGTGCAGCAGCACAAGAGCCGGTCTTCACTGAGGCCGAGCTTGACTCTATCCTGAATGACACCATCTTCAAACACCTGAGCGAGGTGGAGGTGAAAGCCATCCGTCCGCTCGTCAAGGCTGAGATTGACCGCCTGTCCTACGACGTGCAGGGCGACGGCGACGCCAAAACCAGCACCGTGCTGGAGATGCTGCGCAAGGTGCCATTGGTCACCGTCGATGCCGAGGACAACATCCGTGTGAAGGGTTCGACGAACTTTAAAATTTACAAGAATGGTCACCCCGACCCGGGCATCTCGAGCAATCCGAAGGAGGTGCTGAAGGCCATCCCCGCAAGCATGATCAAGCGCATCGAGGTCATCACCGAGCCTGGCGCGAAATATGATGCCGAGGGCGTGGGCGCCATCCTGAACATCGTGCTCAATGACAACAGTCAGATGGGAGGCATCACGGGCACCGTGAGCGCCAGCATCGACCATACTGGGTCGCCCGGCGCCAACGCCTACATCACCACACAGGTGGGACGATGGACCACAAGCATCAACTATGGCACACAGCTGCGCAACCGCCGCGCCAACAAGCAGTTCAGCGATGAGGAGCGCATCTATAACGATGGGCACCAGTTGCTGAGCCACACCGAAGGCGACGCGAAGGTCAATGTGCACTATGGCAACATCGAGTCGAGTCTTGAGATTGACACGCTCAACCTGTTGTCGCTGTCGTTCGGCGGATTCTACTATAACTACACCGGTGGAGGTGATGTTGACTGGCGCGCCACCGATGCCGCGGGCAATCTGCTGTATCGCTATCGTCAGGTGTCGAATGTGCCCTTGAGCAGTTACTATAATTTTAACGGCCGCTTTGACTATGAGCACAAGACCCGCACCAAGGGCGAGGCGCTCACCTTGAGCTATATGCTCTCGACCTCGCGCAACAAGCAGAACAGCGAAAGCCGCTATCTGGAGACCGAAAACATGCCCGTTGACTATCCCGGCACCTACAACCATGGCCGCGAGACCTTTGTGGAGCATACGGGACAATTTGACTGGACACGCCCCTTTGCCCAGCACAACACCATCGAGACGGGAGTGAAGTATATCTATCGCATGAACCGCAGCAACACCTCGTTTGCCTACAACGCCGAGGGTACCGACCCCACCATCACGCGATTCAACCACCTGACGCAGGTGGGAGCCGCCTATGCCAGCTACACCTACCGCCTGAACCAGTGGTCGGCCCGCGCCGGGCTGCGTTACGAGTGGAGCCACCTCAGCGGCAAGTATCCCGACGGCAGTAAGGAGAACTTCAGCACCGACCTCAGCGACTGGGTGCCCAGCGCAAGCGTGAGCTTCCAGCCCAACATGGCGCACAGCCTGAAGTTGGCCTTCTCCACACGCATCGCCCGTCCTGGTATCAACTACCTCAACCCCGCCATCATCGAGACGCCGACGACGCGCAACTATGGCAACACGCAGTTGAGCAGCGCACGCAACTACTCGCTGAGCCTGACCTATATGTTCATCAGCCCCAAGATCACGTTCAACATCGTGCCGGGCTATAGCTTCAGCAACAATGGCATCACCAGTGTGCAATTCACCCGCGATGGCATGGACCACACCACCTATGCCAACACGCTCTCGACCCGCCAGTTTGACCTCAGTGGCTACGCCCAATGGCAGATTGTGGACGGCACGAGCCTGATGGTCAACGGCAACGTCAACTACGGCCGCTTGCGCAGCCGTGACCTGAATCTGACCAACGATGGCTGGGGATCGTTCTTCTATGCCCAGGTCACTCAACAGTTGCCGTGGAAGCTACGCCTCACAGCCAATGTGGGCGAGTGGACAGGTGGCGCCAACGACCTGTACCAACAGGGCAAGACCTCATGGTTCTACGGCTTCGGTCTGCAGCGCTCGTTCCTCAAGGAAGACCGCCTCACGGTGCGTCTGAACGCCCAGCGCCCCTTCTCGGGCAAGTACAGCTACTATGAGACCGACAATGTGCAGGGCGACTACACGGGTCATCAAAAGTATGCCTTCTCGGCTCGCTCGTTCGGCATCTCGGTGAGTTACCGCTTCGGTTCGCTGCGTGCACAAGTCAAGAAGACCGCTGCAACCATCGACAACAATGACGTGGTGGGTGGCAGCAGTGCCGGTGGCAACCAGCAAGGCGGCGCCCAGCAGGGACAGGGGAGATAATTAAGAGTTAAGAGTTAAGAGTTAAGAATTAAGAGTTTATAGTTTATAGATAATAGTGGATGGCAGCCAGGGCGTTATGCTACTGGCTGCCATCTTTTATCTGTCAACTCTTAACTATCAACTCTTAACTGCTCACTACTTCGGGTTGAGGGTGACGAGAGGCACTAGCATCTCTTCCATGGAGATGCCACCGTGCTGGAAGGTGTCGCTGTAGTAGGACACATAATAGTTGTAGTTGTTGGGGTAGGCAAGGAAATCATGGTTGAGGGCGAACACGTATGCAGTGCTCACGTTGGGAGCGGGCAGTCCATAACGCTGGGGCTTAAGAATCTCATATACCTGTTTGGCGTTGTAGCTCAGGTTCTTTCCCAGTTTGTATCGCAGGTTGCTGTTAGTGTTCTTGTCTCCGATGATTTTCACGGGATTGTCCACGCGGATGGTGCCGTGGTCGGTAGTGACCACCACCTTCCACCCCATCTCTGCCATGCGTTTGAACAGTTCGATGGCATAGCTCGTTCGGAACCACGACTCGGTGAGCGAGCGGTATGCACTGTCGGTCTTGGCAAGTTCGCGTATCATCTTGCTCTCGGTGCGGGCATGCGACATCATGTCGACAAAGTTGATGACCACCACATTCAGATCAAAATTCTTCAGCGAGGCAAAATTCTGCAGCAGCTTCTCACCGCTAGCGATATCGTTCACCTTATTGTAAGAGAAACGCACCTTGCGTCGATATCGGTCTAAGAAGGTCTGTATAAGTGGTGCCTCATTGACGTTCTTTCCCTCCTCGGAGTCCTCGTCAACCCATAGGTCGGGGAACATCCGTTCGATATCTATGGGCATCAGACCCGAGAAGATAGCATTGCGGGCATACTGTGTCGTCGTGGGAAGAATGGTGGTATAGAGCTCTTCCTGTTCGATGGTGAAGTGCTCGGCCAGCAGTGGACTGATGGTCTTCCACTGATCCAGACGGAAGTTGTCGATGACCACAAAGAAGACCTTCTCGCCCTTGTCTAGCAAGGGCAGCACGCGGCTTTTAAACACGTCGTTGCTTCGCAGGGGATGGTTGTCGGTTGTCATCCACGTCTCGTAGTTGCGCCGCACAAACTTGCAAAAGGCGCTGTTTGCCTCCTCCTTCTGCATCCTGAGCATGTCGGCCATGCCTGTGTCGGTGGCACTGAGTGTGAGTTCCCATCGCACCAGTGTGTTGTAGAGCGCATACCAGTCGTCAATGGTCTGGGCTGAACTGATTTGCTGGCTGATGTTCATGAATTCCTGACGGTAGTCGCCTGCGACTTTCTCGGTCACCAGCTCGGTGCTGTGCAGGTTCTTCTTGATGCTCAGCAGAATCTGCATGGGGTTGACGGGTTTGATCAGGTAGTCGGCAATCTCGCTGCCGATGGCCTGGTTCATGATGTTCTCCTCCTCGCTCTTGGTGATCATGATGACAGGCACTGTGGGTTGTGCAATCTTGATGCGCTGCAGCGCTTCCAGTCCGCTGATGCCCGGCATGTTCTCATCAAGGATAATCAAGTCGAAGTGTTGCCCCTCAATCGTGTCGAGGGCGTCGCGACCGTTGGTTACGGTGACGACGTCATAGCCTTTGTTGTTCAAGAACATGATGTGAGGCCGCAGGAGGTCAATCTCATCATCGGCCCAGAGTATGGTTATTTTGTTCATTGACAGCGAATTTCTTTGAATTTTGAATTGAGAATTAAGAATTGAGAATTACGGGCTATGAGTTACGAAGAAACCTTGCGTCTCGCTTCTCATTTCTCGCCATCGCACTGCCATCATGGCAGCAGGCTGGCATGGTAGATGATAAAGGCCAGCAGTGCAAGCAATGCGATAATGACAGCGATGGCGAATGCTTGGAAGCGCAAACTCGCCGGTTCATGCCGACGGACCTGCGCCAGTCGGTAACTGGGAATGATGGGTTTCCAGTCGAACAATTGCTGTTCCTTTTCATCGTTGCTACCGCGCCTGTGATGGGTTGTGCCTCTGTCGTGCGAGCCGTGTCTGTGGTGAGAATCGGGGTTGTCATCCGTTTTGGTTGGGTTGGCCTTAGTGTCCCGAGTGTTCGCATGGAGACTTCCTCCGCAATAGGGACAGAAGTTGATGCCGTCGCCAATGCCCTCGCCGCAGTGCGGGCAAAAGTGCATAGTCGATGCCGTCATTGTGTCTCCGCGCTTTTCAGTGGGCGGGTCCAACGTGCCCTGCTCGACCGCCTGATAGGAGGTCAAGCATTGTGGACACACCACCAAGCCGTCGCGGAGCGACAGTTCCTCGAGCGACACATCCAGCTCTTTTCCGCATTGTGGACACAGAGTTTTCAAATTGAATAATTTGTAGGAGCCCCCCTTAGTCCCCCCTAGAGAGGGGGAGGCTCAATGATGGTGCAACTTAATAAGTCCCCCTCTTTAGGGAACTGGGGGACGGGATTAGGAGTGAGACTTATAGGAAGAAGCCTCTAGTGAGTTGACAAAGTTACTGCAAAAAAGCGGAATTGCGGTCATTTTCGGTGCAAAAAACTCTAAAAATAGCCCAAAATTAAAAATATTTGTCAATTAGTAATTGCCGTATGTCAAGTTTTTAGTACTTTTGCCAGTCGTTTCGACACCATACACCGAAAACAGTAATAATAAATACAATGGCAAAGAAGAAAAACGAACCCGTGCGCACTACTCTCGAAGAGGTGAATGAGTCCCTCTCGACCGCCGCACAACGTCTTGAAGACAACAAGAAGTACATCTATTGGGCCCTTGGTGCCGCTGCCGTCATCGTTCTGCTGGTAGCCGGTTATGTTTATGGCATCCACAATCCCAATGTCAACAAAGCGAAGGAACTGATTGGCAAGGCAGACCTGGAGCTTCTGCAGGGCGACTCGATCAACGCTCTGAAGGACTACGAGAAGGTGTTTGACACCTACAGCAACAAGCCCGCCGAGCGCGCTGCGCTGAACGCCGCTATCCTGCTGTACGAGCAAGGCAAGTACAAAGAGGCCGCCGACTACCTGGAGAAATATGATCCCGACGGCAATCTCGTTGGTCCCGCTTCTCAGTCTCTGCTGGGTGACTGCTACGTGAACCAGAAGCAATATGACAAGGCCATCGCCGCCTTTGACAAGGCAGTGAAGTTGGCCGGCGACAACGAGTTTTACGCTCCGACGTTCATGCTCAAGAAGGCTACCGTTCTGCACGCCACCAAGAAGTATGCCGACGAGGTCAAGATTTACGAGACCATTCGCGACAACTATCCCCAGTATGCACAGGCCTTCCAGGTTAACTGCGACAAATACATCGAGCGAGCAAAGGCGCTTGCTGGAGAATAATTTTTCATAGTTTGATAATTTTATGGGTGGGGCTGGCAACAGCCCCTTTTTTTACACAATGGAAAAGATTGAGATTAGCATCCCCAACATCGAAGCTTTGGACGCAGCCGCGCATGAGTTCATGGCACATATGGGCGACTACACCGTCTATGCTTTCTACGGCGAGATGGGTGCCGGTAAGACCACTTTCATCAACGCTTTGTGCCGCGCGCTGGGTGTTGAGAGCGATATGACCAGTTCGCCGTCGTTCGCCATCATCAACGAGTATCGCAGCGACACCACCGCCGAACTGATTTACCACTTCGACTGCTACCGTCTAGAGAAGGAAGAGGAAGCCATTGAAATTGGCACCGAGGACTATCTGGACAGCGGTGCCATCTGCCTAATTGAGTGGCCTGAGCGCATCGACTCGCTTCTGCCCGACGACATGGTGCGTGTTGACATCACCGTCAACGATGACGGCACCCGCCTGCTCACCATGACATTGCCTTAAGATACGGCCTCACCCCCCTACCCCTCTCCAGTAGGAGAGGGGGGAATCGCGGTAGTAATTTCCATTTTAATAAGAAGTGATGCGATATGTGAAGTTGGATGAGGTCGGGTCGACCAATAGTTATCTGTTGTCGGTGGCTGGGGAATTGCCGGGAGGCACTGTCGTGTACACTCCCTGCCAGACAGCCGGGCGTGGCCAGAAGGGGAATCGCTGGTTGGCCGAACCTGGTATGAACGCCACGTTCAGCTACTTGTTCAAGCCCACCGGCATCGTTGCTCGCGAGCAGTTCTGCATCAGTGAGGCGGCGGCCCTGGCCGTGGCGCAGGTTCTCGCCGAACTCTCAGGCGCGCGCATCACGGTCAAATGGCCCAACGACATCTACCATGGGGATTGCAAGATATGCGGGATGCTCATCGAGAACTCGCTTGACGGGCGGATGGTGGCTCACTCGGTTATCGGCATCGGCATCAATGTCAACCAGCGTGAGTTTGACCCCTACGCACCCAACCCCACCTCACTGGCACTGCTTACCGGCATCGAACATGACGTGGATCAAGTGATGCACCTTGTATGTGAACGTCTGGAACGACACCTTGCTGCCCTTGCCGACCGGGGTACACAGGCGTTACATACCGACTATTTGTCAGTACTCTATCGTCATGACGGTCAGCCACATACGTTCGCTACGCCGGATGGCACGACATTTGCAGCAACCATCGTCGATGTAGCGTCTGACGGCATGCTCGCCCTGCGCCATGCCGATGACGGTGCGGTTCGACATTATGCGTTTAAGGAGGTAGTGGCCCCCCTCAGTCCCCCCTGAAGAGGGGGAGGTTCAGTGAGGGTGACCAACCCACTCCTCTGGCCTCTGGCCTTCGGCCACCTCCCCTAGCTTAGGGGAGGAGTTTGTAGTTCTATATCAGCGCGTAGCACAGTCTGTTTTTTAAACTCTTTATTACATGAAGTTTGCAGTTTATTGTAGTTCGAGGCAGGGCCTTGACACAGAATATATTGAGCTGGCTCATTCATTGGGCGAGTGGATCGGTGAACAGGGTCATGCGCTGATCTATGGCGGCGTGAATGCCGGTCTGATGCACGAGGCAGCACAGGCGTGCCACGATGCCGGCGGACACATCACGGGCGTGAACATTGAGGCATTCAAGCACCGCACCGACCCACTTGTCGACGAGGTCATCTACACCGCCAACCTGGGCGAGCGCAAGGCTCGGATGTATCAAATGGCCAACGCGTTTGTCGTGCTTCCTGGCGGCCTCGGCACCGTAGACGAGTGGATTTCCACCCTGTCGCAGCTGGTGGTGGATGGCGACGACCGCCCCATAATTGTTGTGAATGTGCATGGCATGTATGACTCGCTGCTGCAATACCTCGAGGAGATGGCACGTTCGCCCTTTTCCCGCGACGCCCACCTTCAGCGCCTTCGCGTGGTTGACACTGCGCAACAAATGATTGACTGTTTAAACCAAATATCATCAGAGAAAAATGAAAAGTAAAGTATATACACTGACCGGCGACAAGGGGACTACCTCGCTTGTCGGCGGTACGCGCGTAAGCAAAGATGACGTGCGTGTCGAGGCCTACGGGACCATCGACGAACTTAATGCCAACATCGGTCTGCTGGCACACAACAGCAAACTTGATGACCTGAAGGACATGCCCGAACTGGTGCGGAAGATTCAGAACAAGCTCTTTAACATCGGAGCCTACCTTGCCACGGAAAACACCAGCGAGGACGCACCAGTGTTCGGCCTCAGCGAGGATGATGTTCATACGTTGGAACAGAAGATTGACGAGATGGATGCCGAATTGCCTCCGTTCCGCGGTTTTATCCTGCCTGGCGGAAGCCGCTTGAGCGCATTGTGCGACATCTGCCGCACGGTCACGCGCCGCGCCGAACGCCGCGTGATTACGCTGAGCCACGAGGCTCCCGTCAACCCATTGGTGCTGCAATACCTCAACCGTTTGAGCGACTTTTTCTTCGTTTTTGCAAGATTTAACAATGTAACGCACCAATTTGAAGAAATTTATTGGGACAAAAATGCGTGAAGTCTAAAATTGTTAGTACTTTTGCGCACTTTTTTTGACCCGGGGTATTTAGACCACCCCAAAAAGCAATAAAATTTAAAGAAGAATCGAGAACGAGACAAAGCAGAACTCTCCATTCTCAATTCTCCATTCTAAATTAAATAGATACAATGTATTGGACACTAGAATTGGCTACAAAACTTGAGGATGCTCCCTGGCCCGCCACCAAGGAGGAACTCATCGACTATGCCGTGCGCAGTGGTGCACCGCTAGAGGTTATAGAAAACTTACAGGAGATAGAGGATGAGGGCGACACCTATGAGTCTATCGAGGAGATTTGGCCCGACTATCCCAGCACCGACGACGACTTCTTCTTCGACGCCGAGGAGTATTAGGCCCATTCCCCCTCCTTTGTGAAGGGAATGAAGGCAAAATCAGGCGGGAAACCATTGATTGGTTTCCCGCCTGATTTTAGTTGGGTAAATAACTCCTCTTAGGAAATGGGGTTGGATTACTTCACAACCTTGGTGACAACCTGGGTGCCGTCGGTATAGGTAGTCACGACGATGTTCACGCCGTCGAAGGCCTTGTCGCTCGCCATACCAGCCACATTGTAGTAGCGCACGCCAGCAACTGCCTTGCCACTGATGGCCTCGATGCCGGTGGCAACACCCTTGATGACATACTCGCCCTCGATGCTGGTGATTTCCTCACCGTGTGCATCGTTCACGGCGACAGTAAGCAAGCCGCTCTGTTCCACCGAGATGCCCTTGGTATCGTCATATTCCTGCCACTCTGGGCCTTTGGGACTGGAAGTGACGAAGTTGTACACAATCACCGCGTCCTTGGGCATGTTCTCGACAGTCACAAACACGGTCTGGGCGCTCTCATACTCGCCAAAGTCGGGATTCACAGTAATCACTGTCTCGTCTTCGTCGCGATAGGTCACAATGATTGACTTCACAAAGATGGCGTTGGTCATTCGTTCGCCACGGTCAATGCGTACCAGAATGGTTCCACTGCCGGTACCGGAGAAAGAGTAGTCGGCCGAAGTGTTGGTGGCAGTCGTGCTTCCACTGCAAGTGAAGGGTGTGTCACCCACCGTTACCGACACGGTAGCAGTTTCCTGCACGTCACGGGTGTTGACGACAACACTAGTAACAGTACCTTTGATTTCACTTGTGTTGAACTCCAAATATCTGACACTTGATTTGTTTGATCCGTACTGAATGCCACAAACGTCATCGTACCCTTCCTCAAAAGCATCAGACTTGATGGTCCAAGTTGCGCCATCATCGGCTCGGCCAACACCATCTGCCATTTTGGTGAAAACAAGCGAGGAAGTCTTGGCCCAAGCGCACAGGCACAGCAGCGACATCATGAGAGATAAAATTTTCTTCATCGTGATAATTATTTGTTTATGAGTGAATAATAAAGTCTCTTCCAATTTCACCGCAAAGATATAGTATTTTTCCATTCCTTGCAATAAAAAAATAAAATAATTGGCGGGCAGCCAATGGATGGTTGCCCGCCTGTTTTATTTGGAGATGTTGCTCCCTCTCCCAAGATAAGGATAGTGGATACAAATTATTTCACGACCTTGGTGACGCACTGTGTGCCGTCGGTGTAGGTGGTCATGACGATGTTCACGCCGTCGAAGGCCTTGTCGCTCGCCACGCCAGCTACGTTGTAGTAGCGTACGCCAGCCACTGCCTTGCCACTGATGGCCTCAATGCCGGTGAAATCAGGGGTAATGATATACTCACCCTCGATGCTGGTGATTTCCTCACCCGTTGCATCGTTCAGGGCGATGGTCAACAGACCGCTCTTGTCAACGACAATGCCCGTGGCATCATCATACTCCTGCCACTCACCGTCACGGGTGGGTTCCTCGGCAACAAAATTGTAAACAATCACTGCGCCCTCGGGCATGTTCTCGACAGTCACATGCACCGTCTGGACACCCAAGTACTCTCCAAAGTCGGGGTCAACGGTGATTACCGGTTCGGCGACAACTGCCTCGTCAAAGCTCACGGGATAGATTTGGACTGTGGTGTTGAACACTGCCACAAAGCCGGTCACATCGTAGGTTTTCTCGAGGTCCTCAGGGAAGTTGCAGAAGTTCTGGCTGTAACCAGGGAACTGGTTGCCGTCAACATCATTGAGCTTGATGTTGCGCCCAGACACATCACTCAGGGTAACACCCTTGATGACCACATACTGGTTCATATTTTCGGCGGTGATGTTAGGAATGGTCATTGCAATAGGCTCAACGGCAATTTCAGTGGTCTCGAACTCGTAGGTTGCATTGGTGACCTCAAACAGGTTCTTGTAGATATTCACTTTGCCCTTGAGGTTGCTGATGGTATTACCCGCGGCAATTCCAGTGAGAGTGCTATTGTAAATCAACGTATAACCCGTGTCATCCTTGATGTAGAGATATCCTCCGTTGACATAGACAACAACGGCCTCGCCGGTCATCTTGAAGTAGGTGTTATGGGCCAACTTGGTCAGCTCGGAGATGTTGGCCACAGTCGGATCAAAGGTCAGCGTCTTTTCAGCCACCTCGCTCTCAACAGGGTCAGTAGCTGTGGGAGTGCTAAGCAGGGCTTTTGCCTTGACGGTAGTGGTCTCAGTCAATGTGAAGGGCTCGGAGTACTGCTGGAAGTTGCCGTCGTTGAGGGCATACATGATGTTGACACCCTCGGTCTCGCACGTGATGGTGCAAGTTGCCTCGTCGCCCTCATAGGGATGAGCCGGATTAAAGGTGATGACGGGTGTTGCCACGGTCTGGGGCTGAGGTGGTGTGCTACCTCCGTAGGTAACATCAATGGTGTTGATGCGTGTCGTTTCACCAGCCGTAAATGTGACCGATGTTGCCGAGCCGGTCCACGTGCCTTCGGTCAGTTCGCCACTGCTAGGGGTGAGGTTGCCTATACTGTTGTTGGCACTAGTGAACACGATGGATGTGATTGTTTCATCAGCGGTGAACGTAAGCGAACCACCATTTTTGTACACGCGCAAGTCGGGTCCATCCAAGCTGTTCCAAATGCGAGTGGGGGTTCCACCATTTGTGAATGACATGGTCACGCCGCCAAGCGTGTAGGTGCCGTCCAGATTGGTCCCATTACCCAATGTGGGGTAAGCAATGCCAAGTTGCTCAATACCCGCTACAGTGTTAAAGGTAAACGTCACAGTCTCTGCCACTGCGGTCACACAGAGCAGCGACATCAACATAAGAGATAGTAATTTCTTCATTGTGATAGTTGTTTATAAGGTGAATAAAATAGGTTTGTAGATATTTCACCGCAAAGTTAAAGCTTTTTTCTTTCAGCCGCAACAAAATTGCTGTATAATCACAGATTGTCTAAACAAAATTGCCAAACAAAATTGGCAGAAAACCCTCACGGGGTCATCTGCCAATTTAATAGGTTTAGAGCCAATGTTTATTTCACAATCTTAGTTACGTGCTGGGTGCCGTCGGTGTAGGTGGTCACAACGATGTTCACGCCGTCGAAGGCCTTGTCGCTCGCCACGCCTGCCACGTTGTAGTAGCGCACGCCTGCCACTGCCTTGCCACTGATGGCCTCGATGGCGGTGGTGGAACCGTTGATGGTGTACTCACCCTCTGTGCTAGCCAGTTCTGCGCCAGTGGCGTCACGGACGATAATGGTGAGCAAGCCACTCTGGGTAATCTCGATACCGCTATCGTTGTAGTCCATCTCCTCGGCCTCACGGTGACCCGCCTCGAAGGTGTACTTGATGCTAGCTCCCTCGGGCATTTCGGGCTCAACAGTGACGAGCACGGTCTGCGGTCCGTCAAACGTACCCGGCTCGGGAGTCATCGTGATCGTGTACTCAACGGGCTGCTCCACGTCGCGATAACCAAAGGTGGTCTTCGGAGTGAATGTGGAACGGTAATATGTACTACCGCTATACTTGTAGATTGAGACATAGTTCGTACCACCCGTCTGTACGCCGATAAAGGGAACTGCGGGAGTTTGGTAGGTTGCGCTGTTAGTTGTAACCCTGAAGTCAACAACCAAATTGGCTGCTCCATCATACAGGTAAGGTTCATCTAACTCAACGAACAGACCTCCATCGCTTGTCGGTTTCCAGGTTGCAACGCGAGTTCCATCGAACGGAGTGGCCGAATCAAAGGTGTCACTAGTCGTTGTGCCAAACGAAATGGTAGCCTCGCCATCAGTATTAAGGGTGATTGCCGTTTGTGGATAGTAGGTGATGCTAGTGATTTCTTTTCCTACGATATTTGCAAGATCAGATTTCTTGTAGATAACCTGCGACATAGCATTCATGGTATCCCAATACAAAGAGTACAAGGGAATGTAATTGTTTGTTTGATTGCCGTCAGCTACGGTCACCTCATAGACAGGCTCGCCTACGGTGCCGTTGAGAGACACAGTAATGAGACCACCTTCTCCGTCATAGGCAGTGATGGTCATCGTTCCTTCGTAAGCAGTCTCTGACTGTTCGGCATTGAACACCACGGGGATGTCCACATACTCGTTTTTGGCAAGTGTGGTTGCCTGATAAGTGGTCGTGAATGCAGCACCATTGATTGAGACAGTCGGTGTGATTGCATTGATGCCCTTATTGGTAATGCGCACGTTTTCAGTCTTCGGGAGATTATTGCTAGGCACAGTGCCAAACGCTATCTCATTCTTGTCTATGCGAACAGCATATTCTGCGGGTTCGCCCTCATAAGTGAAGGTAGCCTTTGGGAGGAAATTGTCGATTGATGCGCTCCAGTTATAATGCATGCTTGAACCAGTCGACTCGATGCCATAGAATTCTGTGTCCTTATAAGTACCTTTTGCTACGACCTTGGTAATCAGCATCAGGTTGCCGCCATCATACTCAAAGCCATCATCAAATGTAATGACCAGCTTGTCGCCATCAATGGCGAATGTGCCGTTGAACACCTCGGTACCATCAGTAACCTTGGTATTAATGGAAGTCTCTTCCACTTCTTTTACTGCCAGACTCTGCGTTCCACCACTAAACTGAATCGCACTTGTAGCATAGAAGGTTACACTGGTAATGGTTCTTCCAGCCATATCGGAGAGCATAGAGGCCGGATAAATCATATGACTGTACTGGTTAAGCACATCATAGTTGTAGCCATAGATAGGCTGATACTCGTTTGTTGCCTCGCCGTCGCATACGGTGAGAGTCTGTGCGCTTGCGCCCAGCAGGCAGGCAAGCGTCAACATCATTGAGAGAAACAGTTTCTTCATTGAAATGTTGGTTTAAATGTTAATAGTGTTAGTTAGTCTCTTCACAAAAATAGCGAATGCGCAAAAATACTCATTATTTATGAAATGGGTTACTCTTCGCCAAAGATTTATATATTATTCACAAAAAAATTGGCGGAGGATCCGCGTAGGGGTCTTCCGCCAATCAATGTGGATTCTGTTAATGTTTACTCACCACTGTTGCCGTTGTTGTTATTGTTGTAATAAGTGCCCAAGATGATGTTCACGAGGATGTTCACATCTGCCACGTCAACCTCGCCATCACCATTGAGGTCACCAAAGAGCGAGTTGATGGTGTAAGCCAAGCTTTCGCTGCGTGCCAATTCAGCATTATCAGCGTCACGAGCGATGAAGGTGAGTGTTCCGCTCTTTGTCAATTTCACGCCGGTTGCCGGCACCTCGGTTTCGCCTTCAGCTTTAGCAGTTCCCTCGGTGAATGTGTAATAGATCTTTGCGCCCTCGGGCAGAGCCGGATCCACAACAGGCTTCACGAGCACCATGCCGTCGTATGCACCAGGCGCTTTGTCGGGGGTGATGGTGTAGGTAGTGCCCGCCTCAACTTCCTTGTAAAGCACAACTGGTTTTTGAGAAGCGCTAGCGTAGCAAGCGAAGAGGGGATTATTATTACTTGTATTTGGATTAAATTGAAGCACGTTACGATTACTAGATTTGTGGAACGTGATGTTTGTGACACCATCTTCAAAAGTAATGGCGGCTTTACTATCGATGCTTTGTGTCTGTTCTGTTTTCAGTTGATTGGAGCTAGAACTAGCAGCGTACAGATAGCCACCGTCTACATCGCTAATAACCTTCAAGTACCATGCGTCAGTCTCTCCCTCAAGCTTAATGATTCGTGCATTCTCTGAAGGAGTGATGGTGCCATCAGCTGCAATTGTTTCTACAGATGCCCCACGATTGTTAGTCTTTTGCTCACTCATTGCATAAGTGTCGTTATCGACAGTCGATACGATAAGGTAGTTCTTGTTTGCGACAAGGTCAGCTGCGCTGGTCACCAACTGGTACTTGGCTGGCTGATAGTTCGGGTCAATGACATATACGAAATCGCCTTCAACCTCACGGCCAGAGATTGTCTCAATGCCTAAGAAGTGCAGTGTACCGCTTTCATCTACAGTTACCGTTGCGCCCTCACCTTCAGCGGCGGTTTTAGCATTACTTGCAGGCGTGAATTCCCACATCCATTCAATATCATCATCACCATCGCCATAAGTGGTTCCTTCGACCGATGCGGTCACAGTCTGAGCCTCGGTATAAGTACCAGCCCCAGGTGTAACCTTCAGCTTCAGAGCGGGCAGCGTGATATTGTAAGTGCCACTCCACTCCTTTATGGTACCAGCTTCATTCATTGCTTCAACCGTGACAGTTGTAGTTTCGTACAACGTGAATGGTCCGTCATAGGTAAGAGGAGTGGCCTCTTCCTTCAGGTTATAGGTAATGAGCACTTCTTCATTCTCGCCGACTCCAGTCGGTGTGATAGTAACGGTTACTGGCTCAGTGTAATCGCCAGTAGCAGGAGTCACCGTAATGCCGAACTCAACCGGGGCCTCAACCTCCACAAACTGCAATGGCAAGAATTGATTTGCTTCATAGTAGCTAGCTACCCCATAGACATCGTATGTCTTGGTCTGGTCGGGCCAATCTTCAGCTGCAATACCAAAACGATTGAATAATGCCAAAGATGTGGTAGCGTCACCTACAGTAAGAGAACTATTGTTACCAGACAATGCAGCAACAGTAGCGCCTTTGATGACGCCATAGCGTCCGAAGTTTTCGAGTTTGACGTCAGCAATGTTCATTTCGATGGCAGTAGGGAGCTCGTTACCAGAAGCTTCACCAAAACTTGTAGTGACAAGATTATTCATTTCAGGAGCACCTTTAAAAGTGGTCTTATTACCCTTGAAACCTGAAATCTTGTCACCAAGCTGGTATGAAGGAAGACCACTTCCGTAAATCAGCATACCCTTCTCATCATCCTGAGCATAAAGGTAACTGTCTTTTTGACCCAAAACAGTCACGGTGCCATTAAAGGTTACTTCGGTATTATCATCCAAAGCGTTGAACTCAGCGATGTTGGCAACGGTTGTCGGGTCTTCCTTGATGGTGAATGTTGCTGATGCCCATTGCGATGAAGACCACTGCTGTGTCTCAGTGTTTGGGATTGCTTCGGCAACCCACAGTTTGTTCGAACCCTTCTGTAGATTGAGAGCAGGACTCTCGCCCGTGGTCAACTCAGTTGCACCGGCACGGATAGTTGATGACACAGTTTCGGGGTCAGCGGCAAACGAGTAGTGATAATAAGGAGTCTCAGTACCATTATTACTCGTAATGGTCAACGACAGCGGAAGATCACTTACATAGTAGCTAGTAGCAGGAGCCACACCGTTGAGGAGGATTGTGGGAGCCTCTGGTTCATCACTAGCGTAATTTATGACGATTTTTTTGATTCGGACTTGGGTGGTATTTGTGTTTGCATTGCCAATCACAAAAGCTGAATTGCCAATCTCATAAACTCCATTCGAGCCAGTAACGTCCTCACCTCCAACGCTCACATAGGCGTTACTATAATTAGCGCCAGTGAAAGTGATAGTGATAGAATTAATTGTTGCTCCAGAAAGTGAAGTGACAGTAAGCGTGTTGCCACCATTTGCATTCCCATAAAGTCTTATATCGCCATCTTTGTTAAGGCCTGGCATGTTGCTTGCGGATCCCTTTTCGCCCACCACAGACCATGCTGTTGCATCAAGGCCGACAAGCGCAGCATCATTTTCGCCAGACATGTTTCCGGTAGTGCTACCAGTATATTCCAGGGTCACCTCAGTTGCCCATGCTGTTGTACATAGCAGCATGAGCATCAATAATGATAGAATTTTTTTCATAATTGTTTGGTTTTTAGTTAATAAATAATCTTGGTTTGTATCTTTTAAATGGTTTGCCAATTACGTTGGGGCAAAGGTAATCATTTATTGG